>CAZFPW010000187.1:2528-5460 GCA_964520765.1 uncultured Novosphingobium sp.
TTCCCCGCCGCGTCGCTCGTCACCAGGAAGCCGCCGCCGCCGATGCCGGAGCTTTGCGGCTCCACCACGTTCAGGGCCAGCATGGTCGCGATGGCTGCGTCGGTCGCGCTGCCGCCGGCGCGGAGCATCTCGGCCCCGGCCTCGGCCGCGCGGGGATCGGCGGCGCTGACCATGCCCTTGGCATGGACCTGAGCCGGCTGCGGCTGGCGGGCGAGCGCGGGATGGGCGAGCAGGAGCCCGGCGAACAGGATCAGGTAGCGGGAAAGCATTGTCGGCAAAAGGCTATTCGCTTCCTACCGCCTCGGCAATGCTGGCGAAGCCGTCGCGGCGCATCAGCCTTTCGAGGCCCCGCGTCACGGCGCGGGCGATGCCCGGCCCTTCATAGACCATCGCGCTATAGAGCTGCACCAGGCTCGCCCCGGCGCGAATCCTGGCCCAGGCGTCCTCGGCATTGGCGATGCCGCCGACGCCGATCAGGGGCAGCGCCCCGCCGGTCGCCTGGCGGAAATCGCGCAGGCGCTGCTGCGCGAGGTCGCGCAAGGGCGCGCCCGACAGGCCGCCCGCCTCGCCGGCATGGGGGGACTTCAGCGTGGGCCGGCTTATCGTGGTGTTGGAGACGATCAGCGCGCCCAGCGCCTTGTCGATGGCGATGCGGCTGATGGCCTCGATGTCCGCGGGCTCCAGGTCGGGCGCGACCTTCAGGAACACCGGCGGGCCGTGCGGCCCGCGCGCCTCCAGCACGGCGTCGAGCAGCGCGGTCAGCGCGCCTTCGTCCTGCAGGGCGCGCAGGCCCGGTGTGTTCGGGCTGGAGACGTTGACGGCAAGATAGGTCGCCAGCGGTGCCATCAGCCGGGCCATGGTCGCATAGTCGGCCACGCGGTCGACCGAATCCTTGTTCGCGCCGATGTTGATGCCGATCACGCCGGGCCGCCCGTGGCGCGGCGCCAGGCGGGCCACGGCCGCTTCCGCGCCGTCGTTGTTGAAGCCCATGCGGTTGATGACCGCGCGGTCCTCGGCCAGGCGGAACAGGCGGGGCCTGGGATTGCCGGCCTGGGGCAGGGGGGTGATCGAGCCGACCTCGACGAAGCCGAAGCCCAGGCCCAGCAGCGCGTCGGGCGCCTTGCCGTCCTTGTCGAAGCCCGCGGCCATGCCGACCGGGTTGGGAAAGTCGATTCCCGCGACTCGCGTCGCCAGCGGTCCGCCGGGCCGGGCCGGGCGGCCGAACGGCGAAAAGTTCAGGGCGAGGAGGGCAAGGCCGTGCGCGGTTTCGGCGTCGAGGCCGAACAGGGCGGGGCGGAACAGGGGGTAAAGCATCGCGAATCGCTATGGCAAGCCGGCCGCCCGCTGTCGACGCGCCATTCCGAAAGGCGCAAATGTGGCAAAGGTGCAACATTCCGGCCTGTTCGGATTCATTCGCATCAACTGTCGAATCCATACAATTCATTGCCTTCGACCGCGCATAGACGGGATCTGCGACCCGAAGGGCTCGTTGCATTCTGCACGAGTTCTCGACTTCAAAGGCGGTCCTTCCATGCGGGAGGGCCGCCCTTTTTTGTGCCCACATTTGTGCGGCGCAATATTTGCCGTTGAAACGGCGCCGTGCCGCTCCTAGGTGAAATCGGAACGAATCACTCTGATTTTGCGAACGGTTCTCAAGATGCGCTTGTCGTCCATGGCAGACTACGCCGTCGTCACGATGTCCGCCGCCTCGCGGCACTGCGGCGGCGCGCGCGTTTCCGCGGGTCAGCTCGCGGAGGAGACCGGCCTGCCGGCGCCCACCGTGCAGAAGCTGGTCAGCCGCCTGACCGCGGCGGGCCTGCTGCGCTCGACCCGCGGGGTCGGCGGCGGGCTCAAGCTGGCGCGCCCGGCGGCGGCGATCACGCTCGCCGACATCGTCGAGGCGGTCGAAGGCCCGATCGCCCTGACCGCCTGCTGCGAGCACGGCCGGCACGACTGCACGCTGGAGCGGGATTGCTCGGTCCGCCCGCACTGGGGCGTGGTCAACCAGGCCCTGCGCGGGGCGCTGGCCGAGGTGCCGCTCACCCAACTGGCGGGGGAACCGGCATGACCGAGCAGACCACTTTGAAGGACTCCGGCCTGAAGGACTCCAGTTTGAAGGATCAGGCCGCCCACGATGCCGCCGCCCGCGTCGCGGACTACGAGCACGGCTGGTCCGCCGACATCGAGCAGGAATTCGCGCCCAAGGGCCTGTCCGAGGACACCGTCCGCTTCATCTCGGCCAAGAAGGACGAGCCGGAATGGATGCTCGACCTCCGGCTCAAGGCCTATCGCCTGTGGCTGACCATGACGCCGCCCGACTGGGCCAAGCTGAACGTCCCGCCGATCGACTACCAGGACGCCTACTACTACGCCGCGCCCAAGGCGAAGAAGAGCCTGGAAAGCCTGGACGAGGTCGATCCAGAGATCCTGCGCGTCTACGAAAAGCTCGGCATCCCGCTGGAGGAGCAGAAGGTGCTCGCCGGGGTGGAAGGCGCGCGCAAGGTCGCGGTCGACGCGGTGTTCGATTCCGTCTCGGTCGCCACGACCTTCCGCAAGGAGCTGGAGGCGGCCGGCGTCATCTTCCGCTCGATCAGTGAGGCGATCCGCGAGTATCCGGAACTGGTGAAGAAGTGGCTGGGCCGCGTCGTGCCGATGCACGACAACTACTTCGCCGCATTGAACCAGGCGGTCTTTTCCGACGGCACCTTCGTCTACATCCCCGAGGGCGTGCGCTGCCCGATGGAGCTGTCGACCTATTTCCGCATCAATGCTGAGAACACCGGCCAGTTCGAGCGGACCCTGATCGTCGCGGACAAGGGCGCTTACGTCTCCTACCTCGAAGGCTGCACCGCGCCCCAGCGCGACGAGAACCAGCTCCACGCCGCCGTGGTCGAGCTGGTCGCGCTCGACGATGCCGAGATCAAGTACTCGA
>CAZFPW010000188.1:0-2933 GCA_964520765.1 uncultured Novosphingobium sp.
GGGAAATCGGCGTTGAAACAGGTGGTTCGAACGTACAGTTCGCGGTGAATCCGAAGGACGGCCGGCTCATCGTCATCGAGATGAACCCGCGCGTCTCGCGCTCGTCGGCGCTGGCCTCGAAGGCGACCGGCTTCCCGATCGCCCGCGTCGCGGCCAAGCTCGCCGTGGGCTATACGCTCGACGAGCTGACCAACGAGATCACCGGCGCGACGCCCGCCAGCTTCGAGCCGTCGATCGACTACGTCGTCACCAAGATCCCCCGCTTCGCCTTCGAGAAGTTCAAGGGCTCCGAACCGCTGCTCTCCACCGCGATGAAGTCGGTGGGCGAGGTCATGGCGATCGGCCGCAACTTCAAGGAATCGATGCAGAAGGCCCTGCGCGGCCTCGAAACCGGGCTGGACGGCTTCAATCGCGTGGCCGCGCTCGAAGGGGCCAGCCGCGACGTCATCACCGCGGCGCTGTCGCGCCAGACGCCGGACCGCCTACTGGTGGTCGCCCAGGCTTTTCGCGAGGGCTTCTCGGTTGAGGACATCAACGCCGTCACCCATTACGACCGCTGGTTCCTGCGCCACATCGAGGAGATCGTGGCCGAAGAGGCGGTGATCGTGGCCAATGGCCTGCCGAGCGATGCGCAGGGCCTGCGCCGGCTGAAGGCCATGGGCTTTTCTGACAAGCGCCTCGCCGATCTGGCGGTGCGTTCGGTCGGCGTCGCCGGCGGCCTGGCCGAAACCCAGGCGCGGCGTTCGGGCCTGCTCCACGATACGCTGAAGGCCATGGCCGGCGCGACCAGCGAGAAGGAAGTGCGCGAGCTGCGCTACAAGCTGGGCGTGCGGCCGGTGTTCAAGCGGATCGATTCCTGCGCCGCCGAGTTCGAGGCGATCACGCCCTACATGTATTCGACCTACGAGGCGCCGAGCTTCGGGGAGCCCGAGTGCGAGGCCGCCCCGTCCAACCGCCGCAAGGTCGCGATCCTCGGTGGCGGACCGAACCGGATCGGCCAGGGCATCGAGTTCGATTATTGCTGCGTCCACGCCTGCTTCGCGCTGGAGGAGGCGGGCTATGAGACGATCATGGTCAACTGCAACCCGGAGACGGTCAGCACCGACTACGACACGTCCGACCGCCTCTATTTCGAGCCGCTGACCGCCGAGGACGTGCTGGAAATCCTGAAGGTGGAGCAGAGCAACGGTGAGCTGGTGGGCGTCATCGTCCAGTTCGGCGGGCAGACCCCGCTCAAGCTGGCGAAGGCGCTGGAAGACAACGGCATCCCGATCCTGGGCACCTCGCCCGATGCGATCGACCTGGCCGAGGATCGCGAGCGTTTCGCCAAGCTGGTCAACGACCTCAAGCTCAAGCAGCCCGACAACGGCATCGCCCGCAGCCGCGACGAGGCCGTCGCGGTCGCCAACCGCATCGGCTATCCCGTGCTGATCCGCCCGAGCTACGTGCTGGGCGGCCGGGCTATGGAGATCGTCGATTCCGAGGCCCAGCTCGACGATTACATCGCGACCGCGGTGAACGTCTCGGGCGACAGTCCGGTGCTGATCGACAAGTACCTGCGCGACGCGATCGAGTGCGACGTCGATGCCCTGTGCGACGGCGACGAGGTCGTGGTCGCGGGGGTGATGCAGCACATCGAGGAGGCGGGCATCCATTCGGGCGACAGCGCCTGCACCCTGCCGCCCTACAACCTGTCCGAAGCCGTGATCGCGGAGATGGAACGCCAGGCCCAGGCGCTGGCTCTCGCGCTTGGCGTCAAGGGGCTGATGAACATCCAGTTCGCGGTCAAGGATGGCGAGGTCTATCTGATCGAGGTAAATCCGCGCGCCAGCCGCACCGTGCCTTTCGTTGCCAAGGCAATCGGCCAGCCGGTCGCCAAGATCGCGGCGCGGGTCATGGCCGGAGAGAAGCTGTCTACTTTCCCGCCGTTCAAGCGCAAACTCGATTATATGGCGGTCAAGGAGGCGGTCTTCCCCTTCGCCCGTTTCCCCGGCGTCGATCCGGTGCTTTCGCCGGAGATGAAGTCGACCGGCGAGGTGATGGGCATCGACGGCGATTTCGCCACGGCCTTCGCCAAGTCGCAGCTTGGCGCGGGCACCCTGCTGCCGGACGGGGGCGTGGCCTTCGTCTCGGTCAAGGACACCGACAAGCCGGTGGTGCTGCCGGCGGTGCGCAAGCTCGTCAGCCTCGGTTTCTCGATCATCGCGACGGGCGGCACGCAGAAGTACCTGGCGGACGCCGGGGTGCCGGTGGAACGGATCAACAAGGTCGCCGAAGGCCGCCCGCACGTCGTCGACCGGATCATCGATGGCGACGTCACCGTGATCTTCAACACCACCGAAGGTTGGCAGAGCCTCAAGGACTCGCAGTCGATCCGCGCGTCGGCTCTCAAGGCCAAGGTTCCCTACTTCACCACGGCGGCGGCTTCGGTCGCGGCGGTGGAGGCGATCGCGGCGCTGCGCGGGGCGAAACTTGATGTCCGCTCGCTTCAGGCCTATTATGCATAACTGATCACGCTTTCCCCTGACATCGTGACTTGTTCGACCCGTTCCCAAGGACGGGACAGGATATTAGTCTCGCCAGGGGAGCTAGGAGGACAAGGCAGGTATGGCGAGCGTTGAAAAGTTGCCCATGCTGGCGGAAGGCTATGAGAAGCTGACGGCCGAGCTGAAAGCGCTGCGCGAGGAACGGCCGAGGATCGTCGAGGCTATCGAGGAAGCGCGCGCCCACGGCGACCTTTCGGAAAATGCCGAATACCACGCGGCCAAGGAACGCCAGGGCCAGGTCGAGGCGTCGATCGCCGATCTGGAGGATCGCGTCAGCCGCGCGCAGATCATCGATCCGGCGACCCTTTCGGGCGACAAGATCATCTTCGGCGCGACCGTCACCCTGCTCGACGATGACGACAAGCCGGTGAAGTACCAGATCGTCGG
>CAZFPW010000188.1:3033-5452 GCA_964520765.1 uncultured Novosphingobium sp.
GGATATTCCCCGATCAGGCCGGAGAACTGCTCGGGCGGATCGCCTTCGGGCAGACGGGTCGCGGGAACGGCCTTGTCGCCCCGCAATTGCGCTTCCGATTCGTCGATCCGGGCGCGGATGCTGTCGCTCTTAGTCGCTTTCGTCACGGGTATCGTCCTCGGTTTCCTCGTCTGCGTCCTCGCCCCGGTTATGGGTGAAGAGCGATGCGGCGGCATCGAACAGCGGTTGCCTGAAAATCCAAAGCAGCAGCGCACCGATGGTTCCGGCGATCAGGCCCTTGCGTTCCCGGGCCACGTCCAGCCCGGCATCGAGCGCGTCGGACGTGCCTTCGACCACCGAGCCTGCAACTCGCGAGCCGACGCCGCGCGCCTCGAGGTCGGCCTTGATCCGCGCCAGGCGCTCGGTGAACACCGCGCGGGCGGCGTCGCGATTGGCGCGGTCGATGGCGAGGTTTTCGACGTTTCGGCTCACCGGACCAGGTCCGCCAACCTGCCCCAGGCCGCCTTGGCCCACAACGCTACCAGCAGGGCCAGGAGGATCAGCCCGGCCACGACCGCCGCCGTCGCGCCCCAGGCCGTCAGGACCGGGGTGAGGGCGATGAGCAGGCCCACCACCAGCGCGACCAGGGCCAACCCGGCGAGCAGCAGGGCGAGGGCGCCCAGGCCGACGATCTTGCCGATCCCGCCGCCGAAGACCTGCGCGCGCGACTTCTGGTAGGCGATTTCCGCCTCGGCCAGGGTGCGGGCATCGGTCGCCAGCAAGCGCAGGTCGCCGATCAGCGACCGCTCGGCCGGGTCGGCCGCATCGGCTTCGGCCGGTTCGGAAATCAGTTCGCCCTCCATCGGAGGCTCGACCTAGTTGTCGGAGCCCTTGAACAGGCGGGCGAGGGCAAAGCCCGCGACCGCGGCGATGCCGATGGCCAGGCCTGGGCTGCGGCGGACGAATTCCTTGGCGTCCTCGCCCAGCTCGGCCAGATCCTTGGCGTCGAGCTTCGCGGCCGCGCCGTCGATCGACTTCGCGGCGCCGCGGGCATAGTCGCCGTACTTGAGGCCCAGCTTCTCGTCGATCAGCCCGGCATTGTCGGAGATGATCGTGCTCAGGCCCTTGAGCGCCTCGGTGGTCTTGGCCTTGCCTTCGACCGCCAGCTCGCCCGCGCGTTCCTTCGCCTGGTCGCCATAGGCCTTGGCCTCGTCGATCCAGTCGGCGCTCGAATCCTTGATGCGGTCGCGATACTCGCCGGCGCGGGCATAGGCTTCCTCGCGCACGGCCTGGGCGCCCGCCTTGGCTTCCTCGATCGCCTTGCCGAAGCGGTCCTTCGCCTCGGCGCCGACGGCGGCTTCCTGCGGAGCGGCCGGGGCCTTGGTGCGGGATTTGCCAGTGGTTGCGGTGGTTTCGGCCATGATGGTCTTTCCTTTTCCCGGAACGGAAACAATTCGGATGCGCGACTCCCGTCGCATAGTGCTGCAATGCACCTTGCCTGCCAAGGTTCCCCTGCTATTTGGGCCGCAAGCGAGGGCTCGGCAAGGGTCCGTCATCAGGGAAACTGAAACAATGACCGCGATCATCGACATCCACGGCCGGGAAATTCTGGACAGCCGGGGCAACCCGACGGTGGAGGTCGACGTTCTGCTCGACGACGGCAGCTTCGGCCGCGCCGCCGTGCCTTCCGGCGCGTCGACCGGCGCGCACGAGGCGGTCGAGCTGCGCGACGGCGACAAGGGACGTTACCTGGGCAAGGGCGTGCTCAAGGCAGTCGAGGCGGTGAACGGCGAGATTCGCGAGGAGCTGCTGGGCATCGACGGCGAGGATCAGCGCGACATCGACCTGACGCTGATCGCGCTCGACGGCACGGAGAACAAGGCGCGGCTCGGCGCCAACGCCATCCTCGGCACCAGCCTGGCGATCGCCAAGGCCGCCGCGAATGCGCGCGGCCTGCCGCTCTATTCCTATGTCGGCGGGGTTTCCGCCCATGTCCTGCCCGTGCCGATGATGAACATCATCAACGGCGGCGAGCACGCCGACAACCCGATCGACTTCCAGGAATTCATGGTCATGCCGGTTGGCGCGCCGACCCTGGCCGAGGCGGTGCGCTGGGGCGCCGAGATTTTCCACACGCTGAAGAAGGGCCTGCATGAAAAGGGCCTGGCGACGGCGGTGGGCGACGAGGGCGGCTTTGCCCCGAACCTCGCCTCGACCCGCGACGCGCTCGACTTCATCATGGCCTCGATCGAGAAGGCCGGCTTCAAGGCGGGCACCGACGTCAAGCTGGCGCTGGACTGCGCGGCGACCGAGTTCTTCAAGGACGGCAAGTACGAGATCAGCGGCGAGAACCTGTCGCTCTCGCCCGTGCAGATGGCCGATTACCTGGCCGACCTTACCGCCGCCTATCCGATCGTCTCGATCGAGGACGGCATGAGCG
>CAZFPW010000189.1:0-5410 GCA_964520765.1 uncultured Novosphingobium sp.
CGCTTGCGGATCGCGATCAGGCCGGCGCGGCGCACCACGTCCTCCAGGTCCGCGCCGGTGAAGCGGTCGGTCTCCGCCGCGATTCGGCCCAGGTCGACGTCGCTGGCCAGCGGCATCTTCGCGGTGTGGATCTTGAGGATGTGCTCCCGCCCCGGCTGATCGGGCGTGCCGACATAGACCAACTCGTCGAAGCGGCCGGGCCGCAGCAGGGCGGGGTCGACCAGGGCCGGGCGGTTGGTCGCGCCGATCAGCACGACCGACTGCAATTCCTCCATCCCGTCCATCTCGGCCAGGATCGTGTTGACCACGCGCGCCGTCACCTGCGGCTCGCCCATGCTGGAATTGCCGCGGGCGGGCACGAGGCTGTCGATCTCGTCGACGAACACCACGCAAGGCGCGACCTGACGGGCGCGGGCGAAGAGCCTGGCGATCTGCTGCTCGCTCTCGCCGTACCACTTGGAAAGAAGATCGGACGACTTGATCGCGATGAAGTTGGCCTCGGCCTCCTTCGCCACGGCTTTCGCCAGCAGGGTCTTGCCGGTGCCGGGCGGGCCGTAAAGCAGGAAGCCCTTGGCCGGGCGGATGCCCAGCCGGTGGAAGGCTTCCGGGTTCTTCAGCGGCAGCTCGACGCCCTCGCGCAGCTTCATCTGCGCCTCGCCCAGGCCGCCGACATCGCCCCAGCCCACGTTGGGCACCTGGACCATGACCTCGCGCATCGCCGAAGGCTGGACGCGCTTGAGCGCCTCGACGAAGTCGTCGCGGGTCACCGAGAGGCTTTCGAGCACCTCCGGCGGGATGGTCCGCGCTTCCAGGTCTAGCTGAGGCATGATCCGCCGCACCGCCTCGATCGCCGCCTCGCGGGCGAGCGCGGCCAGGTCCGCGCCGACGAAGCCGTGGGTCGTGCGGGCCAGCTCGTTGAGGTCGACGTCCTCGGCCAGCGGCATGCCGCGGGTGTGGATGCCGATGATCTCGCGCCGCCCGCTCTCGTCGGGCACGCCGATCACGATCTCGCGGTCGAACCGGCCGGGCCGACGTAGCGCCTCGTCGATCGCGTCAGGGCGGTTGGTCGCGGCGATGACTACCAGGTTGGAGCGCGCGTGGAGCCCGTCCATCAGCGTCAGCAGCTGGGCGACGAGGCGCTTTTCCGCCTCGCCCTGGACCTGGCCGCGCTTGGGCGCGATCGAATCGATCTCGTCGATGAAGACGATCGAGGGCGCGGACTTGGTCGCCTCCTCGAACACCTCGCGCAGGCGCTTCTCGCTCTCGCCATAGGCGGAGCCCATGATTTCCGGCCCGTTGATCGTGAAGAAGGTCGCTTCGCTCTCGTTGGCGACGGCGCGGGCGAGCCGCGTCTTGCCGGTGCCCGGCGGGCCGTGGAGCAGCACCCCACGCGGCGGATCGACGCCGAGCCGGGTGAACAGCTCGGGATAGCGCAGCGGCAGCTCGACCATCTCGCGCAATTGGCGGATCGTGTCGCCCATGCCGCCGACGTCGTCGTAGTTGACGTCGGCGCGGGAGCCGCGGGCCTCCTCGAACTCCTCGCGCAGCTCGACCTCGGTGTTCTCGTCGATGTGGACGATGCCCTTGGGCACGGTCGAGACGACCGTGAGACGAATCTGGGTGAGGGCGAAGGCCGGGGCGTTGAACATCCGCGCGACGTGCGGCGGCATGTCGCGGACCTGCTGCTGCCCGGTCGTCGCCACGACATCCCCCGCGACCAATGGGCGCTCGAAGAAGTTGCGTTGCAGCGCTTGGGCGGGTCCCTGGAGGCGCATCTCGCGTTGCGCGGGCGCGAAGACCACGCGCTGGGCTGGCCGGCTCTCGGCCTTGTGCAGCGTCACGTGGTCGCCCGATCCGACCTCGGCATTGGCGCGCTGGAGGCCGTCGAGGCGAATCACCTCCAGCCCCTCATCCTCGGCATAGGCGAGCACGGCGCGCGCGGCGGTCACGCGCTTGCCGGTAATCTCGATGACGTCGCCTTCGGTGATCCCAAGCGCGCCCATCGCGGATTTCGGCATGCGAGCGATGCCTTGGCCGCTCTCTTCCTGTCGGGCTGCCGCCACCTGCAGGCGGACTGTCCGCTCGTCCACGTTCGTCGCCGCGTCAGCCATTCTCGTGCTTCCTGTTGCCGTTAGGCTTTGAAGCTAGGAACTGGGTTTGCGGTTTGCAAACCGCCTGTGGGCGCAGGACAAAAAAAGGCCCGGCCGTTGCCGGCCAGGCCATGGAAGTTTTGGGAGAGGATGCCTGAAAGGCAGGGTCTTTTTCGCTGTTGCAGCAAAATTGTGCAAGTGCGAAAACGTCTAGCGAAGTTGCGGTTTTTGCAAGCCAGGGCACTTCCCCCACTATTTTTGCTCAGTTCCCCAAGTGGAGCCCGGCATCGACCAGCAGTGTCTCGCCCGTCACGTGGCGTGCGGCGCGGCTGCCGAGGAACAGGGCGCTGCCGGCTACGTCCTCGGGAGTCGAGGCGGCTTTCAGCGGCGTGGTCCGAGCGATGTGCTCGCGCAGCTTCTCCTTGCCGCCGGCATAGCCCAATTTGTCGAACCACGGACTGTCGATATAGCCGGGGCACAGCGCGTTGACCCGGATCTTCGGGGCGACCGCGCGGGCGAGGCCCAGGGTCATGGCGTTGAGCGCGCCCTTGGAGGCCGAATAGGCGATCGAGGAACCGCCGCCGGTCACGCCCGCGATCGAAGAGGTCATCACCACCGCGGCATTGTCCGAAGCCTCCAGCAGGGCGCGGGCGGCGCGGACCATCTGGTAGGGGCCGACCACGTTGACCCGGTAGAGCCGCAGGAACTCGTCGGCGTCGAGCGCGTCGAGGTCGCCGTAGGAGGCGATCCGCGAGGTCCCGGCATTGTTGAACAGCGTGTCGATCCGCCCGAAGCGCTCGGCCGCGGTGACGATCCGGCGGCAGTCCTCGTCCTGCCCGACATCGCCCTGAGCAAGGATCGGCTCGGCGCCCGCGGCGCCGACGAGCCGCGCGGTTTCCTCGGCCTCGGCCCGGCTGCTCACATAGTTGACGACCACGGCCTTCGCGCCCTGCTCGGCCGCGCCCACCGCGATGGCGCGGCCGAGGCCGGTTGAGGCGCCGGTGATCACGACCACGGCGTCGGCATAGGGAGCGTAGGGCTGGGACATTGGGGCGCTTCTCCGGGGGATGCTGGCTCATCGGGCTAGCACGGCCGCTCCGGTGAAGTCATGCCCCGCCTTTTTCATTGCATCGCAGCACTCTATCCGCACATTAGGCCGAGATGCTGCGTCAATACGAACTCGTCGAAAGGGTCTTGGCCTACGAACCGGAAGCGGACGAGGCGCTGATCAACCGTGCCTACGTCTATTCGGTCCAGAAGCACGGCAGCCAGAAGCGGGCCTCGGGCGATCCCTATTTCAGCCATCCGATCGAGGTGGCGGGCCTGATGACCGACCTGAAGCTCGATCAGGAGACGATCGTCACCGCCCTGCTCCACGACACGGTCGAGGATACCCTGGCGACGATCGACGAGGTCGAGAAGCTGTTCGGGCCGGAGATCGCCCGGCTGGTCGACGGCGTCACCAAGCTTTCCAAGATCGAGACCCTGACCGAGAACGAGCGGGCGGCGGAGAACCTGCGCAAGTTCTTCCTGGCGATGAGCGAGGACCTGCGCGTCCTGCTGGTCAAGCTGGCCGACCGGCTGCACAACATGCGCACGCTCCATTTCATCCGCAGCGCCGACAAGCGCCGCCGGATCGCGCGGGAGACGATGGATATCTATGCTCCCCTCGCGGAGCGGGTGGGCATGTACGAATACATGCGCGAGATGCAGCTCCTGGCCTTCGAGCAGTTGGAGCCCGAGGCCTATGCCACGATCACCGGCCGCCTCGCCCAGATCCGCAGCGTCGAGGGCGGGCAGGTCGATCAGATCGCGCTGGCCATCAAGCAGGCGCTGGCCGAGGCCGGGTTGAAGGTCGAGGTTTCGGGGCGGGAGAAACACCCCTATTCGATCTGGAAGAAGATGGCCGAGCGCCATGTCTCCTTCGAGCAGATCACCGACATCATGGCCTTCCGCGTCCTGACCGACGACGTGGAGGACTGCTACCAGGCGCTCGGCGTCCTGCATCGGACCTGGCAGATGATCCCGGGGCGCTTCAAGGACTACATCTCCACCCCCAAGGCCAATGGCTACCGCTCGCTGCACACCGCGCTGATCTATGAGAACTCGATGCGGATGGAGGTGCAGATCCGCACCAAGGAGATGCACCGCACCAATGAATACGGTCTGGCCGCCCATTGGGCCTACAAGCAGGGCGGCCAGCCCGATGGGGAGGTCGGCTGGCTGAGGGACCTGATCGAGATCGTCGATGCCAGCCACGATGCCGAGGAGCTGCTCGAGCATACGAAGATGGCGATCTACCAGGATCGGATATTCGCCTTCACCCCCAAGGGCGCGCTGCACCAGTTGCCCAAGGGGGCGACGCCGATCGATCTTGCCTATGCGGTCCATTCCGACCTCGGCTCGATGGCGGTCGGCGCGAAGATCAACGGGCGGCACATGCCGCTCCGGACCCAGCTCAACAACGGCGACGTGGTCGAGATCATCAAGAGCGCCAAGTCGGAACCGCAGCTTTCCTGGCTGGGCTTCGTCGTCACCGGCAAGGCCCGCGCCGCGATCCGCCGCGCCGTGCGCCAGAAGGAACGGCAGGAGATCGCCGCGATCGGCCGCAAGCTGTTCGACGAGATCGTCGAGCGACTGCCCGCCAAGGTCGGCAAGAAGGCCATCGCCGCGGCCTGGAAGCGGCTCGGCCTCAATTCCGAGCAGGACCTGATGGTGGCGATCGGCACGGCCAAGGTCGACGATCGCGAGGTGATGGAGGCGCTCGTTCCCGGCAGCGCCCAGGACCTCCCGGAGCCCGAGGTCTGGCCCCATCAGGAACGCGCGATCTCGGTCCGCGGGCTGACGCCCGGCGTGGCCTTCCAACTGGCCGAATGCTGCCACCCGGTGCCGGGGGACCGCATCGTCGGGCTGAAGCGCCCGGGCATGGGGGTGGAGGTCCACGCCATCGACTGCATGAAGCTGGCCGACGGGGTCGATGTCGACTGGCTCGACCTGTCCTGGGGCGAACGAACCACCGGCGCGATCGGGCGGCTGAGCTGCGTGCTCTACAACCGCCCGGGCACCCTGGCCGAGGTCACCGGCATCTTCGCGGCCAATAACGCCAATATCGTCCGCCTGAAGATGACCCAGCGCGACGAGCTGTTCGGCACCTACGAGGTCGACCTGGAGGTCCAGGACCTCGCCCACCTCACCCGCATCGCCAGCGCGCTGAGGGCGAGCGACGCGGTGGCCCAGGCGGAGCGGTTATAGGAGTCGTTGTCTGTTTCAGCGTGGCTGAAACAGTGCGGCACCGGCCCGCTCCCCCGCCCGGCCACCCA
>CAZFPW010000190.1:0-3185 GCA_964520765.1 uncultured Novosphingobium sp.
CGGCTCGCGCCCGTGATGACCGCGACCTTGCCCGACAACGCGCCCATCAGCCGGCCCGCTTTCCAAAGAACACCTCGCTCCAGTCGCCATTGGCGCGGCCGGTGTAATGCGGTCCGAGGAACGGATAGCCCATCACCCCCTGCGACCAATCGACCGCGGTGCCCCAATCCTGATACCAGTCGTACAGCATCGTGCGGTGGGCGATGGCCCATTTGCCGTCCCGCTTCTCCAGCTTGTCGAGATAGCGCCCGCCGATGCAGGTATCCCGTTCCACCTCGTCGACGATGACGCGGTGGTAGGAGACCACGTGGGTTTCGGCCTGGGCCTTGTCGCCGTCCAGCTCGATCAGGGTCTGGGCGATCACGTGCTGGGTGTTGGTGATCGCATCCGCGCCGGGCACGACCCAGGCGAGGTATTCAGGGAAGGTGCCCGCATACATCGCATAGTCGAAGCCCGAATCCGGCCAGAAGCAGCTCTTCAGCGCCTCGGCATCGCGGCGGTCCTCCCCTCGGGCCAGGCGGATGATGCAATCGCGGATCATCTCGCGATCGAGTAGCTGCTCCATGGTGAGGGTCATCGTCGCTCTCCTCGGCGCGCCCGGACTCGGCGCCGCTCGTTGCCGTGCATCCTAGGCTGGGGCGCAAGCGAGACGCTTGACCTATTCGGACAAATCCTGTTCCAATAGGCCATGGCCGCCGACAGCTTCGACATTGTCCACGCGCGGCTGCTGCGCTTCTTTCCGGAACTGGTCGAAGAACTCGGCGGCGATGCCGACGCCCTGTTCGAAACCGCCGGGATAGAGCGCGGGGCGACGACGGCGACCTATCGCCAGATGATCGTGCTGATCGAGCGGGCCGCCGAGATCCTGCAATGCCCGGACTTCGGCCTGCGCCTCGCCACCCGCCAGGGGGGCGGGATGTTCGGCCCGCTCGGCCAGGTGATGCGCAACTCGCGCACCTTTGGAGACGCGCTCGCCTATGTCGGCAGCCACGGCTACGCCCATAGCCTGGCCGCGCGGATCTGGCAGAAGCGGCTGCCCGGCGAGGAAGGCGTGTTCTCCGGCCACGACATCCTGGTCGAAGGCCTGCCCCACCGCAGCCAGGCGATCGAGCAAATCATGCTGGTCGGCCACCTCTTCGCGATGGAGATGACCGGCGGCCACGCCCGCGTGCGCAAGGTCCACTTCCGTCACCAGCCGCTCTCCCCGCTCAAGACCTACCGCCGCTACTTCGGCTGCGAGGTCCGCTTCGGGCAGAACGAGGACGGGGTGTTCTATTCCCGCGCCGATCTCGCCTGTCCGATCGTCACCCCCGACCCCGAGGCCTACCAAACCGCGATCACCTATATCGGGGAGCATTTCACCCAGGCGCGGCCGCCGGTCCATGCGC
Source organism: uncultured Novosphingobium sp. (assembly GCA_964520765.1). Taxonomy (GTDB): domain Bacteria; phylum Pseudomonadota; class Alphaproteobacteria; order Sphingomonadales; family Sphingomonadaceae; genus Novosphingobium. The sequence continues at coordinate 1,389 of CAZFPW010000190.1, forward strand.
TGGTGCGCGGCGCGGTGATGCAGCTGCTGTGGAGCGGCGAGGCCAGCAACGCGCGCGTCGCGTCCGAGCTGGGCCTGCATCCGCGCACCCTGCACCGCCGCCTCGCCGCCGAGGAGACCTCGTTCCAGCAGGTCAAGGACGAGGTGCGCCGCGACGTCCTGCTCTATTACCTGAAGCAGACCGGGCTCGATTTCTCGACCATTTCGGAAAAGCTCGGTTTCGCGGAGCAATCGGTGCTGACGCGGCGCTGCCGGCGCTGGTTCGGCGCACCGCCGACGCAGGTGAGGCAGCAGCATCGGGCCGGCACTTTGTCCTGATCGGTCAAGCCGGGACTCCGCCCGCTCCCCCAAGCAAGGCGCGAACGAAAGATCGCGCAGCGGAGAGAAAGCACATGGCCGAAGGCGAAAATCAGGTCACGATGGACATCAGCGACGTCGAATGGCGGCTTGGCCAGAAGGTCGGCGGCGCGCAGTTGTGGGAGCCTTGCAACAAGACCGACATCCGCCGCTGGGTCATGGCGATGGACTACGTCAACCCGCTCCACTGGGACCAGCGCTTCGCCGCGCAGAGCAAGTTCGGAGACCTGATCGCGCCGCAATCGATGATCGTCGCGCTCGACTACGGCCACGGCAACAACCAGGCCTGCGTCGGCCACATTCCCGGCCAGCACATGATCTTCGGCGGGGAGGAATGGTGGTGGTACGGCACCCACGTCCGCCCCGGCGACCAGTTGTTCCAGGAACGGACCTTCACCGGCTACAAGTTCACCGAGACGAAGTTCGCCGGCCCCACGCTGTTCCAGTGGGGCGACGCGGTCCACCGCAACCAGCGCGGCGACCTGATCGCCAAGTCGCGCCCCACGGTGATCCGCTACCTTGCCAAGGAGGCCGAGAAGCGCGGCATGTATGCCGACAGCGCCGGCGCCCCGCGCAAGTGGACCGCCGCCGAGCTGGCCGAGATCGACCAAGTGCGGCGCGACTGGTTCCTCTCCAACCGAGAGGGCAGGTCGCCCCACTTCGCCGACGTGAAGGTGGGCGACAAGCTGCCGCGCCGGGTGATCGGCCCGCACTCGATCGCCAGCTTCACCACCGAGTACCGCGCCTTCATCTTCAACATCTGGGGCTCGATGTACTGGACCACCGTGGAAGGCGTCGAGGACTGCTGGGTCAACCAGGACATGGGCTGGATCGAGGGCTTCTCCTTCGACGAGGAAGGCGCGATGATCGATCCGCGCCTGCGCGACGGGCTCTATCTCGGGCCGTCGCGCGGGCACATCGACGATGGCCGGGCGAGCGAGATCGGCATGCACCGCGCCTATGGCTACGGCGCGACCATGGCGGCCTGGAACACCGACTACCTGGCGATGTGGGCCGGCCACGACGGCATGGTCCGCCACGCCAAGTCGGAGTTCCGCGGCCCCGCCTTCGAAGGCGACGTGACCTTCGTCGACGGCGAGGTCGTGGCCAAGCACGACAAGTCGGAATGGGGTTTCCCCATCGTCCAGATCGCGGTGCGGATGACCGACCAGAACGGCAAGACCATCGTCACCTCGCTCAACGAGGTCGAGATCCCCTACTGAGGCGTGCGATGACCGATCACAGCTACGTCGCGGACCCCACGGTCTCGATCGCTCGCGGCCTGCCGCTATCGCAGGAGCCGGGCCTGGGCGAACTGACCCTGGCCGGGTTCATCCGCGAGGTGACGGAGCGCGGCGGCGAGCGCGAGGCGCTGGTCCGCTACCGCGCCGACGGCACGGCGGAGCGCTGGACCTATGCCGAGCTGTGGCGCCGGTCCCAG
>CAZFPW010000190.1:3285-5405 GCA_964520765.1 uncultured Novosphingobium sp.
CCGGGCTCGAACCGGCCATCGCCACGAGCCAGCCCGGCGCGCTGGCTTCCGGCAGGTTCCCCTTCCTGCGCCGCCTGGCCGTGGTCGGCGGTGACGGCGGCGGCGCGATCGAGGCGTGGGACGATTTCCTGGCCACGGGCGCGGACATCGCCGACGCCCAGGTCGCCGCCCGCGCCGCCACGGTCAGCCCGGCCGATCCGGGGGCGCTGTTCTTCTCCTCGGGATCGACCAACCGGCCCAAGGGCATCCTCAGCGCGCACCGGGGCGTCGCCCTGCAATGTTGGCGCATGGGCCGCCAGCAGGGCCTCGACCCCGACGTGCGGTACTGGACGGCCAACGGCTTCTTCTGGTCGGGCAATTTCTCGATGGTCGTGGGCGGGGTACTAAGCGTCGGCGGGACGATCGTGCTCCAGCGCACCTTCCAGCCGGTCGAGGCGATCGAACTGATGGAGCGGGAAAAGGTCAGCTTCCTGTTCGCCTGGCCGCACCAGTGGGAACAGCTGATCGCCGCACCGAACTGGGAGGGGGCCGACCTTTCGGCCCTGCGCTACGTCGATGTCGATTCGCCGCTGGCCCGCCAGGCGACGATCCGCACCACTTGGATCGAGCCGCGCCACTGCTACGGCAATACTGAGACCTTCACGCTGAGCGCAGCCTATCCGGCCGGCACGACCCGCGAGGAAGCCCGCAACAGCCACGGCGTGCCGCTGCCCGGCAACCTGTTCAAGATCGTCGATCCGCTGTCCAGCCGGGCCGTCCCGCTGGGCGAACGCGGCGAGATCGCGGTCAAGGGGCCGACGCTGATGCTCGGCTACCTGGGGGTTCCGCTGGACGAGACGCTCGACGAGGAAGGCTTCTTCCGCACCGGCGACGGCGGCTGGCTGGACGCGGAGGGCCGCCTGTTCTGGGAAGGCCGCCTCAACGACATCATCAAGACCGGCGGCGCCAACGTCTCTCCGCTGGAGATCGACGAGGTGATCCTGGAATGCCCTGGCATCAAGATCACCCAGACCGTCGGCGTGCCGCACGACACCCTGGGCGAGATCGTGGTGACCTGCGTCGTCGCGCACCAGGGCGCGGTACTGAACGAGGACGCGGTGCGCGCCTTCGCCAGGGAGAAGCTCGCCAGCTACAAGGTGCCGCGCCGGGTGCTGTTCTTCACCGAGGACGAATTGCAGATGACCGGCAGCGCCAAGGTCAAGACCGCCGACCTGCGCAAGCTGGCGGCGGAGCGGCTGGGCTGATTCAGGCGCTCAGCAGGACGCGCGCTTCCTTGTCCGGGTCGGCCACCACGTGGCTGACCGTGTCGAAGATCATCGTCCGGCGCGATTCCAGGTCGTAGGCCGGCCAGGCCAGGCCGGGCTGCGAGGGATCGCCGGTGCGGGCGAAATTGATCCAGGCCCGCGACATCTCCGCGCCGAGCTTGCGCTGCACCGCCCCCGTGCCGAGCAGGATCGGGCGCTTGTCGGCATTGTCGAAGACGAAGGGCACCTCGGTCCCGTGCGGGGCCTTGAGCGCGCCGCCGAAGAACGGCGTCTCCCAATCGAAGCGGAACATGTAGACCGGCGCGGGCTGGGCCAGCTTGCGCTCGGCCAGCCGGATCGAGTTGATCCAGGCCCCGTTCGCGGTCGACAGCGAGGTCAGCCAATAGGTCGGCGCATCCTTGGGCCGCAGCCGCTTGAACGCGGCGATGCCCGCCGCGCCCTTCGGCCCCAGCATCGCGCTCGCCTTCTGCACCGCCTGCTCCTCGGTCATCTTGCCGAACAGGGGGTCGGGCGAGAGGAACAGGGTCGCTTCGTCCTTGGTCGTGCCGATCATCAGCGGCACCTCGCGCGCGGTCGGCGAAGCGTCGGGCGAGAAGGGATGGCGCGGCAGGGAGCGACCATCGACGATCGGGGCCATGGCGCGCATCCCCCGGCCCTGCGCCGCACCGGCCGCGCGCATGATCTCGCGGATGTCCATCTCCAGCAGCTTGCGCACGTCCGCCTTGGGGACGCCCAGCCTTTCCAGCGTCGCCGCGCCGTGGGCGGCAGCCTGGGCCTTGTCGCCCATGGTCAGGCCCGGCCCGCTCTGGATGATCGCCTTGTGGAACAGGCCTTCAGCGGCCGGCATGGCCATGA
>CAZFPW010000191.1:0-1847 GCA_964520765.1 uncultured Novosphingobium sp.
TGGCGGACAGGGTGGGATTCGAACCCACGGTGAGCTTGCACCCACGGCGGTTTTCAAGACCGCTGCCTTAAACCACTCGGCCACCTGTCCTTGGGCACAGCGGCTAGCGCCGCGCGGCGGCTTTGTCACGGCCCATCCGGCGTCGCGGCGCGATCAATGGAGGGCGGGCGGCTATTTCCTTGGGCGCGGGGGTGTGCAACACACGCGGGACGATGAAAGCATTGCAGCGACTTCGATTCATCGCAGCGGCAGCCGTCACCGGCGCCCTGCTGACCTTTGGGCTGACTCTCGGTCCTTCCGCCCCGGCCCAGTCGGTGTCGAGCGAGGAGGCCGGCTTCCAGGCCTATCTCCAGCTCCTGTCCGCTCGCGCGCGCGGCGAAGGGGTGCGCGAGGCGACGATCCAGCGGATGACCCAGGGGCTGACCTTCAACCCCCGCGTGATCCAGCTCGATCGCGGCCAGCCCGGTGGCCTGCCGAGCGCCACGCCCACCACGCCCCCAGCCTTCGAGCCCTATCGCCGCCAGCATGTCGACGCGGCGCGGATCAACGGCGGACGGGCCGCCTATGCGCGCGCCGCCGGGCTGCTTCCCCGGATCGAGCGCCAATATGGCGTGCCCGGCCAGATCCTCACCGCGATCTGGGGGCACGAGACCAACTACGGCAGCTACAAGGGCAATTTCGACCTGTCGCGCTCGCTGGCGACGCTCGCCTTCGAAGGGCGGCGGCGCGATCTTTTCGCCGATGAATGGGTCGCCCTGCTCAAGATCGCCGACCAGGGCGTTCCGCGCGAGCAACTGGTCGGAAGCTGGGCCGGGGCCTTCGGCAATCCGCAGTTCCTGCCCTCGATGTACCTGCGCCTCGCCCGCGACGGCGACGGCGACGGCCGGCGGGACATCATGAACTCCACCCCCGATACGCTGGCCTCGATCGCCAACTATTTCCGCGATGCTGGCTGGCGGCAGGGGGTGCCGTGGGGCGTCGCCGCGCGGGTGCCGGCCGACTTCGACCGCGGCGGGATGACGACCCGCCTGGTCTCGCCGGTCTGCCCGCGGGTCCATGCCCGCTTCACCGCCTGGAAGACCGTGGGCGAATGGCGCGCCCTGGGGGTGAGGCCGCAGGCCGCCATCGCCGATGACGTGCTGGCGGTGGTGCTGGAACCGGATGGGCCGGGACGCACCGCCTATCTCTTAACCGGGAATTATAGGGTTATCCTCGAATATAACTGCTCGAACTACTACGCACTGTCCGTGGGGTTGCTTGCAGATGAGATTGCCCGTTGACCGTTTCCTGCCGATTTCGGCCCTTGCCCTGCTCGCCGCCTGCGGCGGCGCGCCCCGTGCCGAGCTTGCTACCGCCCCGGTAACGGTCGGCCCGGCGGCGGACTATCCGATCGTCCTGGGCGAGCCGTTTACCATAGACGGCACGACCTATACCCCCGTCGACCGCATGAATGTCGACCAGGTCGGCTATGCCTATGCGGGCAGTGAAGGGGGGGAGGGTATCTCCGTTGCCCATCGCACGCTGCCCTTGCCCAGCTATGCCGAAGTGACCTCGCTCGATACCGGCCGGACGATCCTGGTGCGGGTCGAGCGGCGCGGGCCGATGAGCGGGGACGGGCTGGTCGAGCTGTCGCCCGGCGCGGTGGCGCAACTGGGCGCGAATCCGGGCGGAAAGACCCCGGTGCGCGTCCGCCGCGTCAATCCGCCCGAGATCGAGCGCGCCGCGCTGCGCAGCGGCCAGCGCGCGCCGGAGCGGATGGAGACGCCCAAGTCGCTCGTCGCCGTCCTGCTGCGCAAGCTCGGCCCCGCCGCGCCGGAAGCGGCGCCGGCTCCGAAACCGCTCCCGAC
>CAZFPW010000191.1:1947-4106 GCA_964520765.1 uncultured Novosphingobium sp.
GCAAGCTCGGCCCCGCCGCGCCGGAAGCGGCGCCGGCTCCGAAACCGCTCCCGACGACCCCGGCGGCGAACGCCGGCGCGGCCAAGCCGCCTGCGGCTCGCCCCGCCCGTCCGGCGCCCTCACGCCCCACGCCTGCGCCCCAGGCCACGCCTGCTCCTGTGGCGGCCGATCCCGCTCCGGCCCCTGTCGCAACGGCCCCCGCGCCCGCGCGCGGCCGCAGCGTGGTCCAGGTCGGGGCCTTCGCGAACAAGGCCAATGCCGAAGCGACCGCCGCCAAGGTGGGCGGCACGGTCAGCCAGGTCGGCCGCCTCTGGCGCGTCCGCATGGGGCCTTATGCCGGGCAGGCCGAAGCCGCCGCCGCGCTGGCGAAGGCCAAGGGCGCGGGCTATAGCGACGCACGAATCCAGCGCGCCGACTGATTTCCATCAGCCGCCTCGCGCTGATGCTGCGCGGGAGGCGAGGTGAAGCGGACATTGGGGATCGTGATGCTGGCCCTGGCCGTGCCGGCCATGGCTGCGCCATCGCCCCAGGCCGTCCCGAGCCTGCCGCAGCCGCCGGCCGCCGTGGCCGGGGTGCCGGTCTATCTCGCCGTCGATCTCGGCTCGCGCCAGGTGCTCGCCCAACGTGAGGCGAATCGCGCCTTCCTGCCGGCCTCGATGACCAAGGTGATGACCGCCTACGTCGCGTTCGAGCTGATGGCCCAGGGCAAGCTCAGCCCCGACCTGCGCCTGGTGGTCGCCCCGCCGACCGCCGCGACCTGGAGCGGGCGGGGCTCCAGCATGCGGCTCAAGGCGGGGGAGCAGGTCTCGGTCGACATGCTCCTCCACGGCATCACCACGGTTTCGGCCAACGACGCCTGCGTCGTCCTGGCGGAGGGCGTTTCCGGCAACGTGGCGGGCTGGCTCGCGCTGATGAATGCCGAGGCGAAGAAGCTCGGCATGACCAACAGCCGCTTCGGCACGCCCAACGGCTGGCCCGACGGCGGCGCGACCCAGGTGAGCGCCCAGGACATGGTGAAGCTCGGCCGCGCGCTGATCGAGCGGCATCCCGAGCTTTACCGCCACTATTTCGGCAAGAAGACCCTGACCTGGAACGGGGTCACCCAGCAGAATCACGATCCCACCGTGGGCGTGGTGCCCGGCGCGGACGGGATCAAGACCGGGCATACGCGCGAATCGGGCTATTCCTTCCTCGGCACGGCGGAGCGCGACGGGCGGCGGATCATGATCGTGATCGGCGGGGCGACCAGCGAGGCCCAGCGGATGCAGGCCGCGCGCGAGCTGCTCGAATGGGGCTTTTCCGCCTGGGAGGCGCGATCGCTGTTCGCGAAGGGCGCGACGGTCGGCCAGGCGCGGGTGCAGGGCGGAACCGCGCGGCAGGTGGGCCTGCTCGCGCCGGGCGGCGCTGCCGTCACCGTCCCGCGTGGCGCTCGGCCGGAGATTGCCACAACCATCCGCTATCACGGTCCGCTCGTCGCCCCGATCGCTCGCGGCGCGCAGGTCGCGGAACTGGAGATCGCCGTGCCCGGCCAGGAACCCGCCCGCGTGCCTCTCGTCGCCGGGGCCGACGTGGGGAAGGCCGGGCCGCTCGACCGCCTCGCCAACGGGGTGGTGGGGCTCCTGCCGTGACCCGTGGGAAATTCATCGCGCTCGAGGGGGGCGAGGGGGTGGGCAAGTCCACCCAGGCGCGCCTGCTGGCCGAAGCGCTGACGCTGCGCGGCATCGAGACCGTCGTCACGCGCGAGCCCGGCGGCACGCCCGGTGCGGAGAAGATTCGCGCCCTGCTGCTCGATCCGGCGGGCGAGGGCTGGCATCCCCGCGCCGAGGCCTTGCTGTTCGCCGCTGCCCGCTCCGACCACGTCGAGCGCCTGATCCGGCCGGCGCTGGAAGCAGGCAAGTGGGTAATCTGCGATCGCTTCCTCGATTCGAGCCGCGCCTACCAGGGCGGGGCGGGAGGGCTGCGCGACGAGGACGTGCTTGATCTGCACCGGATCGGCAGCGAGGGACTGCTCCCCGACCTCGTCGTGCTGATCGAGGTTTCGCCCGAGGTGGCCCTGCGCCGGACGGCCCTGCGCGACGGGGACGAAAGGGATCGCATTGGCGGTCGCGATGCCGCCTATCACGGCGCGGTGGTTGCGGCATTCCGCCAACTGGCTGACC
>CAZFPW010000191.1:4206-5358 GCA_964520765.1 uncultured Novosphingobium sp.
CGCGATGCCGCCTATCACGGCGCGGTGGTTGCGGCATTCCGCCAACTGGCTGACCAAAATCCCGCCCGTTTCGCGCAAATCCGCGGCGATGGCTCCCCGGAGGAGACCCACGCCCGCATCCTCGACATGGTGGACGCGCGATGCTGATCGGCCATGAAGAGGCCTGGCGCGAATGGCGCGCCGCCATGACGTCAGAGCGGATGCATCACGCCTGGATACTGTCGGGAAAACAAGGACTTGGAAAAGGTTCCTTCGCCTTTTCCGCAGCCCAGGAATTGGTCGCCGAACCCGGAATCGCGCAGCCCGCCGGCGATGCCCACCCCGACATCCTGCTCCTCGACCACCTCCCCGCCAACGACGACGAGGACAAGAAGAAGGCGGAAGGCAAGCCCTACCAGACCAAGCGCAACATCACGATCGACCAGATCCGCCGCATGCAGCAACGCCTCATCACCCGGCCGACCCTGGGCCGCCGCCGCGCGGTGATCATCGACCCGGCCGACGACATGGAGAAAAGCGCGGTCAACGCCCTGCTCAAGAGCCTGGAGGAACCACCGGAGGGAACCTTCTTCCTCCTCGTCGCCCATCGCCCCGGCCGCCTCCTGCCGACTGTCCGCTCACGCTGCCGCACCCTGCGCTTCGCGCCGCTTGCCGATGCCAAAGTGGCGGAAATCCTGGCCCGCGAAGCCCCCCAGGCCAGCGAAGCGACCCGCCGCGCCGCTGTGGCTGCGGCCGAAGGCTCGCCCGGCAGCGCCCTCGGCTTCGTCGAGCAGGACCTGGGCGCGCTGCATGGCGTCATGCAGAAATTGCTTCACGACGGCGACCCCGCCTTTGCCTTGCGCGGCGCCCTGGCCGAGGAGATCGGCGCCCGTCCCAATCGCGAGCGGATGCAGGCCACGCTCGAGCTGGCCCGTGCCGTCCTGGCCGGAGAACTGGCCTCCGCGCCCCGCGAACGCCAGGCCCGGATCATCGCCGCTCACGCCGAATTGACCACGCTCGCCGCCCAGGCGCCCACCTACAACTTCGATTCCGGCCTGCTGGCGATGGAAATTGGCGGGTTGCTGGCCTCGGCCGCTCTGCTTAGAGAGGCGGCTTCCTCGCCTTAGAAAGACCAGCGCCGGCCATGGCCGAACCCTTCTACATCACCACCGC
>CAZFPW010000192.1:0-5358 GCA_964520765.1 uncultured Novosphingobium sp.
ACCGGGTGAACCAGGACCTCTCGGTGATCGAGAAGGTCCGCCAGTTCGCCTTCGCGGACGAGGCCTTCGGCATCGAGAACGAGGAAATGACGCCCAGTCTGAAGATCAGGCGGCACAAGCTCAAGGAACGCTACGGCGCGCGGCTGGACGGGTTGTACAAGGCTTGAGCCGCGCGGCTCAGGCCGCTTCCTTCTCCACCCATTCGGGATAGAAGCTCGGCGCGCGGGTGGACCAGCCGGGGGCGGTCGCGGCGGCTTCGCTCAGGGACTGGAGCAGGCCCTTGCGGCGGTCCGGGCGGATCTGCGGCAAGGCGGCGGCGGCGCAGAAGGCGCTGGGCAGCCAGGGCCGGATTTCCGGGCCGAGCAGGCGTTCGTAGAGGAAGCGATAGGCCGAGAAGGCGCTGATCCGTTCCTGGGCGAGGTCGAAGGCCGTCACCCGCACCAGCTTGCCGAGGAAGCCTTCCAGCGCCTCGAAGCTGGTCTCGCTCGGCAGCTCGCCGCGCAGGGCCTTCAGCTCCTGGTAGACGACGTACTGGCTGCGGATCGAGGCGGTCTCGGCCGCGTCGCGGGCCCAGAGCTTGAAGGCGTCCTGCCGGCCGAGGCCGACGTCGAGGCTGCGCTTGATGTAGCGCTGCTCGCACGAGGTGAAGCTGGCGAACTCGCGCAGCTCGGCAATGGTCAGCGTGGCGGTCCCGGTATTCGACATGGCGGTTTCCCCTGTTGGGGAGAGATCACCACAGTTTGGTTATCAAGCGGTTAACCACGCTCCCCCTTCCTCTTTAGAGGAGGGGGTTGGGGGGTGGTGGAGGCTGGGCGCAGTTCAATCGCTTCGCGAGCGATGCGTGCCGCATCGCCACCACCCCTGCCCCCTCCTCTGAAGAGGAGGGGGATTCACAATCTCAAATCAACCCGGCCAGCGGACTCGACGGATCGGCATATTTGCGCGTCTGCATCCGGCCCGAGCGGTAGGCCTCGCGCCCGGCCTCGACCGCCAGCTTCATCGCGCGGGCCATGCGGATCGGGTCCTTGGCCTCGGCGATGGCGGTGTTCATCAGCACGCCGTCGCAGCCCAGCTCCATCGCCACGGCCGCGTCGCTCGCCGTGCCGACGCCGGCGTCGACCAGGACCGGCACGCTCGCGCCCTCGACGATCAGGCGGATCGTCACGCGGTTCTGGATGCCGAGGCCCGAGCCGATCGGCGCGCCGAGCGGCATGACCGCGACCGCACCGGCAGATTCGAGCTGCTTCGCCGCGATCGGATCGTCGACGCAATAGACCATCGGCAGGAAGCCCTCGCCGAGGTCCCAGCCGCCCGCCTCGCGCGCCAGGCGCAGGGTGCGGATCGCCTCCTCGGCGGTGAAGCAGCCAGCCGTGTTGGGCAGGTAGGTGATCTTCTTCGGGTCGATGAAGTCGGTCAGCATCGGCGCCTTGGGATCGCTGACGTTCACGCGGCGCACCGCCACGGTCACGATCTCCGCGCCCGAAGCCTCGACCGCCGCGGCGTTCTGGGCGAAGTCCTTGTACTTGCCGGTGCCGACGATCAGCCGCGAGCGGAAGGTGCGGCCGGCAACGGTCCAAGTATCGGGGGCCAAGGTATCGGGCATGATCTGATGGTCTCCTCCGCCGACGAAATGGACGATCTCCAGCACGTCGCCCTCGGCCAGGGCGACCTCGCCCAGGGTCGAGCGCGGGACGATCTCGCCGTTGCGCTCCACCGCGACCTTCTGCGGGTTCAGCTCCAGGGCGGAGACCAGCGCGGCGATGGTCGCGCCCGCGGCGCAGCGGCGCGGCTCGCCGTTGACGGTGATGGAGATTTCAGCGGACATGGTTGAGCGCTCTAGCGCTCAGGCCGCGTGGCGCAAGTTCCGGATGTGGGCGAGAGCGACCAGCGCCACCCCGGCGATGGTCAGCACAGCTTCGGCCGAGCCGTGCCCGACGGCGAGGGCCGAGGCCATCAGCGCGATGCCGGCGGCGCCGATCAGCAGCGGCCCGGTGCGGCCGTGGCGCAGCGCGCCGAGGCCCAGGGTCAGCACGCCGATGCCGACCGCAAGGGCCAGGCCGATCTCGTGGATCTCCGGCGCGAGCAACGCACCGCCGCCCAGCCCGAGCAGCGAGACGAGCAGCAGCCCAAGCAGGCAATGGGCCGCGCAGAGGCCCGAAAGCATCATGCCCAGGCCGTCCAGCCGGTTGCGAATCAAGAGCACCGCGTCACGCATCGCGCTCCCACTATGTGACGTTGTATCATCCTGCAACCCCGAAGGTGCGGGAATGTTCCGGGCAGGGAGGGCGCAGGCCCTTGCGCTTTCCGGCCGGGCGACGCAGGGAGGGCCGGTCATGACGGCTCAAACAGCGGAATTCGCGGGCCAGGCGGCCCCTTCGGCACCTCTCGGCCCAATAAGAAACGGGAGGCCGCTCGCCCTCGCCCGGTGGCTCTATTTCGTCGCCGCGATGGTCGTGGCCATCGTCGTGGTCGGCGGGATCACCCGCCTGACCGAGTCGGGCCTGTCGATCACCGAATGGAAGCCCGTCACCGGCGCCCTGCCCCCCCTGACCGAGGCGCAGTGGCAGGCCGCGTTCGAGGCCTATCAGCGCATCCCCCAATATACCGAGGTCAACGGCCCGGCGGGGATGACCCTGGCCGACTACAAGTTCATCTTCTTCTGGGAATGGGTCCACCGCCTGCTGGCGCGGGCGATCGGCCTGGCCTTCGCCCTGCCGCTCGCCTGGTACTGGCTGAAGGGCGCGATTCCGGCCGGCTACAAGCCGCGCCTGCTGGCCCTGCTGGCCCTGGGCGGGCTCCAGGGCGTGGTCGGCTGGTGGATGGTGACCTCCGGCCTCACCCAGGACGTGAAGGTCAGCCACTTCCGCCTGGCGACGCACCTGCTGATCGCGCTGCTGACGCTGGGCGGCCTGGTGTGGACCGCGCTAGACCTGCGCGCCCTCGCCAGAGGGGAGCCGCGCGCGCGGCTGACCGGCTTCGCCGCCCTCGCCCTGGTCATGCTGACGGTGCAGCTCTTCTTCGGGGCGCTCGTCGCCGGGCTGCGCGCCGGCTATGTCGCGCGCGACTGGCCGCTGATGAACGACCGCTTCTTCCCGGCCGGCATCGACTGGTCGCTGGGCCCCGTCCACGCCCTGCTCCACGATCCCTTCCTGATCCACTTCGTCCACCGCTGGTGGGCCTGGGCCGTGGTCGTCGTGCTGGTGATCATGGCGCGCAAGCTGCGCCGCCGGGTGCGCCCGGCCTCGATCGCGCTGCACAGCGCCTTCGGCGTGCAGATCCTGCTCGGCATCGCGACGGTGATGACCGGGGTCGGGCTGTGGATCGCGGTGCTGCACCAGTTCGTGGGCGCCCTGCTGGTCGCCGCGACGACCTGGTGCGCGCACGTCCTCGGCCGGCGGGCATGAGCGCGGGGGCCAAGGACCCGCCCGGCCCCGCGCTGGTCTGGTGCCCCTACCCCGATGCCGATTCGGCCGCCGCCGCCGCATCGGCCCTGCTCGACGCCGGGCTGATCGCCTGCGCCAACATCCTGCCCGCCATACGCTCGCTCTACGTCTGGCAGGGCGAGCGCGGGGATGCTGTGGAAACCGGCGTCCTGTTCAAGACCAACGCCGCCCTGCTGGACCGCGCCGTCGCCCGGATCGGGGAGCTGCATCCCTACGAGGAACCGGCGATCCTCGGCTGGCCCTGCGCCGCCGCCGCACCCGCCACCTCGGCCTGGCTCGGCGCGCTCGAAGGGCCGTGCGAAACGTAGAGGTATTATTTTACCTCCATGGAAACCCGCGGATAGCGTTGACTTTCGCGGCCCGATCGACCAGATGGCCGCCTTCCGCGCGAATCCGGTGCTGCCGGCCCTGCGCGGTCAACGGGAACAGACCTCTAAGGAATTTCCAGCCATGAAGGCGCTCAGCAAGGTCACCCGGTCGATCAAGCCGGCCGAGGTGGAGAAGAACTGGCATCTCATCGATGCCGACGGCCTGGTGGTCGGCCGCCTGGCGGTGATCATCGCCAACATCCTGCGCGGCAAGCACAAGCCGAGCTACACCCCCCACGTCGACTGCGGCGACCATGTCGTCGTCATCAACGCGGACAAGGTGCGGCTGACCGGCAACAAGCGCCAGCAGAAGACCTATTACAAGCACACCGGCTATGCCGGCGGGATCAAGGCGATCACCGCGGCCAAGGTCCTCGACGGCCGCTTTCCCGAGCGCGTCCTGGAGAAGGCCGTTGAGCGCATGATCCCCCGCGGCCCGCTCGGCCGCGACCAGATGCGCGCCCTGCACCTCTATGCCGGGACCGAGCATCCGCATGGCGGCACGCAGCCCCAGCCGCTCGATGTCGCGTCGCGCAACCGCAAGAACAAGGTGGGTGCCTAATGTCCGATAACACCGTCAACGATCTCGCCGATCTCGGCCAGCTCGCCGCCGGCGGCGCGCCCGCTGCCGCCGCTCCCGAAGCCACCGAGGAAGTCCAGGCTCCGGTCATCCGCACCGGCCCGGCCGCCCCGCTGCGCGAGCAGGAAATCGACGCCCAGGGCCGCGCCTATGCCACCGGCCGCCGCAAGGACGCCGTCGCCCGCGTGTGGATCAAGCCCGGCTCGGGCAAGATCACCGTCAACGGCCGCGACCAGGACGTCTATTTCGCCCGTCCGACCCTGCGTCTCGTCATCAACCAGCCGTTCGACGTCGCCGAGCGGCTCGAGCAGTACGACGTCGTCGCCACCGTCAAGGGCGGCGGGCTTTCGGGCCAGGCCGGCGCGGTCAAGCACGGCATCGCCCAGGCCCTCGCCAAGTTCGAGCCGGCGCTGCGCAGCGCGGTCAAGGCCGCCGGGTTCCTGACCCGCGACCCCCGCGTCGTCGAGCGCAAGAAGTACGGCCGCGCCAAGGCCCGCCGCAGCTTCCAGTTTTCGAAGCGCTAAGCGGATACGGCATTGCCGAAACGAAGAGGCGGTCCGGCAACGGGCCGCCTTTTTCGTTGGGGATCAGGTGGTTCGCAAACGGCTTATGGCCCATGAACGAGCGCTTTCCCCGCATTCCCCCCCGCTCAGCCTGAGCTTGTCGAAGCCCACGCGATACCCTCGCCGCTAGGGTCTAGAGTCCGTCCGATCTGGATTGAACCATCCGTTTCCTCACCGTCACCCTGAACTCGTTTCAGGGTCCATGGCGCAAAGCCTGCCGTTTTCCACGACCGTCACACTATCGGCAACGGGGGCGCCATGGATGCTGAAACAAGTTCAGCATGACGAGTAACGATTCGATCAAGGTCGGACGGGCCCTAGGTCCTCAGGAGCTTGGGGGCAAAGGTCTGCGCGTGGCCCCTTCGGCGAAGCTCAGGACAGGCTTCGACAAGCTCAGGCTGAGC
>CAZFPW010000193.1:0-5303 GCA_964520765.1 uncultured Novosphingobium sp.
TGCAGCGCCACCAGGATGGCGAAGACCACCCAGAACAGGCGCAGCCAGCGCAGCGGGATATGCAGCAGCTCGGTCTGCTCATGGCCGTGCCACAGCTCGGCCAGCACCCAGATGGAACCGGCCGCGAGCAGGAGGAACACGGCGGCGCTGACGAGGTCCGTCACGCGGCGCAGCCGGATCGCGCGGAGCGGGGCAAGCCGTTCGGTGACGATGTGCACGGTCGCGTGGCCGCCCGCGATGGTGACCATGAGCATGGCCGCCGAGGCGAGCAGGACGACCGCCGCCTGGACCAGCTCGATGGAGCCCAGCAGGTGCAATCCGGTATGCCGCCCCGCGACCGCGAGCGAGTCCGCGGCGGTCGCCGCCAGCAGGCCGATCGAGCCGAGGACATAGGCCGCCTTCGCCAGCGGGCCGGTCGGCTGGCGCCCGGCATGGAGCTGCCCGACGTCGGGCGTCAGGTCGCTGGGCAGGGCGGGCGATGTCGCATCGATTGACGGGGGCGATTCCCGCTCCATATCTCTCTCCATCGGCGTGCTCGCTCCGTTGGTTGACACCGGGGCCGGCCCGTCGTCAAATGGCGATGCGTTCTACACTGTAGAATATTTCAACGATCTTGATTGTCAACTATTAGGACTGATCCGTAGCATGCCCGCAAAACCCGCGACCCGCGCCAAGGATGCCTCTCCCGCGGAAGGCCGGCTCAACCTGGGCCGGCTGGGTGACTTCGTAGGGTTTCGGCTGCGCCGCGTGCAGAACCAGCTCTCCCGCGATTTCGCCGCCGCCACCGCCGACCAGGGGCTGCGCTCGGGCCTGTTTTCCTCGCTGGCGATCATCTCCGCCAATCCGGGGGTTTCGCAGAGCGAACTGTCGCGGGAGGTCGGTCTCGACAAGTCCGTGACCGTCACGATCGTCGATGAGCTGGAGAAATTCGGCTGGGCCAAGCGCGAACGCTCGCCCAACGACCGGCGGCGTCATGCCCTGTTCGTGACGCCCGAGGGGGAACGGCATCTGGACGCGCTGTTCGGCATCCTGGGCAAGACCGAGGATGCCGTGCTGCATCAGCTTTCTCCGGCCGAGCTGCACCTGCTGCACGAAATGCTGGACCGGATGTATGCGGCCTGCATGCATGACGATTATTGATGGGGTAATCGAAAAGTCTATACCTGTAATAGTTGACTTTATCCACTAATTGGGCAGTCTGGCCCAATGCGGCGATCCGGTACGGGCACAGCCCGGCCGGCGCGGAGGAGAGTCGGCGCGGCGCAGATGGCCGCGAATCTTCCCGGCGAATCCACATCGTCGCGACATGGCCCGTGGGCGGGGGAGGATATGAAAATGGCTGTTTCGAACTTGATGAAATCGCGTGGCTCCAGCCTGGCGCTCGCCGTGGCGCTGCTCGTGCCGGGCGTGGCCCTGGCCCAGGAGGAACCCGCCGACGAGGCCGCGCTGGATGGGGCGAGCGACATCGTCGTCACTGGCAGCCGCATGCGCGGCGTCGCCCCGGTGGGCTCGACCGTCACCACGCTGAGCACCGCCGACATCGCGGATTCGGGCCGCGTCACGCTCGATCGCGCGATCAAGGAACTGCCCCAGGTCTTCGACCTTGGCGTCAGCGAGAACTCGCGCGGGCAGTCGGGCGGTTCGGGCAACATCGTCTACGGCAACTCGATCAACCTGCGCGGCATCGGCCCCAACGCGACGCTCATCATCGTCGACGGGCACCGGGTCGTGAACAACTCGCGCTCGACCGATCCGTCGATCCTGCCGACGCTGGGCGTCGAGCGGGTCGAGATCGTGGCCGACGGCGCCTCCGCGATCTACGGTTCGGACGCGGTCGCCGGCGTGGTCAACCTGATCCCCCGGCGCAGCCTTGACGGCGCGGAGGCCTTCGCCCGCGCCGGCGTGTCCGACGATGGCGCCTATCACGAATATGCCTTCGGCGCGGCCTTCGGCAAGCGGTGGGATCGCGGCCAGTTCATGGTCGCCTACGAGCATGTCGACAAGTCGAACCTCAGCGGCTTCGACCGGCCCTTCTTCACCTCGGACCAGCGCGCGGCCGGCGGCAACGACTATCGCTCGCTGCGCTGCAACCCCGGCACGATCAGCGCCAGCCAGGGCGGGGTGACGACGACCTACGCCATTCCCATGGGCGGCATCACCCAGGCGACGGCTGGCAACCTCGTCGCCGGCACCGCAAACCGCTGCGACGACCTCCAGGGGCAGGACCTGATCCCGCGCCAGAAGTACGATTCGGTCAACGCGACCTTCACCTATGAACTGACCGACTGGCTGACCTTCTTCGCCGACGGCTTCTACAGCCACCGCAAGTTCGAGCGGTTCCAGGCCTTCCCCACGGCGGCGCTGAACGTGCCCCAGTCGAACGCCTTTTTCGTCCGCCCGGCCGGTTTCACCGGCACCGGCTATACGCTGAACTACAACTTCTCCGGCGATCTCCCGCGTATCCGCAACTATGGCTACGGCAAGAGCTGGCAGGTGACGCCGGGCCTCCGGGTCAAGCTGCCCTACGACTGGCAGTTCGAGGCCCTGTTCGGCATCGGCAAGACCGACGACAACGCGATCTCGCTGAACGGGATCAACAACGGCGCTCTCAACGCCGCGCTGGCGAGCAGCGATCCGAACACCGCCTTCGATCCCTATGGCCTGCACCGGACCTCGGCCACGGTCCTCGCCAACATCTACAACCAGATCTCGATCAACCCGACGATCGGCAACTTCAAGGGCTACGAAGCGCGCCTGAACGGCCCGCTGTTCACCCTGCCGGGCGGCCAGGTGAAGCTCGCCGTCGGCTACGAAGGGCAGGAATGGGGCGTCGAGCTGGGCCTCGCGCGCGGCAATCCCTCCACGCCCGTTACCTGGCGCTATTTCGGCCGCCGTGTCGATTCCGCCTATGCCGAGCTGCTCGTGCCGCTGTTCGGCCCCGACAACGCCATGGGCGGCTTCCAGAAGCTGGAGTTCAACGCCGCGGTCCGCCACGACAAGTATTCCGATGTCGGCAGCACGACCAATCCCAAGTTCGGCGTGACCTGGGTGCCGGTTGACGGGCTGACCCTGCGCGGCTCCTACGGCACCTCGTTCCGTGCGCCGACGATCACGCAGATCTACGGCAATTCGAACCAGCTCTTCGTCCAGACCTACCAGAACCCGGCCGGCGGGACGATCCAGGGCGTGGCGCTGTCGGGCGGCAACCTCAACCTGAAGCCGGAGACGGCCACCACCTGGTCGGTCGGCGCGGACATCGAGCCGCTGCGCAACCTGCGCCTGTCGCTGACCTACTTCAGCGTCGACTACAAGAACCAGGTCATCGCCCTGCTCTCCGACCTGGCGGTGCTGACGCGGGCCAGCCAGTACGATGGCACCGGCCTGATCGTGCAGGGCTCCGGGGCGCAGACGATCGTGCAGGACCTGGTCAGCCAGGGCTACGCCGTCTCGGGCGCCTTGCCGGCCAACGTCACCGTGTTCGTCGACGGCCGCAGCCAGAACCTGGGCCGATCGATCACTCGCGGCATCGACTTCATGGCCAACTACCGGCTGGATACCGACAGCGCAGGGACGTTCAACTTCAACCTGAGCGGGACCTACCTGACCACCTACCGGACCCAGCAGAGCCCGAACGCGCCCTATATCGACCAGCTCAACCAGATCTATCAGCCGCTGCGCTTCAAGCTGCGCGCGGGCGTGAACTGGGAGAAGGACTGGTTCAGCGCCAACCTGCGCTGGACGCACATCAACGGCTACCTGAACAACGCGGTGACGCCGAACCAGAACGTCGGCAGCTACAATCCGATCGACGTGGGCATCGCCTTCCGCGTGGGCGAGAAGGATCGCGGCTTCGTCTTCGGCCTGGACGTGCGCAACATCTTCGACGTCGCGCCGCCCTATGTGAACATCGCGCCGAGCACGAACGGCGGCGGCGGCTATGACGCGACGGCGGCCGATCCGATCGGGCGCTTCGTCTCGGCCACGGTGCGCAAGAAGTTCTGAGGGGTTGCGAGCGGATCGGTCAGGGGATCTTCTTCCGATCGATCCGCACGTCGCCGCGGTTGCACAGGCGGCAGTCCGCGCCGGTGAAGGTGCGGGCCGCGCTGCGGTCGCCGCGAAGCTGCCATTCCAGCCAGTCGACCGCGATCTGCGCCACCGCGCCGCCATTGGGCCGCGCGAAGGTGCCGCCGTGGCCGACCGGCATCTCGACTAGGACCGCCGGGACATGATCGATCCGCTTGAAATCGTCGCCGCCGTTGGGGCTGGCCTGGTCGGTCGGCCCACCCAGGAAATAGACGATCGGGGTATGGACGCGGGCCAGGCTCGCCTTGTCGAGGTCCAGCCCGGTGATCGAGCTGGCGCCGGGCGGGAAGATGCCGCTGTTGTGGATCAGCACGGTCCTCACCCGCGGGTCCGGCGCGACCTGCAGGGCCTGGAGCCCGCCGCAGCTATGCCCGGCGACCGCGACTGCCGTGGGCGCGATCCGGCCGAAGTAGCGGCTGCCGCGTCGCCGGTTCTCTGCCAGCGCCCAGTCGATCCCGGCCTTGACCTGGTCGGCGGTGGTCGCCTGGGGCGGATAGCGGCCGTCGGGCCCGCGCTGGGGACGCGGCGCGCTCTCGCCCGGTGGGTAGAGCTTGCCCGGCGCGATGACGAGATAGCCGTGGCTGGCAAGCTCGGTCAGGTGCGCCCGCGCGCTCGCCCCGTCGTCGCGGCACCCGCCGTTGCCCCAGACCACCACACCGAGCCGCGTGGTCCGCAAGGCCGGGAGGTCGCGCGGGCGGTAGATCACGTGGAAGGGCAGGCCGGGATCGGTCTCCATGATCGCCGGATAGGGTCCGGTGCCGGGCGTGACCGGTGGAGGGGCTGGCCGGGCCTCCGGCGCGGGTGGGACGGCGGGCGTCTGCTGCGCCGCCGCCGTGGTGGAGAAGGCGGCCAGTGCCGCCAGTATCGTGCTTTTCCGCATCGTCCGCTCCCCTTGATCGAGGGGAATTTGCCTCTAGTCTCGCCTGTTGTGCAAGCGCTTTCGTGCCCAACCCCATGACCCATGTGCTTCTCGCCACGGGCGACCTCGCGATGGACCGCGCCGACTATGACGAAAGCTTCGTCGCCACTCGCGACGTGCTGCGCGGCGCGGACCTGACCTTCGGCCAGCTCGAAACCAGCTTCGCGGCCAAGGGCGTCCGCCTGCCGCAGGCGCGCCACGCCGTCCTCGCCCGGCCGGACGGGGCGGCGGCGCTGGGCCGCGCGGGGTTCGACGTGATCTCCATGGCCGGCAACCACTGCATGGACTGGGGCAGCGAAGC
>CAZFPW010000194.1:0-5286 GCA_964520765.1 uncultured Novosphingobium sp.
GCTTAATCGTTACCTCCTCAAGAAGGTCGACGAGCTGGAACTGTCGGTGCGTTCGGCCAACTGCCTCAAGAACGACAACATCATCTACATCGGCGACCTGGTCCAGAAGACCGAGGCCGAAATGCTCCGTACCCCGAACTTCGGCCGCAAGTCCTTGAACGAGATCAAGGAAGTGCTCTCGTCGATGGGCCTGCGCCTCGGCATGGACATCCCCGGCTGGCCGCCCGAGAACATCGAGGAAATGGCCAAGAAGTTGGAACAAGAGCTTCTCGGCTAACGGCCGAGACAAAACCCCGTCATTCCCGCGAAAGCGGGAACCATCTCCTGAGCGTTCCGCTTGGTGTGACGGCAGGAGATGGATCCCCGCTTTCGCGGGGATGACGAGATGGTTTTTGATCGGAAGGGCAATCGGCGGCCGCCCCAAGCGCCGCCAGGTCTGGGCTACCTCACACGGGCCCTTAACGAACGAGGGAAAGACACATGCGTCACAAGGTTGGCCATCGTAAGCTTCAGCGCACCAGCTCGCACCGCGCGGCCCTGCTGCGCAACATGGCGGCGGCTCTGATCAAGCACGAGCAGATCACTACCACCACCCCCAAGGCGCGCGAGCTGCGTCCCTATGTCGAGAAGCTGATCACGCTCGCCAAGAAGGGCGGCCTGTCGAACCGCCGCCTGGCCCATGCCCGCCTGCTCGATGACGCCCAGCTCACCAAGCTGTTCGACGTTCTCG
This sequence comes from uncultured Novosphingobium sp., assembly GCA_964520765.1. Classification (GTDB taxonomy): domain Bacteria; phylum Pseudomonadota; class Alphaproteobacteria; order Sphingomonadales; family Sphingomonadaceae; genus Novosphingobium. Next base: position 731 of record CAZFPW010000194.1, read on the forward strand.
CCGCGCGCTACGCCGATCGTCAGGGCGGCTACAGCCGCATCATCAAGGCCGGCATCCGCGCTTCGGACGCGGCACCGATCGCGGTGATCGAGCTGGTCGACCGCGACGTTTCGGCCAAGGGCCAGGACTCGGGTCCGGTCGAGAGCGAGGAGTTCGAGGAGGCCTGATCTTCTCGGCGCGATTCCATCGCCAAAGAATTGCAAAGGCGGCTGCGGGTGATAGCCTCGCAGCCGCCTTTTGCATGTCCGGGAGAAGTGAATGTCGCGCCGGTTGAGCGCCTTGCTGATCGCAGCTCTTTCCCTCCCCGCCCTTACGGTCAATGCGGAAGCCGCCTCTCCCATGCAGTATCCCGAAACCCGCCGAGATGATCTGGTCGAGACCCTGTTCGGGGAGAAGATCGCCGATCCCTATCGCTGGCTGGAGAACGACGTCCGGCAGGACAAGGAGGTGGCGGATTGGGTGGCGCGCGAGAATGCGCTGACCCAGGGCTACCTCGCGACCCTGCCGGAGCGGGCCTGGTTCGCCGAGCGGCTCCGCGCCCTGTTGAACTATGAGCGCTTCGGCCTGCCGACCAAGGCCGGGCGGCGCTATTTCTACATGCGGAACTCGGGCCTGCAGAACCAGTCGCAGCTGTTCGTCCGCGCCGGCTTGCGGGGCAAGCCGCGCCTGCTGCTCGATCCCAATGCCTGGGCCGGCGACCAGGCCACCGCGCTCGACGACTGGAAGCCGTCGGAGGACGGGCGCTACCTGCTCTATTCGGTGCAGGACGGGGGCAGCGACTGGCGGGTGCTGAAGCTGCTCGACGTGCGCACCGGCGAGGTGATGGCGGACGAGATCCGCTGGGCCAAGTTCACCCGGCTCGCCTGGATCGGCAACGAGGGCTTCCTCTATTCGCGCTTCCCCGCGCCGGAGGAGGGGCAGGATTTCCAGGCGCGCAATTACGACCAGGCGATCTGGTTCCACCGCGTCGGCACCAGCCAGGACGAGGATCGGCTCGTCTATGCGACCCCGGACAAGCCCGAGGCCAACCACGATGCCGAGGTGACGTCCGACGGCCGCCACGTGATCGTGACCAGCGCCAGCGGCACCGACGCGCGGCATGAGGTCCACGTGATCGACCTCGCCCGCCGCGGCCGCCACCGCTGGAAGGCGCGGCCGATCGTCACCGGCTTCGAGAACGACTGGAAGCTGGTCGAGGGGACGGGCAGCGTCCTGTGGTTCGTCACCAACAAGGACGCGCCGCGCTATCGCCTGGTCACGATCGATCTCGCCGCGCCCCGGCCGGCCTGGCGCGAGCTGGTGGCCGAGCGCGAGGAGAAGCTGGAGCAGGGGGCGATCGTCGGCTCGCAACTGGTCCTCTCCTACCTCAAGGACGCGACCAGCCGGGCGGTGGTGCTCGACCTCGGCGGCAAGCCCGCCCGCACGCTGCAATTGAACGGCATCGGCACGGCATCGGGCTTCAAGGGCAAGCCGGGCGATCCCGAGACCTTCTACAGCTTCACCAGCTTCAACCGGCCGGCGACGATCTACCGGCTCGATCTCGCCAGCGGCCGGACCACCGTCTTTGCCGCGCCGAAGCTGACCTTCGATCCCGACGACTACACGGTGGAGCAGCGCTTCTACGCCTCGCGCGACGGCACGCGGGTGCCGCTGTTCGTGGTGCGCAAGAAGGCCATCGCCGCGGCGCGCCGGGCGGTGCCGACGCTGCTCTATGGCTATGGCGGCTTCGACATCTCGCTGACGCCGGGCTTCTCCAGCGTCCGCATGGCCTGGCTCGAGGCGGGCGGGGCCTTCGCGCTCGCCAACCTGCGCGGCGGGGGCGAGTACGGCAAGGAATGGCACGACGCCGGGCGCCTGGCCAACAAGCAGAACGTCTTCGACGACTTCATCGCCGCCGGCGAGTTCCTGATCCGTGAGGGGATCACGCCGCAGGACGGCCTAGCGATCCAGGGCGGGTCCAACGGCGGCCTGCTGGTCGGCGCGGTGACCAACCAGCGGCCGGACCTGTTCGCCGCGGCCAACCCGGCGGTGGGGGTGATGGACATGCTGCGCTTCGACCGCTTCACCGCGGGGCGCTATTGGGTCGACGACTACGGTTATCCCGATCGCGAGCCCGACTTCCGCGTGCTGCGCGACTATTCGCCCTATCACAACATCCGCAAGGATGCGGACTATCCGGCGATCCTGGTGACGACCGCCGACACGGACGACCGGGTCGTGCCGGGCCACAGCTTCAAGTACGCCGCCGCGCTCCAGGCGGAGGACCTCGGCCCCAAGCCGCGCCTGATCCGCATCGAGACGCGCGCCGGCCATGGCTCGGGCAAGCCGACCGACAAGGTGATCGAGGAAAGCTCCGACGTCCTCGGCTTCCTCGCCCGGTGGACCGGGCTCAAGGTGCCGGGCGGCTGAGCGGCGAGACTATCGGATCGGCTTCCTCTGCCTTCTGCCAGTCGTTGAAGACCAGCGGGAAGACCGCGATCTCCGCGACGTTGCGCGGGGCGCGTCCCAGGCCGGTCGGCGGATAGCCTTCCGGGCGGTGATAGGAGCCGGCGATCACGTCGAAGATCGGGAACAGCGCGGCGAAGTTGCTGTCGTAGTGCTCGGGCAGCAGCGAATGGTGCCGGCGGTGATAGGCCGGCGCGTTCAGCACCCAGGACCAGCGCCCCAGGTCGATCGGCAGGGCGGAATGGACCACGAAGTGCCACAGGCCGACCACCGCATAGGTGAAGACGAGCGCCGGGGTGGGCGAGATGATGAGCGAGGCGGCTGTCCAGATCGTCACCGTCTTGACGAGCTGGTCGCCCCAGAAATGCCGCTGGGTGGTCAGCGCCGACATCTGCGGGTCGGAATGGTGCAGCGCGTGCATCGCCCAGAGGAAGGGCACGCGGTGCTGGGCGCGGTGGAACAGGTATTCGCCCAGGTCGTGGACGACGAGATAGATCGGGAAAGCCGCCCAGAAGGGCAGGGCAGCGCCGTCGATCAACCCGTGCCCCTGCCATAGCGGCAGAAGGGGGATGAAGGCGGCCCCGGTGAAGAAGGCGACGGCCCAGGCCATCAGGTTGTTGCGCCAGTCGGTGTCGCGCACCCCGCGCAGCCATTCCAGCGCAACCAGTCCCGCCGCGAAGGCGAGGATGACGACCATGAAGGGAAGCCCGAACATGGCCCCCCTGTAGCGCCCAATGGTTAACTATTTTCGCGAGCGCGCAAGATTGTTCATACAAATTGCGACTTTTATGAATGCTTTCTGCCGGCCCGGTTCAGCAGGTCGCCACGGCCCGCGTCCTAGACAGGGCCTGTCGCCGGACACTCCCGACCGGCCCAGGACATGAGGACATACACCATGCAGACTCTCACCAAAGCCGTCGCCGGAACCATCGCCGCGGGCGCCATGGTCGCTTCCGCCATCAGCCCCGCCATGGCCCAGCCGCGCCGCGACAACGACGGCATCCGGACGGGCGAAGTGATCGCCGGCGCGCTGATCGTCGGCGGCGTCGCGGCCGCGCTGGCCGCGAACAACAACAATCACCGCCGCGTCATGCCGGTCAGCCCGCGCCAGGCCGTCGACCAGTGCGTCCGGGCCGCCGAGCGGGGCGCCATCCGCTATAGCGGCGACGTCACCGACATTCGCAGCGTCCGCCAGACCCGCAACGGGATCGAGGTGCGCGGCCGGATCGCGGTCAAGACCTTCGCCGGCCAGTGGCGCGGGCGCGGCCAGTACGGCAACGGCTGGGGCAACGACCACCGCGGCTGGAACAACAACCTGCGCGGCTACGATGCCGGCAACTTCACCTGCACCTTCGAGCGGGGCCGGACCAACGTGAAGTACAGCGGGGTCCGCGGTCTCTGATCCGCGCGGACAGGCAAGACCTCCGGCGGCCCGGACTCCTCAGGAGCCCGGGCCGTTCCGTTTGCGGCCGTATTCCGGGATGCCCAGCGACCACTGGATCGCCGCGCCGCGCAGGGTGAAGCCGGCCAGGGCGGCGATGGGCCAGACGACCCCGTTCGGCAGGCCCAGCACCGTGCCCCCGGCGGCCAGGGCGGCGGAGAGCGCGGCCGCCGTCACATAGAGTTCCGGCCGCATCAGGATCGAAGGCTGCCCGGCCAGCACGTCGCGAATGATCCCGCCCGCGCAGCCGGTGATGATGCCCATCAGCGCGGCGGTGAGCGGGGCGATGCCGAAGCCCAGCGCCTTTACCGTGCCCAGCACCGCATAGCCCGCCAGGCCCGCCGCATCGGCCCATTCGAGCACGCGGCCCTCCCACCAGCGATGCGGGGTGAACCAGGCGAGGAGCGCCATGCCGAGGCAGACCGGCGCGACCAGCGGATCGTGGACCCAGAACACCGGCGCATGGATCAGCAGATCGCGGATCGAGCCGCCGCCGACGCCGGTGACGAGCGCGAAGAAGGCCAGCGTCACGAAGGTCTGCCGCAATCGCGCCGCCAGCAGCGCGCCGGTCAGCGCGAAGATCGCGATCCCGGCGAGGTCGAGGAAGCCGAGGATCGCGGGCAGGGTGGGGATGTCTTGCGGCACGGCGCGGCTATAGCGCGGGGGTGGG
>CAZFPW010000195.1:0-5269 GCA_964520765.1 uncultured Novosphingobium sp.
GTCGCCACGATGTCGGAAATCCGCGCCGTGGCGAAGCCGATGGCGCTGTCGGACAGGCCGTAGGGCAGGAACAGGGTCTGGCCCACGCGCATGCCGCCGCAGGAATAGACCACGTTGGGAACGTAGCCGGCCCGGTCGTTGTCGCGCGCGGCGAGGAGGGGGGTCACGCTGCGGCCCAGCACCTTGGAGGGGTCCTTGGCGTCGAGCAGCAGCGCGCCGATCGAATACTTGCGCATCGCGCCGACCCCGTGGGTCAGCACCAGCCAGCCTTCGTCGCAGCGGATCGGGCTGCCGCAATTGCCGATCTGGATCAGCTCCCAGGGATACTTGGGCTCGATCAGCACCTGGCCGTCGTCGTCCCAGGTGTCGAGCCGGTCGGAGTGGAGCAGGAACAGGTTCTTCCCGTCCTGCCGGCCGAGCATGACATAGCGCCCGTCGATCGTGTCGGGGAACAGCGCCATGCCCTTGTTGCGGCCCGCCCGGCCGTGGATCGGCTCCAGGGTGAAGGTGCGGAAGTCGCGCGTCCGCAACAGCTCGGAGCGGATCTCGCTGCCGCTGTAGGCGGTATAGGTGCCGAGCCACTCGTAATCGCGCTTGCCATGGTCGAAGCGGACCAGGCGCAGGTCTTCCAGGCCGTTGCGCTGCGCCTCGGTGACGGGGAAGATCACCGTGCCCGACAGGGTGCTCTCGCAATGGCGGAAAATCCGCACCGGCCCGTCGTCGGCCGGCCCGGCGGCGGTCTCGGGCGTGGCCGAACTGGCGATCGAGGGCTCGGGCCACAGGCTGAAGGTGCCGTCCGCCTCGATGATCCCCTCGCGAAAGGCGACCGTGCTGATATGGCCTTCGCCCACGGCGCGCATCGACATGACGAAGCGCTTGGCTCCGCCCTTGAGCCCGGACTGGTCCGGGTGCTCGACCACGCTGGGGTTCATCAGGGCCGCGGCGGCATAGCTGTATTCGTGGCAGAAATAGGCGCCGATCAGCCGCTTGCGGGTCAGCGAGATTTCGCACGGGATCTCCATCCCCTGCGAGACCTGGAGGAAGCGTTCGTCGAAGACCGCCTCGATCCGCCAGTGCCGGTCGTCGAATTCCTGGAGCATGGCGTCGTATTCGCAATCGACGTCCGCCCGGGGCATGGCCAGCACGTCCGTGACGAGCCGCCGCGCGCGGGGGGAAGGCGTGCTGCTGTCCTGCCAGCCGAGGTGGAACGGGCGGATCACCACCCGCTCGGGCGCGGCTTCCAGCCGCAGCGGATGCAGCATCAGCGGGGAATCGAGGTGGGCGGGCACGCCCTGCCGGGGGGAGGAGGGCGGCCCTGCGGGCTTGAGGGTGGCCGTGGTCATGGCAGGGGCGATCCGTTGGCAATGCGCGCGGATCGATCGGTACTGCTTCGTTGTGTCGTCTTGTCGCCCATACCCTCGCCGCCGTCAGTTTCGGCCCTTCGTCAAGTTGGCATGCTCATCCCTGGATATGCCCGCCGACCTGCTATGTCGTCTTGTTGGCCCTGAACAGGTGCAGGACAAACGCGATCACCGCCAGCAGGATCAGCAGATGGATCAGGCCGCTGGCAACCTTGAAGGCGATGACGCCAAGCAGCCATAGTACGATCAGGATCGCGGCAATCGTCAGCAACATGCAAAATCCTTGTCGTTACGATCTGGGATTGCGGATTGGCGCGGGCACCGGAAAAATAACGCCTCCTGCGGTGGATTGTTCCGTTGGACTAGCTCGCCAGGGTCGCGGCGACCTCTTCCATGGCGTGGAGGAACTGCGTGAGCCCATAGGGCTTGGGCAGCCGGACGGCGCCCGGCGCGGCCTCCGCCGGCAGGCCCGACAGGCCGCCCGAGGCGAGCATGATCCGCATCCCGGGCCAGCGCTCGCCGGCCTGCGTGGCCAGGGTCAGCCCGTCCATTTCTCCGGGCAGGGTGATGTCGGTGAAGAGGATGCCGATGTCCTCCCGGCTTTCGAGGATTTCCAACGCCTCGGCCGCGTCCTGCGCCTCCAGCGCGGCGTATCCGGCCTCTTCGGCGAAATCCACGGCGCACATGCGGATGAGCGGCTCATCCTCGACGATCAGCATCAGTGGTCGTGGCATGACGCCTCCGTGCGGGATTGGGAAATGGGCGCCATCGCGGCGAGGTCGATCGCGTCGAGCGGGCCGGGTTCATCGGCGCTCATGACCGTGGCGATCAGGCGCCGCAGGTCGGCGTCGTCATAGGGCTTGGACAGGCGCGGGATGGACAGCTCGGCCCCTTCCGGCAGGTCGGCATAGCCCGAGAGCATCGCCGTCCTGAGTTCGGGCCGCAGGTCGAGGGCGGCGGAGATCAGCTCGATCCCGTTGATGGCGGGCATCGCATAGTCGGTGATGAGCAGGTCCACCGGCCGCTCGGTCAGGATCGCCAGGGCGGCCTGGCCCGAAGAGGCTTCGTGGACCCGGTGGCCCATGTCCTCCAGCATGGCGACCGCGTTCATCAGCACGATCACGTCGTCGTCGACGACCAGGATATCGAGCTGCCGGTCGAACTCGCGCTGGCAGGGCGGCTGCTCGGCCTGGGGGGCGGTCTCGGCCGCGACCTTGAGCCAGACTTCGGCGGTGGAGCCGACGCCGGGGACGCTGTGCAGGATCAGGCGGCCGCCGCACTGCTCGGCCATGCCCAGCACCATCGGCAGGCCCAGCCCGGTGCCGCGCCCGACGCCCTTGGTGGTATAGAACGGCTCGGTCGCCCGGCGCAGCGCCTCGGCGTCCATCCCCTGGCCTTCGTCGGTGACGCTCAGCACCGAATATTGCCCGACGGGAAGGGTCAGGCCATCGCCTTCCGCCGCCCGCGCGGAGATCGAGATGCGCCCGCCTTCGGGCATGGCGTCGCGCGCGTTGACGACCAGGTTGAGCAAGGCCAGCTCGAGCTGCGCCGCGTCGGCCTGGACCGGGGCGAGGCTTTCCGGGAAATAGGTCTCGATCGTGATGCCGTTGCCCAGGGTGCGCAGGAACAGGTCGGCCATGTTGCGGACCGAGCTTTCCAGGTCGACCACGGACATGGTCAGCTCCTGCTTGCGGGCGAAGGCCAGCATGCGCTGCGTCAGGGTGGCGCCGCGTTCGGCGGCGAGCCGGGCGTTGCGCAGGAACCGGGTGATGTCGGCCCCGCTCGCGGCGCGGCGCTCGGCCAGGTCCAGGCTGCCGATGATCGCCGACAGGAGGTTGTTGAAATCGTGCGCGACGCCGCCGGTCAACTGCCCGATCGCCTCCATCTTCTGCGAATGGAAGAAGGCCTCGCGAGAGCGTTCCAGGGCGAGCTGGGCCTCACGCCGCTCGGTGAGGTCGCGAGTGACCTTGGCATAGCCCAGCAGGGTGCCTTCGAAATTGCGGATCGGGTCGATGACCACGTTCGCCCAGAACCGGCTGCCGTCCTTGCGCACGCGCCAGCCTTCGGATTCGAAGTGGTTGTGCTCGCAGGCCAGGGCCAGCGCGCGTTGGGGGATGCCCGCCGCGACTTCCTCCGGCACGTAGAAGCGCGAGACGTGCTCGCCGATGATCTCGGCCGCGGTATAGCCCTTGGACCGCGCGGCCCCGGCGTTCCAGCTCGTGACCCTGCCGGCGGGGTCGAGCATGTAGATCGCATAGTCGGTCACGCCTTCGACCAGCAGGCGGAAGCGTTCCTCGCTGCTGCGAAGCGCTTCCTCGGCCCGCTTGCGCTCGGTCAGGTCGCGCGTGACCTTGGCGAAGCCGATCAGCTTGCCGTCCTCGTCGTGGATGGGATCGATGACCACGTTCGCCCAGAAGCGCGTGCCGTCCTTGCGCAGGCGCCAGCCCTCCGCCTCGAACCGGCCTTCGGTCTCGGCGGTCTTCAGCGCGGTCTGCGGCACCTTGGCGCGGCGATCGGCCTCTTCGTAGAACCGGGAGAAGTGCCGCCCGATGATCTCTTCGGCGGTGTAGCCCTTGAACCGCTGCGCCCCGGCGTTCCACGACGCGACGAGGCCGCGGCGATCCAGCATGAAGATCGCGTAGTCCGTCACGCTCTGGACGAGCAGATCGGCGCGTGCTCCCAGGGTGGTGAGTTCGCCGTCCAAGGTCGGGGATTCGTGCATGGCCCTCCAGCGCGGAAACCCCCGGCGCGGCGGATCGTTCCCAACAAAATGCGTAGGCCCGGCGCCCGTATTGCGACAGGGAACGGGCGGCAGGGCGCGGCGTTCCCGGAGCATGGCGAAATCCCCGGGGCAAGCGGCGAAGACCAAGGCGGAAAGCGTGGAGGTCAGTCCGTTCCGGGAGGCCGCGGAAAGCGCCGGCTTGCGCTATCTCGGCGATGACCGGCCGGGGATAGGCCGGCGGCGGCGGGGCAGGCGGTTCTCCTATGCGATGCCGGACGGCAAGCCCGTTCGCGATGCCGCCGTGCTGGAGCGGATTCGCGCCCTCGCGATCCCTCCCGCCTGGGAGGAGGTGTGGATCTGTCCGCTCGCCAACGGCCATCTCCAGGCCAGCGGGCGCGATACCAAGGGGCGCAAGCAATACCGCTATCACGACCAGTTCCGCGCCGTGCGCGACGGCGACAAGTACGCCCACGTCCTGGCCTTCGCCGCCGCGCTTCCCCGGATCCGCGCCACGGTGGAAGAGCACCTGGCCCTGCGCGGCCTGCCGCGCGAGAAGGTGCTGGCGACGATCATCCGCCTGCTCGAGACCACGATGATCCGCGTCGGCAACTCCCAATATGCCCAGGCGAACAAGAGCTATGGCCTCTCGACCATGCGCAGCCGCCACGTCGCGGTGGAGGGGGCCGAGCTGCGCTTCGACTTCACGGGCAAGAGCGGCAAGCACTGGCGGCTCAGCATCCGCAACCGCCGGGTCGCCCGGATCGTCAAGACCATGCAGGACCTGCCGGGCCAGCACCTGTTCCAGTACCTTGGCGAGGACGGCGAGCGGCACGAGGTGACGTCCGGCGACATCAACCGCTACCTCAAGGAGATTTCGGGGGCGGACATCACCTCCAAGGACTTCCGCACCTGGAGCGGAACGGTCCTCGCCGCGGTCGGCTTCCGCGAGATCGGCAAGGCGGAAACGGCGGCCGGCGCCAACCGCAACGTCCGCACCGTGGTCGAGGCGGTCTCGGCCGTCCTCGGCAACACCCCGGCGGTCTGCCGCAAGTGCTATATCCACCCCGAGATCGTCGACAGCTACCTGGCGGGCACCCTGCGCCTGCGGATCATGCCGGAAGGAGATGCCGGCGGCCTCTCGGCCGAGGAGCAGGCGGTGCTGCGCTTTCTCAAGCGGCGGCTGGCG
>CAZFPW010000196.1:0-5260 GCA_964520765.1 uncultured Novosphingobium sp.
TTGGACAGCTTGCCCTCGGCCCCGACCAGCAGCGCCTCGTGCGCGAAGCGCGGGGTCGGCGCGCCCAGGGCGGCGAACATCTGCACCTGGGTCGCGGTGTTGGACACGTGGTCCTCGCCGCGCAGCACGTCGGTCACGCCCATCGCCGCGTCGTCGATCGCGCTCGGCAGCATGTAGAGCCACGACCCGTCGGCGCGGCGGATCACCGGATCGGACATCTGGGCGGGATCGAAGTGCTGGGGGCCGCGAATGCCGTCGAGCCATTCGATCGGAGCATCGTGGTCGAGCCGGAAGCGCCAGTGCGGCTTCTCGCCGGCAGCGGCCTTGGCGGCATGGTCCGCCTCGCTGAGGTTCAGGGCCGCCCGGTCGTAGATCGGCGGCAGGCCGCGGCCGAGCAGGACCTTGCGCTTGAGGTCCAGCTCCTGCGCGGTCTCGTAGCAGCGGTAGACCCGTCCCGCCTCGGCCAGCTTGCGGAACTCCGCCTCATAGAGCGCGAAGCGGGCGGACTGGCGCTCCTCCCCGTCCGGGTCCAGGCCCAGCCAGGCAAGGTCGGCGCGGATGCCCTCGACATAGTCCTCGCGGCTCCGCTCCGCGTCGGTATCGTCGATCCGCAGCAGGAAACGCCCGCCGGCTTTCTTCGCGAGCAGCCAATTGTGCAGCGCCATGCGCATATTGCCGAGGTGGAGCCGCCCCGTGGGCGAGGGCGCGAAGCGGGTGGTGACGGTCATGCCTTGCCTATAGGCGATTGGCCGGCGCAGGAAAGCGTCAGGAGACGCCGTGCTCCCGATCCTTTTGCCGCTGTTCCTCACGGTGCGAGCGCCAGCGCAGCAGCATGCCGGCCACCGACAGGACCATGCCGGAGACCAGCGAGGCCAGCATCCAGGGATTGCCGGCCGATTTGATCGCCGGAATCCCCAGCAGGACCACGCTTGCCGTCGAAGTCAGGTATCCCGCGCCCTTGAGGTCGGAAACCCTGCGCACGCCTAGGCCGTCCGAAAGGCCTGGGTGATCGGATAGCGCCGGTCGCGGCCGAAGTTGCGGCTGCCGAGCTTGACCCCCGGCGGGGCCTGGCGGCGCTTGTATTCCGACAGGTGGAGCAGGCGCTCGACCCTGACGACGATATCGCGCTCGAAGCCTTCCTGGACGAGCTGGCCGACGCTCTTCTCATGCTCGACCAGGCCGAGAAGGATCGGGTCGAGCACTTCGTAGGGCGGCAGCGAATCCGAATCCTTCTGGTCCGGGCGCAGCTCCGCGCTGGGCGGCTTGGTGATGATGTTCTCGGGGATGACCGGGCCGTCCGGGCCGAGGCCGATCTTCGGCTTGCGCCGGTTCCGCCACTTCGAGATGGCGAAGACGGTCATCTTGTAGGCGTCCTTGAGCGGGTTGTAGCCGCCCGCCATGTCGCCGTAGATCGTCGCGTAGCCGACGCTCATCTCGCTCTTGTTGCCGGTGGTCAGCAGCATCGGTCCGAACTTGTTGCTCAGCGCCATCAGCGTGACCCCGCGCACCCGCGATTGCAGGTTCTCCTCGGTGAGGTCGGCCTTGGCGCCGGCGAAGGGGGCGGCCAGCATCTGCTCGAAACCGTCGACGGCGGGCTGGATCGGGATGATCTCGTGGCTGCAGCCGATCAGCCGGGCGCATTCGGCCGCGTCGTTCAGGCTTTCCTGGCTGGTGTAGCGGCTCGGCAGCATGACGCAGCGCACGCGCTCGGGGCCGAGCGCGTCGGCGGCGATCGCGGCGCAGATCGCGCTGTCGATCCCGCCCGACAGGCCCAGCACCACGCCGGGGAAGCCGTTGCGGTTCACATAGTCGCGCAGGGCCAGGACCATGGCGGAATAGATGTCCTCGGGATGGTCGGCCAGCCGGGCGATCTCGCCCCGGTCGCAGCGCCACCCCTGGGCGGTGCGGGTCCAGCTCGTCTGGACCTCCTGCTCTTCCCAGTCGGTCATCTGCACCGCCAGGGTGCCGTCGCCGTTGACGACGAAGCTGGCCCCGTCGAAGACCAGCTCGTCCTGGCCGCCCACGCGGTTGACGTAGGCCAGCGGAAGCTTGGTATCGACCGCGCGCAGCTTGGCCACGCCGTCGATCCGCAGGGTGTCCTTGTCGATCTCGTAGGGGCTGCCGTTGACGACGATCAGCAGCTCCGCGCCGAAGTCGGCCAGGTGGCGGCAGACGTCCGGCTGCCAGATGTCCTCGCAGATCGGCACGCCGATCATCGTGCCGCGGAACACGATCGGTTCAGGCAAGGGGCCGGGCTGGAACAGGCGGACCTCGTCGAAGGTGCCGTAGTTGGGCAGCTCGTGCTTGAACCGCGTCGCCTGGATCTTGCCCCCGTCGAGCAGGGCGACCCCGTTGTGCAGCGCGCCGTCCTGCACGAAGACCGAGCCGACCAGCATGGCCGGGCCGCCGTCGACCGTGGCTTCGGCCAGCTTGTGCAGCTCCGCGACGGCGCGCTCGATCAGGGCGGGCTTGAGGATCAGGTCCTCGGGCGGATAGCCGATCAGGTTCAGCTCGGGAAAGACGACGAGGTCGGAGCCGGCAGCGGCGGCCCGTGTCCGAACCCGCAGCATCGCGGCGGCATTGCCAGCAAGGTCGCCGACCACCTGATTGGTCTGGGCGAGGGTGATCTTGAGCGTGTCGGCCATAGTCGTGACTTAGAAACGGAATGGGCCGGGAGCAATCGCGTTCCTGGGGGAGGTTCCATTCGCTCCGGCGATGTGCACATTGGCAAAAACGAGAGAGGATCGATCAATGGACAAGCTGCGCGTGATCCAGTGGAATACCGGCAAGGTCGGCAAGCTCGCGATGCGGGCCGTGCTCGACGATCCGCGGCTGGAGCTTGTGGGAGTCTATGCCCATTCGCCGGACAAGCTGGGCAAGGACGCGGGCGAGCTGTGTGGCCGGCCGGAAACCGGGATCAAGGCGACGGACGACATCGACGCGCTGATCGCGCTGGGCGCCGACTCCGTCCTCTATACGCCGTTCGAAGGCAACGTGGACCATGCCGTCCGCCTGCTCGAGGCCGGGATGGATGTCGTCAGCACCAACCTGTTCCTCCATTCAGGCGGGGTCCAGGGGGAGGTGCGCGAGCGGCTCGAGGCGGCGGGCCGCAAGGGCGGCGCCTCGTTCTACGTCACCGGGATCAATCCCGGCTGGGTCAACGCGATCACCGCGGCGATGACCGCGGTGTGCCGCAAGGTCGATTCGGTCCGCCTGGTCGAGAGCGCCGATTGCTCGGTCTACGAATCGCCGGAGACCTGGGGCTACCTCGGCATCGGAGAGCCCGGCGGGATGACGCCCGAGCTGAAGGAGCGGGCGCGCTCCTGGCTGATCCTGTTCCGCGACGCGGTGCTCAGGGTGGGGGACGCGATGGGCTACGTCTTCGACGACATCGAGTTCTTCTGCGAATATGCGACCGCGGCGGAGACGGTCGACCTGGGCTGGCTCAAGATGGAGAAGGGCACCAACGCCGCCTTGCGCGGCGGGTGGGACGGCAAGGTCGGCGGCAGGACGGTGATGAACCTCACCGTGGTCTGGTATCTGACCAAGCAGCTCGCCGAAGGCTGGGAGATCGACGAGGATCAGTATCACCTCACGATCGAAGGGGAGCCCACGGTCGATACCCGCATCCGCTTCACCCCGCCGGCCCACTGGAAGAACCACGACTGGGATACGATGACCGCGCTGCCGGCGGTGAGCGCGCTGTTCGATATCAAGGCGGCGCGGTCCGGCGTGCTCGGCCTGCGCGACGTCGGCCTGCCGCACGCGCCGGCGGGCGTGTGGCTTAGAACGAGCGTCGGCTAAGGATCAGGCGCGGCCCGGCGGGAATCTCGATCACCCGCAGGCCCTTGTTGGCCTTGCGATAGGCTTCCGCCTGATCGCGGGAATCGAACTGGCAGATGAGGCCGGTGGACGGATCGGTCATCGGGTTGCCGTCTCGGTCCAGCACTAGGAATGGCATGTTCTGTCTCCTCCGATGGGCACGGCCGGGTCCTTGGGTGGAGATGGCGACGTTCGGGGGAGCCTATCCAAAGAAAGCCAGGCTGCCGCTAACCTGCATTAAGATCGGCCGAATTGCCGGAAGACCTCAGGCGAATTCGTGCGGAACGCGAGGGGACGCCGGGCATTTGTCAGAAGATCGCTATCGAGAGGTCCGCAGTGCCGAGATATTTCTTCTACGTCTTCAACGGTGACGGGCTGACGCGGGACGAGGAAGGGATCGATCTGCAAGATCAGGCCGCCGCCACCCGCATGGCCCTCGACAGCATCCGCTCGATGATCGCGGAAGAGGCGCGCAAGGGGGTGCTCGACCTCGACGGCTATATCGACATCGTCGACGGCGGCGCGCAAAGCCTCCTCAAGGTGTCTTTTCCCGATGCGTTCACCTTGCGCCTGCCCGATCCGGCGCGCGGCCGATGATCGACCGGCTGTTCCTCAAGCTGCGGGTCCGCGACCAGCTCTCCGATGCGGAGGAGGAGGTCCTGCGCGATACCATCGTCACGGTGGTCGACGTGCCGGCGAAGAAGACGGTGGTGCGGCGCAAGGAGCCGCTCAACCGTTCGATCCTGCTGATCGACGGCCTGATGTGCCGCTACAAGGACCTGCGGAACGGCCGCCGCCAGATTTCGGCGCTGCACGTTCCCGGCGACTTCCTCGACCTCCACGGCTTCACCCTCAAGCATCTCGATCACGACGTCATGTCGCTCAGCGCTTGCCAGGTCGCCTTCGCCGACCATGCGAAGCTGACCGTCCTGACCGAGCGGTTTCCCCATCTCACCCGCCTCCTGTGGTTCACCACCAACCTCGACGCGGCGATCCACCGCGAATGGGAGCTGTCGCTCGGCCAGCGCACGGGCGTCGCCCGCGCGGCGCACCTGTTCTGCGAGCTTTACCAGCGCCTGAAGATCGTCGACCTGATCCAGGGCCAGAGCTACGTCTTTCCGCTCAACCAGTCCGAGCTTGGCGAGTGCCTGGGCATGACCCCGGTCCACACCAACCGCGTGCTGCGCGAACTGCGCGAGCGCGGCCTGGCGACCTTCAAGAGCGGGATCGTGGCTATCGAGGACCTGCGCGGGCTGGAGGCGCTGGCGGAGTTCGACCCGTCCTATCTCTACCTCGACAGCGTGCCTCGCTAGGATCAAATCGCGAACCTGGGTCCTCCCTGTTCGCGCAGCGAATGGGGAGGGGGACCGCTCCGCGTAGCGGAGTGGTGGAGGGGTAGGCCTCGCGTGGTTCCCCCTCCACCACCGCCTGCGGCGGC
>CAZFPW010000197.1:0-2767 GCA_964520765.1 uncultured Novosphingobium sp.
GCAGGCGCGACTGGACGGCGCAGCCCTGGCCGGCGTGGAACACCAGCATGCCCATCGCCACGTTCATCTGGAAGTTCGGATCGTCGTCGAGGATGATGCGGCAGGACTTGCCGCCCAGCTCCAGGAAGACGCGCTTCAGGGTTTCGGCGCCCTTTTCCATGATGCGCTTGCCGACGCCGGTCGAGCCGGTGAACGAGATCAGGTCGACGCGCGGATCGGTGACGAGCATCTCGCCGGCCAGCGCCGGGTCCTCACCGAAGACGACGTTGACGACGCCGGCCGGGAAGCCGGCCTCGGCCGCCAGCTCACCGAAGATCGCGCCCATGCCGGGGGTGTTCGGGGCGGGCTTCAGGATCACGGTGCAGCCGGCGAGCAGCGCGGCCACGACCTTGCCGATGTTGACGTAGAGCGGCACGTTCCACGGCGTGATGAGGCCGGTGACGCCGACCGGCTCATAGACCGCGACGCGCTTGTTCTGCATGCCGAAGGCCTCGCGGGTGCCGTAGTCCTTCTCCCACGTCACCTGGGGGAAGACGCGCAGGTAATCGTCCCAGCCATCGAGCGCCATGTCGACGTGGGCGCGGCCGACCGCGCCGCGGGCGGCGCCGGCCTCGTGCACGGCCAGGTCGCCCAGGCGCGAACGGTTCTGCTCGAACAGCTCGCGGTACTTCTTCACCAGGGCGACGCGTTTCTCAACGTTGGTCGACCAGTCGGTCGTGTCGAAGGCGCGGCGGGCGGCGACGATCGCGGCCTCGACATCGGCGGCGCTGGCATCGGCAGCCTTGCCGACCGGCTCGCCGGTCCAGGGACCGATCACGTCATAGGTCTTGCCGCCTTCGGCATCGCGGAGCTGACCGTCGATGAAGAGCTTGGCGTCGGGGAGCTTGGTCATGGTGAGTGTCCTGTTCTCGAAAGATAGGGGAGACGTAGCGGCTCAGCGCCAGCCTTCGACGGTGACGACGCCAAGATGGACGTCCTGCGGCAGGTTGACCACCTGATGCATGACCTGGGCGACGGAATTGTAGTGCGAGATCGGCCGGGCGCGCAGGTCGATCGCGGCCTTGAGGCAGGCCTGGTGGAAGCGCATGGCCACTTCCATGTCCCAGTTCGAGCCCGTCTTGGTCTCGTCCATCATCGGGCCGGCGCGGAAGGTGGTGACGCGGATGCCGTCCTCCTGCAGCTCGCGCTTCAGGCTTTCGGTGAAGCGCTCCAGGCCCGCCTTCGAGCTTTGGTAGAGCGACAGCATGGGGAAATCGAGCGCGACGGATTCGCTCGATACGTTCACGATGTGCCCGCCGCGTTCCATCATCGGGATCGCCGCGCGGGCGCAGAAGATCGGGCCGGCGAAATTGGTGTTGAGCGAGGCGAGGATCTGCTCGTCCTTCGCCTCGGCCACGGTGAACGGCTCATAGACCGCGGCGTTGTTGATCAGCACGTCGATCTTGGGGTGCTTCTCCGCGATCTGGGCGAAGGCCTGGCGGACCGAATCCGGCGAGCCCACGTCGCAGGCGACGGCCATGGCCGAACCGCCGATCTCATCGGCCGCTTCCTGGACCTTGCTCAAGGTGCGGGCGAGGAGGATCACGGTATCCCCGTCCTGCGCCAGGCGCCGCGCGACCGCGCGACCAAGACCCATTCCTGCGCCGGTGATTACAACGGTACGTCCCACAGCATGCTCCCAATGACTATCGGCCGCAGGGGTTCTCAAAATCCGCGCCCGCCGACAAGGGAATTGTGAACCGCGGCGGCGATAAATGGAAACAATGTTCTCGCGCACGCCGCCAAAGGCGCGCCCAGGCAGCCGCGATCCCGCTCAGGTGCTGGCGGCCGGAACCGCCTGGGGCTTGCGCGAAAGGTTGCCGCGCATCCGGTCCAGCACGGTCATCAGGTGCTCGCGCTGGGCGGCATCGACCCCATCGAGGGCGGATTCCAGCGTCTCCAGGGCCAGCGGCTTGATCCGGTCGATCAGCTCGTGCCCCTTGGGCGTCATGAACAGGCGCCAGGCCCGCCGGTCGGCCGGATCGGGCCGGCGCTCCACCACGGCGGCCTCCTGCAGGCGGTCGATCATCCGGCCGAGCGTGATCGGCTCCACCTCCAGCATTTCGGCCAGGCCACCCTGGTTGATCCCTTCGTGCCGTGACAGCAGGCTCAGCACCTGCCATTGTGGCCGCGTCACGCCGACCGACCGCGCCCGCTCGTCGAAGCTGCGCCGCATGAGCCGCGCGACCTGGGCCAGCATCGTGCCTACGTTGTCTTCCATGGGCCCGGTGCAATAATAGCAGTGCTGACTATATTCCAGCTAATTATAGTTCCGGTAGATCGATCGAGGAGCAAGGCGCATGAAGGGCACGGTCAAGGACAGCATCGGACTGCCGTTCACCATCTTCCGCGCCCGCGACGCGATCGACTACGCCGAGGCCGCGGTGATGGAGCCGCAGCCCGTCTCCGAGGAGGAGCAGGCCTGGTCGGCCAAGATGTACGAGGCGGGCATGCTGGAGGGCAGCAAGGTGATGCTGCTGTTCTCCCGCCCCGGCCTGTCGCTGACCTATGTGTGGTTCAAGAGCGGGTTTCCCCTGCCCCGCCACAGCCACGACGCCGACTGCGCCTATTTCATCATCGCCGGGTCGCTGCGCATCGGCACGGAGGAACTTGGGCCGGGCGACGGCTTCTTCGTCGGCACGGACGTGCCCTATACCTATACCCCGGGGCCGGACGGGGTGGAGGTGCTGGAGATCCGCACCTCCAACCGCTTCGACATCAAGCTGCT
>CAZFPW010000197.1:2867-5255 GCA_964520765.1 uncultured Novosphingobium sp.
GTCTTGATCTTGGCGCTGCCGGTGGTCTTGAGGTCGTCCTCGGTGACGAACAGCACCGTGCGCGGCACCTTGTAGCTGGCGAGCTTCTGCTTGGCGAAGGCCTTGATCTCGTCCTCGCTCAGCACCGCGCCCTCGTGCGGCACGATGCAGGCCACCACCAGCTCGCCCAGCAGGTCGTCGGGGACGCCGACCGTCTGCGAGACCTTCACCCCCGGACAGGTGCGGATCACGTCGTCGATCTCGATCGGCGAGACGTTGGCCCCGCCGGTCTTGATGATGTCGTTGAGGCGGCCTTCCCAGAACAGGCGGCCCTGCTCGTCGATATAGCCGCCGTCCGAGGTGCGCAGGAAGCCTTCCTCGTCCACGCTCTGGTCGAGTGGCACGCCGAGGTAGCCGAGCATCAGAGTCGGCCCCTTCACCGCGATCTCGCCGCGCTCGCCCAGCGGCATGGTCACGCCGCTCAGCGGATCGACGATCTTGATGATCGAGCCCGCCGTCGGCAAGCCGTGGCTCTTGCCCTGGACCTCTTCCGGCGTGCCCGAGGGGAAGACCGAGATCAGCGTGAAGGTCTCGGTATTGCCATAGGCGGCGTCGGGCTGGCGCCAGGTCGAATGGACGGTGGGATGCTTGGCCAGCGGCGTGAGCATGTCGACGTACTTGAGGCTCGACAGGTCGACCGAGGCATAGTTCGGCGCGGCTTCCAGCTGCGCCCATTGGTGCGGCCAGGCGATCGGCATCGTCGCCTTTTCCTGCTGCATCAGGTCGAGCGCCTCGGCGGCGTCGAACGAGCGTTGGAGGATCAGGCAGCCCCCGCGGCTGAGCGCGCCGCCGATGCACTGGCCGAAATTGCCCGACCAGAAGAAGCCGTTGGCCCCCCAGACGCGCGCCGGCTCGTGCAGGTCGTACCAGTTGGGCCAGCGCCAGAGCTGGAGGCAGGCGGCCCGGTTGGCCGAGACGATGCCCTTGACCTTGCCGGTCGAGCCCGAGGAGAACAGCAGGATGCCGGGGTCCGACGGCGCGATCTGATCGGCGCGGGCCAGGACCTGCTCCTCGGCCACGGCGGCGCCGCGCGCGGCGAAGGCGGACCAGCCCTCGACCGCGCCCAGCCCCTCGTCGCCGTCGAGGATCGCGGCGTGGCGCAGGAACGGATAGCGCAGCGAGGTGAACGCCCCGCCCTTCCCCTGGGCCACCGCCGGCTCCAGCTCGGCGAGCATCTGGGCATAGTCCTTCTTGAGCAGGCGCCGCTCCATCAGCAGGACCGACACGCCCGAGATGCGCAGGACCTCGTCCAGCTCGGTCGCGGTGAAGAAGGTGCTGATCGGCGTCGGCACGGCCCCGGCCAGCGCCGCCCCGAACACGCCGGACAGGTATTCCGGCCGGTTCGAGCAGATCACGCCGACGCGGGTGCCCTTGCCGATCCCGCAGGCGACGAGCGACCGCGCGGTCGCCATCGCCCGTTCCCACAGGTCGGCATAGGTCCAGCGGACCACCTGCCCGTCGAGGTGGAGCACCGCGGCCTCGTTCGCCGGATAGCGTTCGCAGACCTCGCGGATATAGCCCGCCAGCGTCAGCGCGCCGATGTTGGCTTCCTCGGCCAGCGGGATGCCCCGGACGATCGAAAGGCCAGCCTCGACCTTGGCCTCGACCTTGGCCGCACCTTCGGCTGCAGTGCTCATTTCAGAACCTCTCCCTCGCCCCTTCTCAGCGGTTCACGTCGACGATCAGACGGCCACGCACCTTGCCGTCGATCAGGTCACGCGCGCCCTGGATCGTCTCGGACAGGCTGATCTCGGTGGCGATGGTGTTGAGCAGCGCCGGGTCGAGGTCGCGGCCCAGGCGGTCCCAGGCGGCCTGGCGCGGCTTCTGCGGGCACATCACGCTGTCGATGCCGAGCAGCGAGACGCCGCGCAGGATGAAGGGCATGACGGTGGTCTGCAGGTCGCTGCCCTGGGCCAGGCCGCAGGCGGTCACGGTGCCGCGGTACTTGGTCTGGGCGATGGCGTTGGCCAGGGTGTGGCTGCCGACCGAATCCACGACCGCGCCCCAGCGCTCCTTCTGGAACGGCTTGCCGGGCTCCGACAGCTCGCTGCGGTGGATGAAGTCGTCCGCGCCGAGCTTGGTCAGGTATTCCTTCTCGCTCTCATCGCCGATCGAGGCGACGACATGGAAGCCTTCCTTCTTGAGCAGGGCGACCGCGACCGAGCCCACGCCGCCCGGCGTGCCGGTGACGAGCACCTCGCCGTCGGCCGGCGTCACGCCGAAGTTGATGAGCGCGTCGACGCTGAGCGAGGCGGTATAGCCGGCGGTGCCGATGCCCATGGCCTGGAGCCCGGTGAAGGCGGCCGGCGCCTTGACCAGCCAGTCGCCCTTGAGGCGGGCCTTCTGGGC
>CAZFPW010000198.1:0-5240 GCA_964520765.1 uncultured Novosphingobium sp.
GGCGGCCGAATTGGCGTGGGCCTGGGCGTCGGCATAGCTCGTGTAGTCGGTCAGCTTCGCCATCTGGGAACAGCTCTTTCCATGCATCCGGGTGGTGCGGACGACTCGGCGCCCGCCTCGTTGGCGATGCCTTTGCCACAAGGTGGTTGATATTGCAAATATAGAACTGTATTCAAGATATTGAATGTATAGATGGCTTGCAGAGATCCTCCCCCACCGGGGGAGGGGGGCCGCTCGCGCAGCGAGTGGTGGAGGGGGCGCCCCAGGGGCAAGCCTGTCCTGTAGCCGCGCCCCCTCCGTCAGCCCTGCGGGCTGCCACCTCCCCCGAAAGGGGAGGATCGGATGAGCGATCAACTCGCCAAGGCCGTGAAGGACAGCAAGGCGCCGGCCATCTCCCGCGCGGCGGCGGTGCTGCGTCTGCTCGGCAAGAGCGAGACGCCGCTGCCGCTCCAGGCCATCGCCAAGGAACTGGGCCTGGTGCCCAGCACCTGCCTGTACGTCCTGCGCGCCCTGGTGGCGGAAGAGCTGGTGGCCTTCGATCCCGACACCAAGCGCTATGCGCTGGAGGCCGGCGTGCTGACGCTTGCCCGCCAATGGCTGCGGCGCAACCAGTTCGCCGATCTGGCCCAGCCGGCGCTCGATCGCCTGTCGCAGCAGTTCGGGGTGACTACGCTCGGCGTGCAGATCATGGGGCTCGACCACATCGTCACCGTGGCGGCGGCGCAGGGGGCGGGCTTCCAGCTCAACGTCCAGGTCGGCAGCCGCTTTCCCGCGCTGATCAGCGCGACGGGGCGCTGCATCGCGGCCTGGGGCAACTATCCGCAGGCGGAGCTGGAAGCGCGCTTCGCCAAGCTGCGCTGGGAAGAGCCGCCGAGCTTCACGGACTGGCAGGCGCAGGTCGCCCAGACCCGCGCGCAGGGTTTCGGAATCGATGAGGGCAACTATATCGCCGGGGTGACCGTTCTCGCCGCGCCGGTGTGGAAGGGCCGGGGGCGGCCGAGCCATGCCCTGGTCGCGATCGGCATTGGCGCGGCGCTCAAGCGCAACGGGTTGGAGGACCTCGAAGCCGCCCTGGTCGCGGCGGCGCGAAGCCTGACCTCGCAGCTCGGGGGTGAACCCCCTTCCTGACGTTCGCTGTCAGGCGGCGCGAAATACGCCACGGTCCAGCACGATTCGCTCGCCCTCCGCCAGCATCTGGAACCGCGCGCCGTCCTTGGTGCGCCAGATGAGCGTTTCCAGGCGGTCGCCGGGATGGACCGGCTTGGAAAAGCGCGCGCTCATGTGGGCGAAGCCGGCGGCGTCGCCGTCGCACAGCGCGCCCAGCAAGGCGCGGCAGGCGAAACCATAGGTGCCCAGGCCATAGAGCACCGGGGCGGGGAACCCGTCGGCATGGGCGCGCTCGGGCAGGGTGCCGTGGGGATGGCGGTCGCCGGTCAGGCGGTAGATCAGCGACTGGTTCCGGCCGGTCGACATCGCGATCCTGGCGTCGGGCGCGCGCTCTGGCCGTTCCCATGGTTCCTCGTCGGCCGGGCCGCGCGGGCCGCCGAAGCCGCCCAGGCCCAGCACGAACAGGCTCATCCGCGTGGTGCCGAGCGGCTCGCCGCTCTCCAGCGTGAGCCGCGTGTCCATCACGACCAGCGCGCCCGAGCCCTTGTCGTAGACGCCCTCGATCACTTTTGAGACATGGACCGTGCCCTCGGCCGGGATCGGCCGGGCCAGCGTGACGCCCTGCTCGCCGTGGACCGAGCCGACCGGATGGCCGCCTTGCAGGTTCAGCCCCAGCAGCTCCATCCACGGGCCGGGCAGGTTCATCAGCGTGGCGAAGGTCGGGATGACCTGCTGCGGCTGGCCGGGCGTGTTCTCGGTGGTGAAGCGAAGCTCGGCCTGCGGATCGTCGAGGCCGGCGCCGACGCCTACGGCATAGAGCAGGGCCTTGTCGGAATCCCAGGACCATGTCCCGTTCGCGACTTCGACGCCCTTCAGGTGATCGAACCGGCTCATCGTTCTCCCCTTTCGTACGACGCAAAAGGGCGGCGTCCGCAGACGCCGCCCCATCGCATTCCAGGCAATCCGCCTTAGCCGATGATCGCCTTGATCTCGAGGTATTCGGCGAAGCCGTGCTCGCCCCATTCGCGGCCGTTGCCGGAGCGCTTGTAGCCCCCGAACGGGGCGTGGAAGTCGAACCCGCCGTTGATCCAGACCGCGCCGGTGCGCATCCGCTTGGCGACGGCGCGGCACTTGTCCGCATCCTCGCCTGAGACGTAGCCGCCCAGGCCGAACTGGCTGTCGTTGGCGATGCGCACGGCGTCGTCCTCGTTCTCGTAGCCGATGATGACCAGGACCGGGCCGAAGATCTCCTCGCGGGCGATGACCATGTCGTTGCTCCCGACGAAGACCGTCGGCTTGACGAACCAGCCCTTGTCGATGCCTTCGGGTCGGCCGAGGCCGCCCGCGATCAGCTTCGCGCCCTCGTCCAGGCCCTTCTGGATGTAGTCCTGGATGATGTTGTACTGGCTCTTGGAGACGACCGGGCCCATCGCGAAGTTGCCCTGCGGATCGCCCACGGTGACGCCGTTGGCGGCCTCGGTGGCGGCGGCGATCGCCTCGTCCATCCGCGCGGCGGGCACCAGCAGGCGCGAGCCGGCCGAGCAGGTCTGGCCCGAATTGCCCATCATCCCGCCGGTCGCCCCTGCGACGTTGGCGGCCATCGCGGCATCGTCGAGCACGATCCAGGCGCTCTTGCCGCCCAGCTCCAGCCCGACGCGCTTCACGGTGTCGGCGGCGTCCTTCTGGATCTGCACGCCGACCTGTTCCGAGCCGGTGAACGAGATCATGTCGACGTCCTCATGGGTCGACAGGGCGTTGCCGATCACCGAGCCCTGGCCCTGGATCATGTTGAACACGCCCGCCGGGGTGCCGGCGTCGTGCAGGATCTCGGCCAGGATCTGCGCCGAATAGGGCGCGAGTTGCGGCGGCTTCAGGATCATGGTGCAGCCCGAGGCGAGGGCCGGGGCGATCTTCACGCAGGTCTGGTTCATTGGCCAGTTCCACGGCGTGATGAGGCCGCAGACGCCGATCGGCTCCTTGCGGATCAGGGTCGAGCCGCGCTGCTCCTCGAACTTGAACTCCTTCAGTACTTCGAGCGCGGTCTGGAAGTGGCCCTTGCCCAGCAGGGTGTGGAAGCCGCAGCCGAGCGAGAGCGGCGCGCCCATTTCCTCGGTCACGGCCTCGCCCAGCTCGCGCTCGCGCTTGAGGTATTCGGCCAGGATCGCCTCCAGCAGGTCGACGCGTTCCTTGACGCTCGAATCGCCCCAGGTGGCGAAGGCGCGGCGGGCGGCGGCCACGGCCTTGTCGACGTCGGCGGCCGAGCCGAGCGAGATCGTGCCCGATACCGCCTCGGTCGCGGGATTGACGACCTCGGCCGTCTTCGGCGTGGTGGGATCGACCCACTGTCCGTCGATGTAGAACTTCAGGTAGTTACGCATACCAACTCCCGGGGATTGCCCTGTTGTTACGAAAAAGCCCGCGCCGCACCCGAGGGCGCGGCGCGGGCCTGCATGTCGGTCCGAGCCGCGAGCTTACTGGGTGCCCTCAGCATACCAGGTCTTGAACTCGGCGTATTGAGGCTTGTCCTCGGCGTTGGCCTTGGGCTCGATGGGCACGTGGATGACGGTCACGCCGCCACGGGCATAGGCCTTCTCGATCGCCGGACCGAGGTCCGCGGCGTTCTGGACGAACTCGCCATGGGCGCCGAAGCCTTCCGCGATCTTGTCGAAGCGGACCTTGTTGGACCAGTGCACGCCGGCCTCGTTGGTGCCTTCGCCGAAGGTGTAGCGATAGACGCCGACCTCAAGGCCCCACTGGAAATCGACGCCGACGACGCAGACCAGCGGCAGGTTCTTGCGCACCGCCACTTCCAGCTCGCCGATGTGGAACAGGAACGAGGAGTCCGAGGTGAGCAGCATGCCGGGGCGCTGCTTGCCGGTCTCGGCCTGGTCGGCCAGCAGGGCGCCGGTCGCATAGGGCAGGCCGGTGCCGATGTGGCCGTAGTTCTGGTTCCAGATCACGTCGGCGGGCTTGGCCTGGTTGAAGGTCCAGGTGAAGATCACCGTCGCGCCGCCGTCGCGGATCATGATGCCGTCCTTGGGGAAGGCACGGGTCGCTTCGGTGATGAAGCGCGCGGTGTTCATCGGCTCGTTGCCGCTGCCGTCGCCGCGGCTGCACGATTCCTCGTAGAGGTCCTGGATCTGCTGGGCGTCGCGCTGGATGTATTCGGCCAGGCGCGGGTGGCCGGGCAGGCTCGCGCCCTTCAGCGCGCGGACGAGCTGCGGCACGACCGCGCGGACGTCGCCGACCAGCGGCACGTCATAGGAGCGGTTGACGCCGATCGCGGTCGGGTCCTGCTGGACGTAGATCCACTTGCGGTTGGCCTCGTTGTCCACCCAGTGGCGCCAGCGGCCGTAGTGGCTCGGCTCGCCCAGCTCCGTCGCCAGCGCGATGACGAGGTCGCTTTCGATCACCGCGTCCACCGAAACTTCCGAGAAGCCATAGGGGAAGGTGCGGTCCTCAAGGCCCGGAATGAAGCTGGTGCCGCCCGAGGTCTGGATGACCGGGCACTGCATCAGGTCGGCCAGTTCCTTGACCTTGGCGCCCGAGCGGGTGGTGTGGACGCCGTGGCCGACCAGGATGATCGGCTTCTTGGCGGCCTTGATCAGCTCGGCGGCTTCCGCGATGCGGTCGCCGTCCGCGCCCTGGTTGGTCAGGCGGTACTTGTGCGGCGGCAGGGCCGGGGGAACGTCGAGATCCTCGAGGATCACGTGGCTCGGATACTCGACATAGACCGGGCCGGGCGTGCCCGACATGGCGATGCGGATCGCCTCGCGGATGATCTCGTCGGTCTGGTCGGCATATTCGATCGAGGACGAATACTTCACCGAATCCTCGATCATCGGCTCCTGGCGGACGAACTGGATGCGGCCGCGGCGCACGCGGCGCTCGGTGACGCGGGCGCGCTGGCCGCCGAGCACGATGATCGGATCGTTCTCGACCTTGGCGTTCTGGATCGCCGGCATCAGGTTGGCGAGGCCCGGCCCGAGCGTGCCCACGCATAGCGCCGGCTTGCCGGTGATCCGCGCAGTCGCGGCGGCCATGTGGCCGGCCGATGCTTCATGGTGCGGGGAAACGACGGTCCAGCCGCGCTTCTCGGCCTCCATGAACATATGCACGAAGTTGGGATCGGG
>CAZFPW010000199.1:0-5211 GCA_964520765.1 uncultured Novosphingobium sp.
GAGGCGATCACCGCGTCGGTCGGCATGGCCAAGCGCACCGTCTATGCCCGCTACGGCGACAAGCTGACCCTGTTCAAGGCCGCGCTCCACCGCGCGATCGAGGAATGGATGGTGCCGATCGAGCGGCTGCGCGAGGCGGAGACGGCCGACCTCGAGGAAAGCCTGCAACGGATCGGGCACATCCTCGTCACCAATATCCTCACCCCGGCGGGGCTCCGGTTGCTGCGCATCACCAACGCCGAATCGATCCGCATGCCCGAGATCGCAGAATACACGATCCGCGAAGGCAGCGAGGCGACCATGCTGTTCCTGGCCGATCTGTTCCGCCGCCGCCTGACCGATCCCCGCCCCGGCCCCGACGAGGCGCGCGACGCGGCCAACGCCTTCCTGCACCTCGTGGTCGGCGGCCCGGCCAGCACCATGGCCTGGGGCGTCCACCTCGATCAGGCCGAGATCGAGCGGACCACGCGCTACAGCGTGCACCTCTTCCTCAACGGCCTGCTCCACCGCTAAGCAGTATTGAAACGGTTCAGGTAATATTATAGCCTGGCTTCCAGGCTGAGTCGGCGCACCTTCCGGCATCGGCAATGGGAGACAGCGCAAATGCAGATCGGCGTCCACCTCGGCTTTCAGAACCTCCACGGCATTTCCGACATGGAGTTCTTCCGCAAGGAAACCCAGATCGCGATCGAGGCCGAGGCGATGGGCTTCGATTTCGCCGCCATGGTCGAGCACCATTTCACCGACTACGCCGCCTGTCCCGATCCGCTCCAGGCGCTGAGCTATGTCGCGGCCAAGACCAAGACGATCAAGCTGATGCCGGCGGCAGTGATCCTGCCGTGGAACGATCCGCTGCGCGTGGTCGAGAAGGTGGCGATGCTCGATTCCCTTTCCGAAGGCCGGGTGATCCTGGGCATGGGCCGGGGCGCTGCCAGGCGGGAATTCACCGGCTTCCGCCAGGACATCGCCGACAGCCGCGAGATGTTCGACGAGGCGGCCCTCATCATTATGGACGGGCTGGAGACCGGGACGGTCAAGGCCGACACCAAGCACTACCAGCAGCCCGAGGTCGAGGTCCGCCCCCGCCCCGAAGGCTGGACCCGCGACCGGATGCTGATGGTCTCCATGTCCCCCTCCTCGGCCGAGGTCGCGGCCGACTACGGCCTCAAGGCCCTGCGCTTCAGCCAGGGCGACTGGTCCTATTCGATGGCCGAGATCAACCGCTACCGCGAGACCTTCGAGGCCAAGCACGGCACCAAGGCCCCGCCCTTCGTCATCAGCGACTTCGTGGTCTGCGTCGATACCGAGGAGGAGGTCGGCGAATATACCGACAAGTATTTCGCCGCGCAGTTCTATCAGGTCGCCAACCACTACGAATGGGGCGGCGAGCACTTCAAGTCGATGCCGTCCTACGCCACCTACGTCGCGCTGGGCGATGCGATGAACGCGGCCGGCGGCCCCGAGAAGGCCTACAAGGACTACATCGGCGGCAACCTGATCGGCACGCCAGAACAGCTCATCGAGAAGGACGCGATGCGCAAGGCCACGGTCGGCGACTATGACATCATCGCCAACTTCAGCTATGGCGGCATGAGCTATGATAGAGTCTACGACCAGATGAAGCGCTTTGCCGACAAGGTCATGCCCCGGCTTCGCGAAAAGGCCGCGGAGCCCGCGCTGTGACGGAAATCGCCGGAAAGGCCGCGGTCGTCACCGGCGGCGGCAGCGGAATCGGCATGGGGCTGGCGA
This sequence comes from uncultured Novosphingobium sp., assembly GCA_964520765.1. Taxonomy (GTDB): domain Bacteria; phylum Pseudomonadota; class Alphaproteobacteria; order Sphingomonadales; family Sphingomonadaceae; genus Novosphingobium. Next base: position 1,750 of record CAZFPW010000199.1, read on the forward strand.
AGGAGCTGGCCCGTCAGGGCGCCTCGGTCGCCATCGCCGACATCATCCTGGAGAATGCGGAGAAGGTCGCGGAAGAGATCCGCGCCGCCGGCGGCAAGGCCGTGGCGATCCGGTGCGACGTCTGCGACCGCAGCTCCATCGCCGCGATGAAGGAACAAGCCAATGCCGCGCTGGGGCCGGTCGGCCTGGTCTTCGCCAATGCCGGCGCGACCTCCTTCACCCCGCTGGCGGACATGTCCGACGACGACGTGGACTGGATCGTCCACGTCAACCTGATGGGCGTGATGTACACGACGCGGGCCTTCCTGCCCGACCTGATGGCCCTGCGCGACGGGCACATCTGCGCCACGGCCTCCATGGCAGGCCTGCTGCCGGGCTGGCTGCCCGAGCATGTCCCCTATTCCGCCGCCAAGGCCGGGATCATCGGGATGATGATGAACCTCGCGCTGGAGCTCAAGCCCTACAACGTGCACACCACGAGCTACTGTCCGGGCGGCGTCGCTTCGGGCATGAAGGCCAACAACGGACGCTACCGCCCCGAACGCTTCGGCGGACCCGAAGAGGCGGCCGAGGTCCAGTTCACCGACAGTTCCACCCCCCACAGCGCCCTGGCCTTCTTCCACCCGGAGGACGTCGCGCCGATGGTGCTGGATGCGGTCCGCAACAACCGTGCCTTCGCCTTCGACCACCCCGACCAACGCCGGTTCTTCCGCGAGACCTACGCCCAGGTGGTCGAGGCCTGCTACGACGCCACCGACGCCTGGGAACGGGAGCATGGCCTGCCCCCGGCCAATCCGACCGGCGCGGTGCTGCGAAGCGAATCGCCTGCCTAGCGGGCGTCGCCCAGTCGGCCCACCCGGGCTCGTCCATATGCAAAGTGACGAAAATGACGAAATGGACGGTGTCCTGGCGAACCGGACAGTCCGGCCCCGCCCGTCACCTTGCCCCGTGTCACTTTGCGCCCCGCCACCTTGCTCTGGTCGGGCGCCAAGGCGAACAAGAGAAGCTGACGCAAACACGGCGCGAATGTCGCAACATCGCGCCGTGTAGGAAAGCGTAAATCCGGGACGGAGGCCTTACCTGACCCGCGGCCCGCCAAAGGGCATCGGCGGAGGAGGCCGGCGCGCGCCGCGCGGCAACTGCGCCTGGTAGGCCCGGCCGCAATGCTCGACGCAATAAGGGAAACCCGGGTTCACCTTCTCACCGCAGAAGTGAAAGTCGGCCTCGCCCGGGTGGCCCATCGGCCAGCGGCAGATCCGATCGTTGAGATCGAGCAGGCTGGTCTTGTCCGCAATCTCCGGGCTGGGCTTGGCCGGCACCAGGCGGCGCGGCGGGGCCGGCGGGATCGGCGCCTGCTGATCGCCGGGGCCCTGGCGCAGGAAGCCGCCGGGGCCGACCGAGACGATCCGCGGCTGCTGCGGCTGAACCGGCGCATCGGCCTGCGGCGCGGCGGCGGCAGGCGGCGGCGACGGGCGCGGCGGCGCGGCTGGAGCTACCGGACGGGGAGCGGCCGCACGCGGCGTTTCGGGCGCCGGCGCCTTGGGCGCGGGCTTGGCGGCCGGAGCCGGGGCCTCGGGCTTTTCGTTGGCCTTCACCGGGGATGGGCGCGCCTTCAGGCCCAGGCGGTGCGCCTTGCCGATCACCGCGTTGCGGCTGACTCCGCCAAGCTCGTCGGCGATCTGGCTGGCGGTGGCGCCGCCTTCCCACATCTTGGTCAGCTTCTCGATGCGTTCCTCGGTCCAGCTCATCGAAACTCGATACCTTTCTAGTCGTCCGGCCTGTCTAGTCATCCGGCCTGCCACTTGGCCCGACCTGCGCCTGCCCGACCGCCGCTTCTTGCAAAGCGAAAGGTCAGCCGATAGTCGCCCGGACATGACCGATCAAGCCCGCACCCCGGAATCGACCATGACCACCGGGAGCGGCCTGGCGGACGGGAAACGCAGCTTTCCGGCGCAGGGCGTCCCCGTGATCGGCCGGATCAACCGGCTGGGACTGTGGACCCTCTATATGAAGGAGGTGCGCCGGTTCTTCAAGGTTCAGACCCAGACGATCTGGGCGCCGGCCATCACCACCCTGCTCTTCCTGGTCATCTTCTCCGTCGCGATGGGCCGGGCCGACCGCATGGTGCTAGGCGTCAACTTCGCGACCTTCGTCGCCCCTGGCCTCATCATGATGGGCATGATGCAGAACGCCTTTGCCAATGCGAGCTTCTCGTTCCTCTCGGGCAAGCTGCAGGGCACGATCGTCGATTTCCTGATGCCGCCGCTCTCGGAAGCGGAGCTGATGCTGGCGATGATCGCCGCGGCTGTGACCCGCGCGGTGCTGGTCGGCCTGGCCCTCGTGCTCGCCATGCTGCTCTGGCCGGGGGTGAGCCTGGCGATGGCCCATCCCTGGGCGGTCGTCTGGTTCGGCCTGATGGGCTCGCTGTTCCTCGGCCTGCTCGGCTTCCTCAGCTCGATCTGGGCCGAAAAGTTCGATCACAACGCGGCCGTCACCAATTTCGTGATCGCGCCGCTCTCGCTGCTTTCGGGCACCTTCTACGTGATCGACAACCTGGCCCCGGCCTTCCAGGCGATCAGCCGGCTCAACCCGTTCTTCTACCTGATCTCCGGCTTCCGCTTCGGCTTCCTGGGGCAGAGCGACATCGGCAGCACCAACATGGCGGTGCTGCACAGCGCGATCGGCGTGGGCGTGATGAACGCGGCGCTCGCCGGGGCGACCTATCTGATCCTGCGTTCCGGCTGGCGGATCAAGAGCTGATCGCGCGGATGAGGTCAGCCGGCAGGCGTTCAGCCGGTCCGCCCGGCCAAGCCGCTCAGTGGGTCAGGCCCCGGCGCAGGCGATAGCGGCCGTTGGCGAAATCCTCGAACAACTGCGCCACGTTCGGATGCTCGACCGGCCCGCCCTCGGCATCCTCCAGCAGGTTCTGCTGGCTGACATAGGCGATGTAGTTCGAATCCTCGTTCTCGGCAAAGAGATGGTAATAGGGCTGCTCGCGCGCCGGGCGCACTTCCTTGGGGATCGACTCGTACCATTCCTCGCTGTTGGCGAAGACCGGATCGATATCGAAGATCACCCCGCGGAAATCGTAGATCTTGTGGCGCACCACGTCCCCGATCGCGAAGCGCGCGCTGGAACTCTGCGGAGCTTCGATCACGCGGCCGGCCTGGGGTGAGAAATAGGTGGCCCGATCCATGGTTGCCTTGTTCATGGGCCGAATATAGTTTTTTGCGGGCGCGAAACAAGCAAAGCCCGGGATAAATCCCCGACGAACCGGCAATCAGGGGCTTGGCAAGCGCCCGACCATCCGCTAACCGCGCCCTTCCTTTCGACCCGCCGGCGCCTTCCGCGCCGTCATGAAGGACGCTTCGCGGAGAGGTGGCAGAGAGGTCGAATGCACCGCACTCGAAATGCGGCATACGGGCAACCGTATCGTGGGTTCGAATCCCACCCTCTCCGCCA
>CAZFPW010000200.1:0-5132 GCA_964520765.1 uncultured Novosphingobium sp.
CGGTCATGCGCGATGTCGGGGCGCATCCCGCCCGGTCCGATGACCTGCACGCAGACGTGGTCGGCCCCGGCGGCGAAATGCTCGTCCAGCCGGGCCGCGATTGCATCGAGGTCGCCCCAGGCGATCAGCGCGTCGATCAGCCGGTCGTCCAGCCCTTCGATCTCCGCGTCGGTGAAGCCTTCGCGCCGCCAGTTGTTGGCGTAGTTCGGCAGGCGCGCGTAATGCTGCACGAAGCCGCGCGCCATCTCCCGCGCCTTGGCGGGATCGGTTTCCAGCACCACGCCCTGTTCCGGGGCAAGCAGGGCGTCCGGCCCGAGCTTCCGCCGGGCGGCCGCCGTATGCGTGGTCGTGACCATGTAGGGATGGGCACCGGCGGTGCGGCCGGCGGCCAGCTCCAGCATCTTCGGGCCGAGCGCGGCGAGGCATAGCCGGTCGGCGGGCATGCCCGCGGCGTCGAGCCCGTCGAGGAAGGCGGTCATCTTGGCCAGCGGCTTGGCCCAGGCCTCCCCGATCAGCGGCCCGTGGCTGACCCCCAGGCCCAGGAGGAGCCGCGCCTGCCGGTCGGGCGACTGGCCCCGCCACCAAGCGGCCAGCTCGTCCGGCTCGTGCTTCCAGATGTTGATGATCCCGGTCGCGAGCTTCAGGCCCGAGGTCGCGTCGAGCAGGCTGTCGAGCGAGGCGATCACGCCGTCGTCCACGCCGCCGGGAATCCAGACCGTGCCGAAGCCCAGCTGCTCCAGCTCGCCGGCCGCCTCGCGGCCTTCGGGGGCGAAGCGGACCGCGGTGGACCAGATGCCGATCCGGCCGAGGTTCAGGGCGGCGGCCTTGTTCGAAAGGGTCATGCGTCTTGCTCCGGCTGGGGGATGATGTGCAGGCCGTTCAGCGCCGGATCGACCCAGAGGAACTCGGTGAAATGGCCGATCCGGTGGCGCGTATCGACATAGCAGAAGGCCATGCCCTGCTGCTCGTGCTGTTCGGCGGGGAAGAGATAGGCGAATTCGTCGCCGCTTTCCGCGACCTCGGCCAGCAGGGCCTGCCAGGCGGCGTAGTCGCCCCGCACGGCGATGGCGGTGTGGTGGAAGTTCAGGATGTGCCCCGACAGGTCCACCTCATCCGTGTAGATCTCGATCGGGCCGGAGACCGGCTGGATGATCTCGAACTGGCGGCTGCCGATATTGGCCATCGCCGCCCGCACGCCGAGCTTTCGCGGCTGGCCGTAGGACAGCACGTCGATCTCGGATTCGGAAGTGTGGAAGCTCTCGATCCCGAGCGCGTCCTTCGCATGGGCCATCGCCGCGTCGAGATCGCGGGTGATGTAGCTCATCTGGAACAGCTCGCCGTAGCGCTCGCCGATGGTCATCGCCTCAGCCCTTCACGGGGATGTCGTAGCGCTCGATATAGTCCTTGAAGCGCTCGCGCACAGCCTCCTTCGACAGGCCGTATTCGGCCAGGTCGTAGGCGTGCTTGCCGTGCTTGCCCTTCTGGTTGTCGGCCATGTAGGCGTTCATCGCCGCCTCGGCCGCGGGCGTATAGTCGTCGCCGATGGCGGCGTAGATGCCCTTCACCGTGCCGATCGGATCGCGCACCGTGTCGGCGTACTGCACGTCGTGGATCGCCCGCGCGCCGTGCTTCGCCTTGAAGGCGTCGGCGCGGGCGATCATCACCTCGAAGGTGTCCATGAAGGTCTCGCCGATGCCCTTCAGGTCCACGTCGTCGCTGTAGATCTGGCGGACGTACTTGATCAGGCTGCAGATCGAGCCGACCACCTCGGCCGGATCGCGGTGGGTCATCACCAGTCGCGCGTCGGGATAGGTGTCCTTGAGCGCGTCGAGATAGAGCGGATGCCACGGGTTCTTGAGCGTCCAGTTGCCCTTGGCGTGGTGCTGGAGGACCTGGAGCGTGCGCTTGTGGTGGCGGAAGGCCGGGCCATAGTCCGCCTCGTGCAGGAACCACTGGCGATAGCTCGGGATGTCGGCCTGCGATTCGTAGACCTGCGAGCAGAAGCTCGGGGTCATCAGGAACTGGCACTCGGTCGGGCTGTCCGCCTCCTCGAAGTGGATCGCGGCGATGTGCGGCATGTATTGCAGCGCCGTCTTGGTCTTGGCGTCCATCGCGTCGAAGCGCGGGCCGGCGTGGAGTTCCTCCGGGGTCGCCGGCGGGGTCGGCTCATAGGCTTCCCAGCGCAGGAACGAGCGCCGCGCCGGATCGGAGGCGAGCAGGTTGATCGCCAGCGTCGTGCCGGTGCGCGGCAGGCCGAAGACGAACAGCGGCTTTTCGATGGGCGCGTCGAGCAGCTCGGGATGGTCCTTCAGCCAGCCTTCGATGCGCATGCGGATGCTCATGTAGGTCACCAGGTCGGCATGGGCCATCTGGGAGCCGCGCGCGGTGAAGCGCGCCTCGCCCGCATAGGCGTCGAGCAGGCGCTGGAGCCCGTCGAGCACCGCCGGATCGCCATAGTCGGAAAGGCCCGTCTGTGCGCTTGCCGCGGCGATCACCTCTTCCACCGTCATCTTTTTATTTTCCATATGTGGAAAGCCTTTATTGCTGTCTGGAAATCCCTGGGATAGCCAGACGGTCCAGTCAACGCCTAACTTCGAGTCCCGGCCCGTGCTCCCAGCGACTGACAGCTCCGGCCCGAACAGCCGCGTCATCGACGTGATAAACTTCCTTGCCGCCCATCCGACCGAGTCGTTCACCCTGTCGGAGATCGCGCGCAACGTGGGCCTCAGCAACGGTTCGGCGCACCGGGTCCTGACGACGATGTCGGGCGCCCGGTTCCTGGCGCGGCATCCCAAGCACAAGACCTATTCGCTGGGCCTGGCCCTGGTCGCGGTCGGCCAGGCGGCGCTGGAGAAGCATCGCGGGATCGACGTGGCCCGGCGCGAGATGGCGCGCCTGGTGGGCGAGCTGAAGGCCCAGTGCGTCGCGACGATCATCGTCGAGGGCGATCGCCTGGTCCTGGCCAAGGCCGGCACGCCCCAGTCCCACGAGGAGATGAACCGGGTGGGCGAGCGCCACCCGATCATCCCGCCGATCGGCCTTTCCGCCGTCGCATGGAGCGGGGAGCGCGCGATTCGCGAGTTCCTGGCCCGCTCGCCCATCCCGCTCGACGCGGCGATGCTCGCCCATATCGAGGCGGCGCTGCCCGTGGTGCGGCGGCGCGGCTATGCCGTCGCGGCGAGCGGGCCGGTGCTGCTCAGCCTGCGCCAGGCGACGATCCAGCCGGCCGGCCTGCCCCGCGACGAGGCCTATTGGGAGGCGATCCGCCAGCGCGTCGCCGCGCTCACCCCGGACGAGGTCCAGCTGCTCGACGTGTCGCGCGCCGACGGCCAGGGGGTCTGCTACATCTCCGCCCCGGTCTTCTCGCTGACCGGCGCGGTCGAGCTGGAGCTGACGCTGAGCGGCCTGCCGCCCGCGCTCCGCCCGTTCGAGATCGAACGCTATGCCGAGCGGCTGCGCGCCGCCGCGGCCATCGTCACCAACGAAGTCCACGGGCGGATGCCTCAACTCTGAGCCGCCCCAATAGAGAAGCCTAGGAGAGGATACATGCGCAGCGAACCCCATCCGATCAGCGGGGCGGTCTATGAGGAGATCGGCGACGGCCTGGTCCGCGTCGAGGACAAGAACAAAGGCAAGTCCGGCGTGTTCCGCTTCGACGGCACCTGGATCGAGGGCGACCTGACCTACGCCGATCCGCACATGCTCAAATACATCGGCGGGCCCGACCTGCCGCCGGGCCGCGATATCTTCTGGGCCTTCCTGCCGCCGCTGGAGGAGGACACCCCCAAGGTCACGGCGACCAGCCCGCGCGAGACCGCCCGGGACGCGCACCAGCGGCCCAAGATCATCGCGCCCTATGTCGGCGACCAGGGCAAGATGACGCCCGAGGGGATGCGCTCCGCCTCGCACATCGACCTCGACTTCCTGCTCGGCAACGATCGCAAGCCGGACAAGCTGCCGGCGGTCTTCCGCAAGAGCGCGCCCCTGCCGGGCGGCCCGGTCAAGGTGCCGGTCGCGCGCTACTTCGACAAGAAGTACCACGACCTCGAGGTCGAGAAGATCTGGAAGAAGTGCTGGCAGCTCGTCTGCCGCGAGGACGACATTCCCGAGACCGGCGACTACCATCTCTACGAGATCGCCCACCTGCAATATCTGGTCGTGCGGCAGGCGGACGGCTCGATCCGCGCCTATCCCAACGCCTGCCTCCACCGCGGCCGGCAGCTGCGCGAATGCCACGGCAAGAAGGCCACCGAGTTCCGCTGCCCCTACCACGGCTGGACCTGGGGGATCGACGGCGGGCTCAAGCTGATGACCGGCGAGTGGGACTTCCCCGGCGTGCGCGAGGACGTGGCCGAGCTGCCCCAGGCCAAGGCCGCGACCTGGGCCGGCTTCGTCTTCATCAACCCCGATCCCGAGGCCGAGAGCCTTGAGGACTACATGGGGCCGGAGATGATCGAGCACTATGCCAAGATCAAGCTCCAGAACCGCTACAAGCAGGCCGACGTGGTCAAGGTGATCCGCGCCAACTGGAAGATCGCCCAGGAGGCGTTCCAGGAGGGCTGGCACTCCCTCGCCACCCATCCGCAGCTCCTGCTCCAGGGCGGCGACCTGGCCGACCTGCGCTTCGACGTGTTCGGCAACTGGGGTCGGCTCGGCCATGTCGGCGTCTCGGGCTCCAGCCCCCATCGCGGGATCATCGTCCCGCCCGAGCGGGCGCTGGAAGCCTATCGCCAGATGGCCGACTTCAACCGCGAATACCTGCGCAGCCTGATCGGCGACGAGGTGGAGGACTATTCCGACGCCGAGCTGATCGAGCAGACCTTCAACAACCTGTTCCCGAACTTCAGCCCCTGGGGCGGCTGGGGCCGGATCGTCTATCGCTTCCGCCCCTATGGCGACGATCCGAACCAGTGCCTGATGCAGGCCATGCTCCTGGCCCCCTGGCCCGAGGGCAAGCCCAAGCCGCCGCCCAAGCCGCAGCGCTTCCTGGGGGCGGACGACCACTGGACCCAGGCGCCCGAGCTGGGCGGCCTCGCCAAGATCTTCGAGCAGGACTGCGGCAACATCCCGCAGGTCCACACCGGCCTGAAGACCAAGCAGCCGCCCTATGTCTGGGTCTCCGGCTACCAGGA
>CAZFPW010000201.1:0-5116 GCA_964520765.1 uncultured Novosphingobium sp.
TCCTTCTCCAGGATCAGGCGGCGCACGTCGTCGTGGCTGAAGCTGGTGCACTTGCAGAGCGTCTTGGGGCCGGACTGGATGTCGTCGCCCAGCGTCAGCCGGAGCAGGCTTTCGACCAGGCCGGTGCAGGAGCCGCAGCTTGCCGAGGCCTTGCACTGCGAACGGACCGCATCGAGGCTGCATGCGCCCTCGCGGATGGTGGCGACGACCGTGCTTTTGGAAACGCCGTTGCAGCCGCAGACCTCGGCATCGTCCGAGAGGGCGGCAACGGCGGCGTTAGGGTCCGCGAGGGCGCCTTCCCCCGAGGCAGTCAGAGCGAAGGCCTGGCCGAAGATCAGCGCGTCGCGGATGGCGGAGACGTCCTCGCCCTTGCGCAGGAGGTCGAAGTACCATGAACCGTCCGCCGTGTCGCCATAGAGCACCGCGCCGACCAGCCGATCGTCCTTGACGATAACCCGCTTGTACACGCCGCGCGCGGCGTCGCGCATGACGATGTCCTCGGCCCCGTCGCCGCCCGAGAAATCGCCGGCGGAGAACAGGTCGATCCCCGAGACCTTGAGCTTGGTCGAAGTGACCGAACCCTGGTAGCCTGAGGGCGCGCCCGTCGCGTGATCGGCCAGCGCCCGGCACATGTCCCACAGCGGCGCGACCAGGCCGTAGCAAGCGCCCCGGTGCTGGACGCATTCGCCCACCGCCATGATCGCCGGGTCGGACGTGACCATGTGGTCGTCGACCACGATGCCGCGCTCGACCTCCAGGCCGGCGGTCCGGGCGAGGGCCGTGGCGGGGCGGATGCCGACCGCCATGACCACGATGTCGGCGGGAATCTCGCGGCCGTCCTTGAGCCTGACCCCGGCGACGTGGCCGTCCTGCTCGACGATCTCGGCGGTGTCTGCGCCGGTCAGGATCGCCTGGCCCCGGCGCTCCAGCTCGGACTTGAGCAGGTAGCCGGCGGCCTCGTCGAGCTGGCGCTCCATCAGCGTCGGCATCAGGTGGATGACCGTCACCGACATGCCGCGCAGGTTGAGTCCGTGGGCGGCTTCGAGCCCGAGCAGGCCGCCGCCGATCACCACCGCGTTGCCACCTTTCTCGGCGGCGGCGAGCATCTTGTCGACGTCATCGAGGTCGCGGAAGGTGACGACGCCGGGCAGGTTGGAGCCCGGCACGGGGATGATGAAAGGATCGGAGCCGGTGGCGATCAGCAGCCGGTCATAAGGCTCGACCCGGCCGGAGCGGGCGATCACCGTCTGGGTCGTGCGGTCGATCCGCTCGACGGGATCGCCGGAGATCAGGTCGATGCCGTTCTCGGCGTACCATTCGGCGGGGTTGATGACGATGTCGGCGAAGGCCTTCTCGCCCGCGAGGACCGGCGAGAGCATGATGCGGTTGTAGTTCACCCGCGGCTCGGCGCCGAAGATCGCGATCGAATAGCGATCGGGATCGCGGGCCAGGATTTCCTCCACGGCGCGGCAGCCGGCCATGCCGTTGCCGATCACCACCAGCCTTTCGCGGGTGGTATCCTGGCGGTCGTTCTCGAAGTTCATCGGCGCATTCACGTCGCGTCTCCATGTCCGCCGCGCACAACGAAAAAGCCGCCTCGAATTGGCCCTTGCGGGACCAGTTCGGGCGGCTTCGTTGCCACGCGTTGTCAGTTCAAAATGCGGCTGCGCTGGGATCGTCCGACGGTGGACGGCGCGGGCCGCGTTCGGGAATTAGGTAACCGATTCGTTGCCTTGCGGGCAAGCAGTTATTTTGCGGTGCAGCATGGCGGGGCGTCCGGGGATCAGATGCGCACACCCGTGGCCTCGGCGCCCCAGGTGCTCCGCCAGCGGGCCTTAACCAGCATCAGGCCGGCGAGCGCGATCACCGCGAGGGCGGCGAAGACCAGGAAGCCAGGAGCAGCGCTGCCCGACAGCTTCTTGGCGAGGCCCAGCGAGGATGCGAGGTAGAACCCGCCGATGCCGCCGCCGAAGCCGACCAGGCCGGTCATCACCCCGATCTCCTCACGGAAGCGCTGCGGCACGAGTTGGAACACCGCGCCGTTGCCCATGCCCAGGATGCCCATGGCGGCCAGGAACAGCGCCACGGTGAGCGTCAGCGAAAAGGCGCTGGCGGCGATGCAGGCCAGGACCACGGCGGCGAGCGAATAGACCGCCGTGAGCGTCTTCACCCCGCCGAACCGATCGGCAAAGGCGCCGCCGACCGGCCGCAGCAGCGATCCCATGAAGACGCAGGCCGCCGTGCAATAGCCCGCGATCACCGGGGTCAATCCGAAGGTGTCGGCATAGTAGATCGGCAGCGAGCTGGAGAGGCCGACGAAGCCGCCGAAGGTGACGAAGTAGAACAGCATGAACCACCAGGCGTCCTGCTCCTTGAGCACCCCGGCATAGGCCGACAGCGGCTTGGGCGCGGGCTGCGTCGGGCTGTCCTTCGCGGCGATCATGTAGAAGACGAAGACCGCGACCAGCGGGATCAGCGCCAGGCCCAGGACATTGTTCCAGCCGAACGCGTTGGCGAGCAGCGGTGCGAAGAGCGCCGCCAGCACGGTGCCCGAGTTGCCCATGCCGGCGATGCCCATGGCCTTGCCCTGGTGCTCGGGCGGATACCAGCGGCTGGCGAGGGGGAGGGCGACCGCGAAGCTCGCCCCGGCAAAGCCCAGGATCACGCCGACGGCAAGCGTGCCGGCGAAGCTCGAAACGCCGAAATGCCAGGCCACGGCCAGGCCGACGATGACGATGACCTGGTTGATCGCGCCGGTGCGCTTGGGCCCGATCCGGTCACCCAGCAGGCCATTTACGAGCCGCAGGATTGCCCCGGCCAGCGTCGGCACGGCAACCATCAGGCCCTTCTGCGCGGGATCGAGCCCGAGCTGCTGCGAGATGATCGGGGCGAGTGGCCCGAGCATGACCCAGACCATGAAGGCGACGTCGAAGTAGAGGAAGGCGGCAAGCAGGGTGGGGCGGTGGCCTGCCTGCCAGAAGCCCGATTTCGCGGCGCCGCCCGGCCCTTCCGAAGTTGCCCGGACGGCGGGTTGCGGCATGACGAGGGTATTCATCGTGATATCCCTTCGAGCTGACGCGCCAACGCGAAAAAGCCGCCTCGATCCCGGCCCCATGAGGACCGGATTCGGGCGGCGACGTTGCCACGCGGTGTTTCAGAATGAAGCCGGGCGGCGGCGCTGTGATGCCGCCCTTCCTTGGGCGGCGACCGGCTCGACTGGCCTAAGGACTAACCGATTCGCGTGCGATGCAGCAAGAAAATTTTGCGATGCAGCATCATTCGTCCCGCGCCAGCTCAGCCACGTAGGCGGCGAGATGGGCCGGATCGAAGGTCCGCCCGTCGAAGAAACGGTTGCTTTCCAGGGTCATGTGGCCCTGCTGCGTGCCGACCGAAGTCTTCTGTCGCAGGCTGCCCTCGACCTTGGAGCTGGCGCCCGGCAGCGGTTCATCGGTGCCGATAAGGGCGCTGCGATAGACGTCCGGGCGGAAGACGCGGGCGGCCCTGGCTGCGTCGGCGGGATCGAAGGCCAGCCCGTCCCAGCGGACCATCTGGGTGTAGAGCCATTCGGCCTGGCTGACCCAGGGGAAGTTCGCCGCCTCGCGGTACTGGAACATGAAGTCGGGAAAGTGGACGACCTCGCCGCCCCGCGCGAGCAGGAGACGGTCGGAGATCGCGCGGCGGATCAGCACGGGATCGCCATCGAGGTAGTCGGCGCGGGCGAGGATCGCGGCGTTGGCCTCCCAGTTCTCCGGGTCGACGAAGTGCCGGCCGGCGCGGCACAGGGCGCGGATCAGCCGCTCCACCGCGTCGCGCTTCTCGGCCAGCACCGGCTCGCGCAGGGTCAGCACCTTCTCCACGCCGCGCCGCCAGATCTGCGCCGTCGCCAGCACGATCTCCCCCACGCCGCGCTCGACCGCGACGCTGTTCCACGGCTCGCCCACGCAGATGCCATCGACCTCGCCCGTTTCGAGCGCGTCGGCGCAGAACGGCGGCGGCACGGTCACGGTCTCGACGTCGCGGTCGGGCCGGATGCCGCAGGCGGCCAGCCAGTAGCGCAGCATGTAGTTGTGGCTGGAATAGCGGTGGACCACGCCGAAGCGGAGCGGCTTTCCGGCCACGGCCCGCTCGCGCACCACCTCGGCCAGCGCCGCGCCGACCGCCGCCGGATCGCCGAGCCTGCCTGCCGCGCCGACGCGCCGGGCGATTCCGGGGGCAAGGGTGATGGCATTGCCGTTGAGCCCCAGCACGAAGGGCACCGACAGCGGCTGCGCCGGGCGGCCCCGGCCCAGGGTCGTCGCGATGGCCAGCGGCGCCACGAGATGCGCCGCGTCGCTGTGGCCGTAGAGCAGGCGGTCGAGCACGGTCGCCCAGCTCACGTCCCTGACCAGCCGCAGGGAGACGCCTTCCTCCTCGGCGAAGCCGTGCTCGCGCGCCAGGATCGGCAGGCAGGCGTCGACCAGGGGCAGGAAGCCGACCGTCAGTTCCTCGGCCATCATTTTCCTCCCCTCAGCTGGTGCGCCGTCACGATCGCATGGGCGATTTCCGCGATCTTCCGGCCCTGATCCATCGCGGCCTTGCGCATCTCGGCATAGGCCTTGGGCTCGGGCAGGCCGCGACTGTCCATCAGGATGCGCTTGGCCCGGTCGATCGTCTCGCGCTCGGCAAGCTGGCCGCGCGCCTCGGCCAGGTCCGCCTGGAGCCGGGCGAAGGCGTTGAACCGGCGGACGGCGACGTCGATCAGCGGCTTGATCCGGTTCGCCGCGAGCCCGTCCACGACATAGGCCGAAACCCCCGCGTCGATCGAGGCGGCGATCGCCTCGTCGTCGCTCTCGTCGACGAACATCGCGATCGGCCGGGCCAGGACGCGGCTGACGGCGAAATATTCCTCCAGCACGTCGCGGGAGGGATTGCCGAGATCGATCAGCACGACATCGGGCGCGATCTCCCCGATTTGCGCGACCAGCCCCCGACGCTCGGTGACGACGAAGACCTCGCAATCGTCGAGCGAGGCAAGGCCCTCCCGGATCACGGACGCGCGGGCGGCGCTTTCATCGACGATGGCGATGCGCATCCCTTATTGTGCAGCGCGGCAAAGAGATTTGGCAAGGAGGATATG
>CAZFPW010000202.1:0-1149 GCA_964520765.1 uncultured Novosphingobium sp.
ACCGGCGGCGACGATCTCGCCCTCGGCCGGCTTTTCCTTGGCGCTGTCGGGAATGATGATGCCGCCGGCGGTCTTCTCTTCAGCCTCGACGCGGCGTACGAGCACGCGGTCGTGCAGCGGACGGAAACCCATGGAATACTCCCTTTCCCAATGAAACGAAAAACGTGAATCGGAAACGACTTGGCACTCCCGCTCGGAGAGTGCCAGCGGCCCGCATATGGGTGGATGTTCATAGGGCGTCAAGGAGAAGCGGAGCGATTTTTTTGGCCGCCCTTCACGCCGGCCTCAAAACGGGACGAGGTGCAGTTTCTCGCGGGCGTGCCAGCGCCGGAGCAGCAGCGCGGAGACCGCGACCAGCCCCACCGCCAGCCCGATCCACACGCCGACCCCGGACAGCGGGGTGAAGAAGCCCAGGACGATCGCCACGCCGAACCCGACGATCCAGTAGCCGAACAGGGCCATGACCATCGGCACGCGGGTATCCTGCAGGCCGCGCAGCAGGCCGGCGGCGACCGCCTGGATGCCGTCGAAGAGCTGGAACGCGGCCGCGACCAGCAGGTATTGCAGGGCGAGCGCGATCATGGCGGCGTTGGCGGGCGCATCCAGCTCGACATAGATCGACAGGACGGTGCGGGGGAACAGCACCATGGCGGCCGCCGCGACGAAGGAGAAGCCGAAGGCGACCGCCAGGGCCGCCCACCCCGCGCAGGCCACGCCCACCCGGTTCTGCGCGCCGTAGTGGAAGCCGGCACGGATCGTCGCGGCCTGGCCCACGCCGAACGGCACCTGGAAGGCGAGCGCGGCGATCTGGAGCGCCAGGGCGTGCCCGGCCAGCTCGGCCGGGCCGATCCGCCCCATCAGGAAGCCCGCCGCGCCGAAGAACCCGCCCTCGGCCACGACGATCAGCCCGATCGGCAGGCCGATCCGCAGGATCTCGCGCAAGCGCTGCCAATGGGGCCGCCACCAGCGCCCGAACAGATAGTAGCGCCGCAGCCGCCGGTCGGTCTGGATCGCCACGACGTAGGCGGCAAGGGTCGTCCAGCCCGTGACCACGGTGGCCAGCGCGGAGCCTTCCAGACCGAGCGCGGGCAGGCCGAAGTGGCCATAGATGAAGACCCAGTTGCCCAGCACGTTCACCAGGATCGCGCC
>CAZFPW010000202.1:1249-5071 GCA_964520765.1 uncultured Novosphingobium sp.
TCGCGCACGGCATGGCGGCCGGCTCCACGCTCGGCCGAGATCAGCGGGGCGACCGCGCCGGTCAGGCCCGACAGCGCCCAGGAGATCAGCATGAAGATCGAGACCGAGAGGCTCGCGGCGGCCAGCGGCTCCTGCCCCAGCCGCGCGACGAAGATCATGTCGACCGCGCCGATCGCCATCTGCAGCAGGTTGGCGAGCGCCAGCGGCCCGGCGATGGCCAGGGTGGCGCGCAGCTCGGCGCGGAAGGGGGAAGGCGCGGCGGTGCCGGTCATGAAGCCGGCCCCGATAGGCGTCTTGCCGGATCAGGCCAAGGGCTAACCCAGGCTCGCCCAGTAATCCTCCATCCGCTTGCGCTGCGCCGCGTCGGGCAGCACGCCGCGGCCGGCCTGCTGGTTGTCCTCCAGGTGGCGCAGCTTGGTCGTGCCGGGGATCGCCACGGTGACCGCCGGGTGCGAGACGATGTACTTGAGGAAGTACTGCGCCCAGCTCGTCACCCCGATCTCGCCAGCCCAGGGCGGCAGGGCCTTGCCCGCGCTGCGGCCGATCAGGTTGGTCCCGCGCCGCCCGCCGAGCGGCATGTTCACCAGCACGGCCATCTTCTTCGTCAGGGCCAGCGGCAGGATCGTCTCCTCGGCGCTGCGGTTGTCGATCGAATAGTCGACCTGGACGAAGTCGAACGGATAGCGATTCATCGCCGCCGCCAGCCCTTCGTACTGGTTGTCCTGCGAGGTGGTCAGCCCGATGTAGCGCAGCTTCCCGGCCCGCTTGTATTCGAGATAGGCCGGCATGAGCTGCTCCAGCCCGGCGAGGTTGTGGATCTGGAGCAGGTCGATCCGCTGGGTCCGCAAGGCCGCGAAGGAGCGGTCGAGCACGGCGGCGGGATTGGCGAAGTCGCCCTGCATCGCGGTCTTGGTGGCGAGGAACAGCCTGTCCCGGTTGCCGATCGCGGCGACCTGCTCTCCGATCACGGCCTCCGACGTGCCGTAGGACTGCGCGGTGTCGACCAGCCTGCCGCCCAGCTCGGGCAGCTTGGCCAGCACCTCGCGCCGGGCGGCGACCTCCACCGGATCGCTGACCCCGAACGCATTGGTGCCGATGCCGATCACCGGCAGCTGCTCTCCGCTCGAGGGAATCGCCTTGAGGATCGGCGCGCCGGCCGTCGCGGCGCAGGCCGCGCCCGGCAGCAAGGCCGCCGCGCCGACGGCCGCGCCGCCCGCCAGGACGGTCCGCCTGGAAACCCCTTCACCCATGAAGTCGGACATCACCCATCTCCGCCTTGGTTAGTGGTGGGCGGCAGGCTACCGGCAGCGGCCCGCCCCGTCCACGAAACCTTGGTCGCAAAGTGTAGCGCCCCATGCCCCTCCCCTGACCTCGCCGCGTTGACGCCCCCGCTCCCGCCCGGCATGGGGGAGCCGTAGGGAGGAACGACATGCGCCTGGTTCGGATGATGATCGTGGCGGCCGGCCTGGCCGGCCTTGCGGCCTGCGGCGGCTCGAAGGAGCCCGAGGCCGAGCGGGGGAGCGCCCCGGCTGAGGAAGCCGGCACGGCGGAGCCCGCCCAGGCCGCCGCCAGCCCGCCGGCGGCCTTCGCCCAGTGCATCTCGTGCCACTCGGTCAAGCCGGGCGTGAACGGCGTCGGGCCGAGCCTGCACGGCGTGATCGGGCGCAAGGCCGGCACCCTGCCCGGCTATGCCTATTCCGACGCGCTGAAGACCTGGGGCAAGACCCTGGACGAGGCCGAGCTGGACACGTGGCTGACTGCGCCGATGAAGGACGTGCCGGGCACCAAGATGGTCTTCCCCGGCATGCCCGATCCGGCCCGGCGCAAGGCGGTGATCGACTATCTCGCCACGCTCAAGTGAGCCGGCGGAGCTGGCCCGCCGATGACCGATGACGAATTGAAGGCCCGCCTGGCCATCGCCGACCGGCTCGCCGCGATCGGCCAGGCCGGCGACGCGCGCAAGGCCGACGCCTATGCCGACTGCTTCACCGAAGACGGCATGCTCGACCTCTCGGCCGGCGGGGGCGAGCCGATCGCGGGGCGCGAAGCGATCCGCGCCTGGATGAAGGCCCCTTCGGTGATCCCGCAGAAGGCGGACCGCCCGGCCGGCTTCGTCAGCCACCACATCACCACCTCGAAGGTCGACCTGACCGGCCCGGACACGGCGACGGCCCGCACCTACTTCCTGGTGACGAGCCCCATGGGCCTCGACCACAACGGGTTCTACGTCGACAGCTTCCGCCGAGTCGGGGCCGACTGGCTGATCGAGCGCCGCCGCCCCCGCACCGTCTGGATCGCGCCGGACAGCCTGCTCCACGGCTGAGCCGGAACCCGCGGAAATCCGCCGAAATTGACGAAATCAACAAAGTCCTGGGGGAAAGGTGTAACCTTGCCCCGGAAACTGTCGCCTTGCACCGCCACCCGTCACCTTGCACCGGGCGGCGGGCTTGGCTTCGGCAAGGGGCAACAGGGCCTGGTTCCGGCGATCCATGCCGCCGGATCTAGCCGATCTCCCGCGCTGTAGGAAAGCCGATCCGCTCAGGTCGAGCGGGCAGGCATCCGCGTCTGGCCCTGGATCGGATCGGCGACCGGAACGGCCGGCGCCTTGGTCCGCTGCGCCGGAGCGGCGGCGGGGATGGCCGGCGCGTTCTTCTGCACCGCGCTGCAATCGCCCGCGCTGGTCCGCGTCACCTTGGGCTCCGCGCCCGATCCGTCGGAACGGTACTCGACCGTCTGGGTGCAGCCGTTGCCCGAGCTGGTGGTCGAGACCACCGTATAGGCATAGCTGCCCGCCGGAGCATTGGTCGACACCACGATCTGGCCGGGGCCGCCGGTCCGGGCCGCGCCGGCCCGCTGCGCGGCGAGGATCTGCTGCTGCGCGCGCTGCTGCATCTCGGCCACCTGGCGCATCATCGCCTCGTGCCGGGCCTGCATCATCGCGGACATGCGCTGCATCTCAACGAAGGGATCGGCCGCCGCCTCGACCGGGACGATCTCGACCCGCGGCGCGACATCGCCGGCATAGCTGATCTGCGCGACCGAGCCGTCGGGCAGGGCGACATCCATGGTGTTGAGCTTGCCCGCGGCATAGGCCGTGCCGGCGACGAGGGCGACGCCCCCGGCGGCAAGAAGGGCTGCATGAAGCTTTCGCATCGGTTGGTCCTCCTTAGGGAATCGAACGCAGGGGAGCCTAGCCCCGCTTCCTGAACGCCCGATGACCCGGAGAGCACCTTGCCCTGATCCGCTCGCCCTGAGGAGGCGTTGAAGCTGCAAGCTGAAACGCCGTCTCGAAGGGCCTGCGTGCTGCCAGTGCTTCGAGACGGGTCCTCAATCTGCGATTTCGGGCCCTCCTCAGCACGAACGGGAGGACGTCATGCAAAGCCGCCGGGATCGCGCGACCTAGGGGTCCTTGTGCTTCGTCGCGCTGTTCACGTCGTCGTCATGGCCGCTCTTGTCGCTGAAGAAGGCCAGGGCGAACAGACCGCAGCCGAGCAGCACCGACAGGAACACGCCCAGGACCGTGGCGATCACCGCGTGGAGCGACCAGGCCCCCATCCAGCGCAGATAGGCCAGCGCGCCGAACACCATCAGGACGCCGACGATGACGATCCACTTGGCGATCCGCCGAAATTCCTCTTGCGCCTGCTTCTTGTTCGTGGACATGACCTTCTCCATTCCCCGATGGTCTGCGCCCTTTGGTGCCGCGATGCAAATCACCTGTCCTGCCCGCCGGGAAAGGTCCGCTTTATGCTGCGCCGCAAGATCGGACGACGCCTTGCCGCCAGCCCCTATCCCTTGGTGATTATATCTTTTGCAAACGTG
>CAZFPW010000203.1:0-5034 GCA_964520765.1 uncultured Novosphingobium sp.
GAGGATGAGCTGCCCGACCTGATCGCCTGGGCGCATGGGCAGGGCTTCGAGCATACGCTGATCGAGGTCATGCCGCTGGGCGAGGTCGAGGAGGATCGATTCGATCACTACCTGCCGCTCGTATCCGTGCGCGAAGAGCTGGAGCGGCGCTGGACCCTGACTCCCAGCAGCCACCGCACGGGCGGCCCGGCGCGCTATTTCGACGTGGCGGAGACGGGCGGGCGGCTTGGCCTGATAACCCCCCTGACCAACAATTTCTGCGACGGCTGCAACCGTATCCGGGTGACGGCGACGGGCCAGCTCTATCCCTGCCTGGGCGGCCACGAGCGGATCGACCTGCGCGCGGCGCTGCGTTCGGCCGATCCCGACACGGCCCTGTCCGCCGGCCTGGACGAGGCGATGCGGATCAAGCCGCGGCGCCACCATTTCGAGATTTCCGCGCCCGGCGGCGCTCCGGCCCTGGCGCGCCACATGTCGATGACCGGCGGCTGATGGCGCGGTTCGTCTTCCTCGGCCGGCTGGAGGACATTGCTGGGGCCGCCGAGATTCCGATGCGGATGGCGCGGACCACGTCGCTGGCGGCGGTCATGGACCGCCTGCCGCCGGAGCTGGTCGCGGCGCTCGGGTCCCCCAAGGTGCGTATCGCGGTGAACGGCGCGGTCCTGCCCGCCGAGCAGCCGCTCGACGAGACGATGATCGCGGATGCCGACGAGATCGCCTTCCTCCCGCCGGTCAGCGGAGGCTGAGGTGGCCGATGTCCGCCTGCTGGGCGAATCGTTCGATCCGGCCGCCGAGCTGGCCCGGTTCGCGGCGGCCCACCCGGCGGCTGGCGGGATCGTCAGCTTCACCGGCCAGGTCCGGGCGGGCGATTCGGTCGAGGCGCTGGAACTGAGGCACTATGGTCCGCTGACCCTGCCGGGCATGGAAGCCCTGGCCGCTGCCGCGATGGAGCGCTGGCCGCTGTCCGGCCTGCTGATGATCCACCGCACTGGCGAGCTTGCCCCCGGCGAGCCGATCGTGCTGGTCGCGGCGGCCTCGCGTCACCGCCGGGCGGCCTTCGCCGCGGCGGATTTCGCGATGGATCACCTGAAGAGCGAGTCGTGGTTCTGGAAGCGGGAAAAACGCGCCGGGACGTGGCGCTGGATCGAGCCGCGGGCCGAAGACCTCGCCGATCTCGACCGCTGGAAGACCGACCTGGCCGAGCCGTTCGACACGACTCAGGATCAGTTGAGCGATTAGGTCCGCCCTAGCCGGCTAGGCGCCCGCGCAATTGGGCGAGGATCTGGTCCTCTTCCCCGATCCAGCCGATCACCCGGTCGCGCGTGACCGTGATCGCGGTGGCATCGCCGCCCTCGACGCGCTGGGCGGCATAGAGCGCGTCGAGATCGGCAAGCGCGATCATCGCCTGGCTGCGCGAGGTTTCGAGATCGGCGAGGGCGACGCTGGCCACCGACCAGTTCTCGCTGCCGATCGTGGCGCCCCGCGCCGCGCCGACGAGCTGCTCGGCGCGGGAACGGCGGCCGGTGAAGCTGCGATGGGCGCTTTCCGCCTGGTCGGAGAGCTGGGCCAGCCGGGCGACAAGGTCTGCGCTGGGCGCGACCGCGAGCGGCGGGGGAGAGGTCGGCGGAGCCGGCTCGGCCGTGCCGCTGATCCGCTCGGCTGGGCGCCGCGCGAGCGAGGGGTAATTGTCGTAGTCCGCCGCGCAACCGGCCAGCAGGACGGCCATGGCGCAGGCGGGGGCGCAGGCGAGGATAGGCGCGAAGCGTGTCATCGCCGCTTCCATAGCATGCGGGAAAGCTTGCGCCAGCATCGCCGCCATAATTGACAGGCGCGATTGACAGGTGGGGGGGCTTGGACTAGGGGCAGCGCTTCTTTCGACCCCCTGCGTCTCGGCGCGGGGTGTCGGGATGCCGCTGCCGGTCAGGTGACCAATGGCGGTCAAACAGTTTTGATAGGTAAGGGTACCATGTTCGCAGTCGTGCGCACGGGCGGCAAGCAATACCGGGTTGCCGCCGGAGACAAGATCGCGGTCGAGAAGCTGGCGGGTGAAGCCGGCGACAAGATCACGCTGGGTGACGTCCTCCTGGCCGGCAGTGAAGGCGCTATCGCCGACGCCGCCAAGGTCGTGGTTTCCGCGGAAATCATCGCCCAGGCCAAGAGCGAGAAGGTCATCGTCTTCAAGAAGCGCCGCCGGCACAACTACCGCCGCCGCAACGGCCACCGCCAGCAGATGACCCTGCTGCGCATCCTCGCCGTCGGTGGCGAGGAAAAGAAGGCCGCCAAGAAGGCCGCCGCCCCCAAGGCCGAGCAGGCAGAAGCCGCCGCCCCGGCCGCTGAATAAGAATTCGGAGTAGTTCGAGATGGCACATAAGAAAGCAGGCGGCTCTTCGCGCAATGGTCGCGATTCGGCGGGCCGTCGCCTCGGCGTGAAGAAGTTCGGCGGTCAGGAAGTGATCGGCGGCAACATCATCATCCGCCAGCGCGGCACCAAGGTCTATCCGGGCGCCAATGTCGGCATCGGCAAGGATCACACGCTGTTCGCGCTCGTCGAGGGCCGCGTGCGCTTCCATGACGGCAAGCTTGGCCGCAAGTACGTATCGGTTGATATGGCGGCAGCCGCCGAATAATCGGATGACCGGCACCGGGTCATCCTGACGGGATGGCCCCAGCGGACTCGCGAAGTCCGCTCGAATGAGGGAGAGGGCCCCGCCCGTCTCCCTCTTTTCGTCTCTCCCTCGGCACCCTTTCGGCATGGCGGCGCAGATCCGCGTCGCCATGGCGAAATACGTAACCGGAATGTCACGCGCCGTGCCTAGATGGCCCGTGCGGGGCGAGGAGTGGAGACTTGAGATGTTCATTCGCAGCGAAAGGCTGTTCCTGCGGCCCGGCTGGCCGGAGGACTGGAGCGAGCTGAGGGCGCGGATCGCCGACGAAGGCATCGTGCGCAACCTGGCCCAGGCGCCCTGGCCCTACACCGCCGATTCGGCCCGCGCGTTCCTGCGCGCCGAGCAGAATGCGCGCTGCCCGCAGCTTCTGGTCACCCTGCCGACGAGCGAGGGCTCGGCCCTGATCGGCTGCGCCGGGCTCACCCCCGGCCCGGACGGCATCGAGCTTGGCTACTGGATCGCCCGCGACCGCTGGGGGCAGGGCTATGCCACGGAGGCCGCGCGCGCGGTCCTCACCCTGGCGCGCACGCTCGGCCATCGGCGGCTGATCGCCAACCATTTCGCGGACAATGCCGCGTCGGACCGGGTCCTGCGCAAGCTCGGCTTCCGCCCCACCGGCGAGACGCGGCCGCGCTTCTGCCTGGCACGGGGCGAAACGGTGCCGGCGCTGACCTATGCCCTGGCGCTGGACGGGCCGTGCGACTGCGACGATGACGACATGGGCAAGGCGGCGTGACCACGTTCCGGGGCCGACCCTAGGGCTGGCTGGGTTCCATCTGGAGGCCAGCGGTCCCGGGTCGAGCCCGGGAGACGACATGACGATCATCGCGTTGCGATCAGGGCCCGGTCGTCGTGGTTCCAGGGGTGGAAGCCCGGCAGGAAGTAGCCGATCCAACTGGGGATCAGCCGCCGCAGGACGCCCGGCTTGCCGAACAGATAGGCCAGCACCCGCCACCGGGCGCGGATGCCGGTGATGCCGTCCTGAGCCAGCAGGTCCAGCGTGTCGCGGATGCGGTGGGCGACGAAGTTCCTGGTGATGAGGAGCATCATGATCGCCTTGAGCCGCCAGCGCCTGGCCCGGCTCCAGTCGCGCGTCGCATGGAGATAGGTGTCGTAGGCGACGCCCTTGTGCTCGATCTCCTCGATCGCGTGCCAGCGCCATAGCTCCGCCAGCTCGGGATCGCCGCCTTCGAGCACGCGGGGGTCGCTCAGCAGGAGGTGGGCCATCATCGCCGTATAGTGCTCCAGCGCCATCGTCGCGGCGAGGTTGACCACCGCCGGGCGGTCCTTGGCCATGTCGAGCATTTCCTGGATATGGGCGTCGATCCGGCTGAGGTCGTAACCTTGCGCCGCCACGGCCTTGTTGAAGGCGATGTGCTCGCGGCTGTGGTTGACTTCCTGCTGGATGAAGGCGCGGATTTCCTCCGCCAGCCTGGGCGGCGCGCCGTCGCGGTTGGCGCGCACCGATTCGATGAAGAAGGCCTCGCCACGCGGGAAGGTCGCGGACAGGGCGTTGTGCCAGGCCGTCGCCACCGGATCGCCGTTCAGCCACCAGCGGTCGGCGCGCGTGCCCCGGTCGAACCGCCGGTCGCGCACGGTGATGGCCAGATCGGCCGGCGTGGGCAGGGCATGGTTGCCAGCCGGCATCGCGGTCTCTACGTCAAGCGGGGGACGGAGGGGAGCATTCATGAACCGCATCCATAGGCTAATTGACATTAATGTCAATTAGAAAGCGCCTTACCCC
The DNA here is from genome assembly GCA_964520765.1 of uncultured Novosphingobium sp. Taxonomy (GTDB): domain Bacteria; phylum Pseudomonadota; class Alphaproteobacteria; order Sphingomonadales; family Sphingomonadaceae; genus Novosphingobium. The sequence goes on from CAZFPW010000203.1 coordinate 4,411, forward strand.
CGAACAGAGTCGCGGCGCTGCCCTCGAGGCGGCGCGCCTGCTCCTGCTCGAGGCCGGGCCCCAGGCGGTGACGCTGAAGGCGGTCGCGGCGCGAGTGGGGCGCACTCATGCCAACCTGCTCCATCACTTCGGGTCCGCCGCGGGGCTGCAGAAGGCCCTTGCGCGGTACATGGCCGAAGCGATCTGCACCGCGATCGTGGAGGCCGCGCTGGCCCACCGCGCCGGGATCGGCTCCCCGCGCGAGGTGGTCGACCTTACCTTCGACGCCTTCGGCCGGGAAGGCGGCGGGGCGCTGGCCTCGTGGATGCTGCTGACGGGGAACGAGGATGCGCTGCACCCCATCGTCGAGGCTATCCACGGCGTGGTCGACCGCCTCGACGAAAGCGATTCGGGCGCCCTGCGCGAGGTCACGCTGAGCCTGGTGCTCCTGGCGTTGGGCGACGCGCTGATGGGCGCGCCGCTGGCCCAGTCGCTCGGCCTGGACCGCGCCGCGGCCCGTGGCCGGGCCGAGGCCATGCTGATCGAGGCGGCGGAGAAGGCGGGGCTGGATTAGGGCTTGATTGTATCCCCCTCCTCTTCAGGGGATTGTTGCGAAATTGCTTCCTTACCCAAAAAACTCGTCAT
>CAZFPW010000204.1:0-1505 GCA_964520765.1 uncultured Novosphingobium sp.
ATAGGAGCAGCGGATCATGGATCATCAGGATGCAGCGCAATTCGGCCCTTCCGCCGGGGAAGAGGCCCATCAGGACGGCCGGGAGCAGGACGGCGGCCTCGTCGACTATGCGGTGTGGCCGGACGATTACTGCCTCGATGTCGAAACGGCGGCCGAGGCCGGCTGCGGCCTGGGGGCTGGGCAGGCGGGCGAGGGCAAGTCCGCCTTTGCCGAGCGGGCCGGCTATCCCACCGGCTTCGGGCGCGGGTGGATTCCGCTGGAGCGGGACATCGGACTTCCTAAGGACGATCGCCCGCCCCGGTCCGGGGATGGGCCCGGCGCCGAACCCGACCCCGGTCTCCATTCCTACCATTTCACGGCCCCGCGCCGCTCCCGGTTCCTGAGCGTCCTGGCCCAGCAGGGCTCCGTCCACGCGGCCTGCGTCAAGGTCGGCATTTCGCGGCAGGCGGCCTATCTCGCGCGGCGGCGGGATGCGATGTTCCGCGCCGGGTGGGAGGCGGCGCTGATCCACGCGCGGGCGGTGGCCGAGGAGGCGCTGGCCAATCGCGCGCTCGACGGGGTGCGCGAGCAGGTGTGGCATCGCGGCGAGCTGGTGGGCGAGAAGGTGCGCTTCGACACGCGGCTGCTGCTCGCCCATCTCGCCCGGCTCGATGCCCGCGCCGCCGATCCCCAGGCCCTGGCCCATGCCGAGCGCTTCGACGAGATCCTCGCGCTCGTCGCCGGGGAAACCTATCCGGCGCATATGGCGGACGAGGGCGACGGCGCGCACGAGCCTGATCCGTTCCTGCCCATGGCGCGGCACCGCTATCCGCTCGAACGCGCTTGCGCGGTCGGTCAGGCGGCGCGGCGCGCGGCGGAAGAGGCCGAGGCGGCGCGGCAGGACTATGTCGACGAGCGCCAGCTTGCCCGCGATGCGGAGGACAGGGCGCTCTGGGCCGCGCAGGACGTCGCCGCGGTCGAATGGGACCGCTGGGCCGGGCGCGTCGGTGCGGTCGCTGACGCACTGGCGGCGGACGAGGAGCCGGTGGTGACGCCGTGGGAGGACGAAGCGGACATGCCTGCCCAGGATCGAGCGGAGCCGGGGGCATCATCCGGCGCCGAGGGCGATGATGACGCGGCCGGATCGTCCGAGGCCGCTGGACCGTCCGTTTCCGCGACGGCCGATGATCCGGCTGGCGTCCCTCCGCCCTCCGGCTGTGCCGAGCGGTCTCCCGCCCCGTGCCGGGGAACTGCGGAGGAGATTCCCAGCACTCTGTGCATATCGTCAACTTCGGCGGAAAACCGGGCCTTTCCGCAGTTCGGTGAGGCAGGTGAGGCCGGACGGGCCGATCCGGCGTCTCCGGCCGAGCCGCTTCCGGCAAACGAAATGGGGCCGGCATCGCTGCCGGCCCCACGGGCGCCTGTCGGCATCCGGACATTGGGCGGTTGCTTTTACCTCGCGCCCTGACGGCTGACCGCGGTGATGCTTTCGAGCCTCTCGACCGGCCTGCGCCGAAGCGCCGCCC
>CAZFPW010000204.1:1605-5034 GCA_964520765.1 uncultured Novosphingobium sp.
CGGGAGCTACGCTGCGGTCCAGGCGGTGGGTCCCGTCAGGCTTCCGGTTCGGCTCCGGGGGAGCCTCTCCTTCAGCCTGGCGGTTCCAAGGATCCGGTGGTGGATCGGTCTCGCGGACTTGAGGGTAGCGGGCCTAAGCCAAGCCTTCCTCGTGTCATGTGCGGGCCGGTCTATCTCCGGTTCCGACGAGAGCGCGCCACTCGCTGCATCTGCGGTTCGCCGGGTCTGCCCAAGGAACGGGTCCAGAGGCTTTCCAGGCGTGTTTTCCGACACTGCTCGCGGGCATCGCCGCCGTCTCGATCGGCTTCGACTTTTCCGTGCTCTTTCAGGGGTTTATTCCTGGAAGAAGCGGGTTGGTCTCAACCTTTCGACACCTGAAGGCTGCGCCTCGAAACCGAGTCGCGCAAGACAAATCTGCGCGGGTTATCCACAGCCCGCCGCGAATGGAGTGGACAAGGCGGTGGACGGTTCGGGGGACAAGATTCGGCCGGGCAGCCCCTCAGCGATCGCGCGCCGCCAGCAGCCGCAGGCGCAGCGCGTTAAGGCGGATGAAGCCGGCGGCGTCCTTCTGGTCGTAGGCGCCGGCGTCGTCCTCGAAGGTGACGTGGCGTTCGGAGTAGAGGCTGTTCGGAGACTTGCGGCCCACCACCTGGGCCTGGCCCTTGTAGAGCTTGAGGCGGACCGTGCCGGAGACCTTTGCCTGCGACTGGTCGATCGCGGCCTGGAGCATCTCGCGCTCGGGCGCGAACCAGAAGCCGTTGTAGATCAGCTCCGCGTACTTGGGCATCAGCTCGTCCTTGAGGTGCGCGGCGCCGCGGTCGAGCGTGATCTGCTCGATCCCCCGATGGGCGCGGGCGTAGATCTCGCCGCCTGGCGTCTCGTACATGCCGCGGCTCTTCATGCCGACGAAGCGGTTCTCGACCAGGTCGAGGCGGCCGATGCCGTGCTTGCGGCCCAGCGCGTTGAGCGCGGCGAGCAGGCCGGCGGGGGTCATCGCCACGCCGTTCAGCGCGACGCCGTCGCCGCGCTCGAAGTCGATCTCGATGTATTCGGCCTGGTCGGGCGCGTCCTCGGGATTGACGGTGCGACTATAGACGTAGTCCGGCACCTCCTCCCACGGGTCTTCCAGAACCTTGCCCTCGCTGGAGGTGTGGAGGAGGTTGGCGTCGGTCGAGAACGGGCTTTCGCCGCGCTTGTCCTTGGGAACGGGGATCTGGTGCTTCTCGGCGAAGTCGATCAGCGCGGTGCGGCTGGCCAGGTCCCACTCGCGCCACGGGGCGATGACCTTGAGGTCCGGGGCCAGCGCCGCGACGCCCAGCTCGAAGCGGACCTGGTCGTTGCCCTTGCCGGTGGCGCCGTGGGCCACGGCGTCGGCCCCGGTCTCCCGCGCGATCTCGACCAGGCGCTTGGAGATCAGCGGCCGGGCGATCGAGGTGCCGAGCAGGTAGTCGCCCTCGTACCGGGCGTTGGCGCGCATCATCGGGAAGACGAAGTCGCGCACGAACTCCTCGCGCACGTCGTCGATATAGATGTGCTCGGGCTTGACCCCGCCCAGCAGCGCCTTCTGCCGCGCGGGCTCCACCTCGTCCTCCTGGCCGAGGTCGGCGGTGAAGGTCACCACCTCGCAGTTGTAGTTCACCTGCAGCCACTTGAGGATCACCGAAGTGTCGAGGCCGCCCGAATAGGCAAGAACGACGCGCTTGATATCCGACATTGGCCCAGGGCTCCCTGCATGAAAGGCGGGGCGCGCCTAACAGGCGGGACCTTACATCGCAAGGTGCCAGACAGGGGCCTGCTCGGCGGCGGAGAGCCGGGCGAACTCGGCGGCGATGTAGTCGCGGGTCGTCGGCAGGGTGTCGCGGCGCTTGATCGACTGGATGTGGAAGTTGACCAGGCCGCCGTTGCGGAAGCTCGATTCCGAGCCGGCGAGGTAGAACTGCCACATGCGGAAGAACCGCGCATCGTACATCGCGGTGATCACCGCCTCGTGGGCGCAGGTCCGGCGATACCACTCGGCGAGGGTCAGGGCATAGTGGAAGCGCAGAACCTCCACGTCGGAGACTTCCCAGCGGGCGTTCTCCAGCGCGGTGGTCAGCTCGCTCATCGCCGGGACGTAGCCGCCGGGGAAGATGTACTTGCGGGTCCACTTGTCGGTCTGGCCCGGCGGCTCGGCCCGGCCGATGGTGTGGGTGAGCATGACCCCGTCGTCGGCGAGGAGCGAATGGGTCTTGGCGAAGTATTCGGCGAAGTGCGGGGCGCCGAGGTGCTCGATCATCCCGATCGAGCTAATCCGGTCGAACTGCCCGGCGACGTCGCGGTAGTCGATCACCTCGAACTTCACCCGGTCGGCGACGCCCGCCGCCTCGGCCCGCTGGCGGGAGAAGGCTACCTGGTCGGGGGCGAGGCTGATGCCCAGGACCTCGCAGCCGTAGCGGCGGTTGAGATAGAGGGCGAAGCCGCCCCAGCCGCAGCCGATGTCGAGCACGCGCAGGTGGCGGGCGTCCTGCGGCAGGTGGAGCTTGGCCGCGATCAGCGCCTTCTTGTCGAGCTGGGCCTGCTCCAGCGTGCCGGCGGGATCGTGCCAGTAGGCCATCGAATATTGCCGGTCCTCGTCGAGGAACAGCTCGTAGAACTGCCGTCCCAGCTCGTAGTGATGGGCCACGTTGCGCGAGGCGCGGGCGCGGTAGTTGAGCTGGTCCAGCCGGGCGGCCAGGTTGTCGGCGGCGCGGCGCAGCGGGCCGTGGGGGGTGAGGCTTTCGCCCTGAGCCTTGGCCGAGGCGATGACGAAGAGGATGAAGTCGCGGATGTCGTGCGGCGGCTCGACCACCACGCGCCCGTCCATGTAGGCCTCACCCGCGCCGACGCGGGGATGCTTGGCGATGTCCCAGGCGGCGTTCCTGTCGGTGAGGCGGATCGCGATCTCCTCGCCGCCGCCGTCACCGTAGCGGTAGGTCGTGCCGTCGTAGTCGGTCACGGTCAGCCGGCCCCGGCGGACCATGCGGCGAAAGATTTTGTCCAGCAGCCACATGAATCAGGAGGTTATGCGGAATCGCCATGGAATCAAGCCGGCTCCCTGGCGAGGTAGAGGACGTCGCGCGGCTGGACGAGCAGGTGCTGGCCCGAATCGACGAACAGCGTCTCCCCGCTGGCCAGCCAGCCTTCGCTGAGGAACAGGCAGGCCCCGGCGATCTCTTCCGCGCCGGTCTTGCGGTGGAGCAGGTTCATCCGGTGCGAAACCTCGGTCTCGTCCTCGGACTGGTCGTGGCTGGCGAGGATCGCGCCGGGGGCGAGGCCGTAGATCCGGTCGCGCGGATCGGCCTGGGCCATGGCCAGCATCGGCACCGTCGCGGCGAGGGCGTGCTTGCTCATCGTATAGGAGAAGAAATCGGGATTGGGATTGGCGAGCTTCTGGTCGGTGACCTGGATCAC
>CAZFPW010000205.1:0-2806 GCA_964520765.1 uncultured Novosphingobium sp.
TCCATCAGCCATATAGGGGTGTTTACCCGGCCGGCGCGGCTTTCCAAGCCGGAAAACGGTGCGCCTGCGAAGGGAGACAAGGGAATGGTGCTGCTGGGGAGGATTGAACTCCCGACCTCAGCCTTACCAAGGATGCGCTCTACCACTGAGCTACAGCAGCACACCATTCCGCGGCCCGGACCTTGGCAGGGCCGAGCAGGCGCGGGCTTTGACGGCGAGGGGGGGGAATGTCAAGCAGGGGTTGAGCCTTGGGCCGACTGCGGCCACAAACCCGGCGATGAACGAGCCCAAACCCACGCGCGACGAACGCCTCGCCGCCAAGCTGCGGGAGAACCTGCGGCGGCGCAAGGCGCAGGCGCGCGAGCTGGGCGGCCCGGCCGATTCGCCAGACCTTCCCAAAGCGCCCCCCAGCCGCTAGGGCCTGCCTCGTTTGTTGTCCGCCCGACGGCGGAGGCGGCACCGGCCCGCTCCCCGCCGGCCACCCCACGAGACGATATGCTCTGGGTGGCCGGCGGGGGAGCGGGCCGGTGCCGCAACCTTTGGAGTAAGACCTTGCCGCGCCTGATCCTCGTCCGCCACGGCCAGAGCCAGTGGAACCTGGAAAACCGCTTCACCGGCTGGTGGGACGTCGACCTGACCGAAAAGGGCGAGGCCGAGGCCCGCGCCGCCGGCGCCCTGCTGGCCGAGAAGGGCTTTCTGCCCACCGTCGCCTTCACCTCGTTCCAGACCCGCGCGATTCGGACGCTGCACCTGGCGCTGGAAGCCGCCGGCCGGCTGTGGATTCCCGAAACCAAGGATTGGCGGCTGAACGAGCGGCACTATGGCGGCCTGACCGGGCTCGACAAGGCCGAGACCGCGGCCAGGCACGGCGACGACCAGGTGAAGATCTGGCGCCGCTCCTTCGACATTCCGCCGCCCGTGCTGGAGGCCGGATCGGAGTTCGACCTCGGCAAGGACGCCCGCTATGCCGGGATCGCGATCCCCAGCACCGAAAGCCTCAAGGACACGATCGCCCGCGTCCTGCCCTATTACGAGAGCGCCATCGCACCGCAGCTCGCCAAGGGCGAGACCGTGCTGATCTCCGCCCACGGCAACTCCCTGCGCGCGCTGGTCAAGCACCTGTCGGGCATCTCGGACGACGAGATCACCGGGCTGGAAATCCCGACCGGCCAGCCGATCGTCTATGAGCTGGACGACAGGCTTCAGGCGCTGGAGCGCTACTACCTCTCGGAGCGGTGAGCGAAATGGGGGCATCTGTCGCGCCGAAGGTCGCAATCGTCATGGGCAGCCAGTCCGACTGGCCGACCATGAGCAAGGCCGCTGAGGCGCTGGAGAAGCTGGGCGTCGCGGCCGACGTGCGGATCGTCTCGGCCCATCGCACGCCCGACCGCCTGGTCACCTTCGCCAAGGGCGCGGAAGCGGAAGGCTTCAAGGTGATCATCGCCGGCGCGGGCGGCGCAGCCCATCTGCCGGGCATGGTCGCGTCGATGACCCACCTGCCGGTGCTGGGCGTGCCGGTGCAGTCGAAGGCCCTGTCGGGACAGGACAGCCTGCTGTCCATCGTCCAGATGCCCGCCGGCATTCCCGTCGGCACCCTGGCGATCGGCGAGGCGGGGGCGACCAACGCCGGCCTGCTCGCCGCCGCGATCCTCGCGACGAACGATCCCGCCCTGGCCGAGCGGCTCAAGGCCTTCCGCGCGGCGCAGAGCGACAGCGTGGCCGAAAGGCCGTCCTGAGGTGAGGTCAGCGCGTGGCCTTCGACAAGCTCAGGTTGAGCGGGATTGGGTGCGGTGGGCAGAAAGCCCGCTCATGCTGAGCTTGTCGAAGCACACGCGCCAAGCCTCGCCCCAGGCATGATCCCCCCCGGCGCGACCATCGGCATCCTCGGCGGCGGCCAGCTCGGCCGGATGATCGCGGTCGCCGCGGCGCAGCTCGGCTACCGCTGCCACATCTACGCGCCCGAAGCCGAGAGCGTGGCGGCGGAAGTGAGCGCCGCGTTCACCCGCGCCGAGTGGGACGATGCCGAAGCGCTGGCAAAGTTCGCGGACGACTGCGCGGTCGTCACCTACGAGTTCGAGAACGTCCCCGTCGCGCCGCTGGCCGCGCTCAAGCAGGCGACCGTTCCCCACTGGCGCGCGCTGGAGACGGCGCAGGACCGGCTGAGCGAGAAGCGCTTCGTCACCGGGCTGGGCGGCCGGACCGCGCCGTTCGCCCCGGTCGATTCGGCGGCCGACCTCGCGCGGGCCATCGCGGAGATCGGCGCCCCCGGCATCCTCAAGACCCGCCGCGACGGCTACGACGGCAAGGGCCAGTGGCGGATCATGGAGCCCGCCGACGCGGAAGGGCTGGACCTGCCCGATGTCCCGCTGATCTACGAAGGCTTCGTGCGGTTCACGGGCGAGTTCTCGGTGATCCTCTGCCGCGGGGCGGACGGCGGGATCGTCTATTGGGACAGCGCCGAGAACGTGCACGAGCACGGCATCCTCGCCCGCTCGACCGTGCCCGCCGCGGCGGCGATCCGGGCGCAGGTGCCGGCCGCCCGCGCCCTGGCCGCGCAGGTCGCGGAGGCGCTCGGCTATGTCGGCGTGCTCACCTGTGAGTTCTTCGCCACGGCCGAGGGCCCGGTGTTCAACGAGATCGCCCCGCGCGTCCACAACTCCGGCCACTGGACGATCGAGGGTGCGGTCACCAGCCAGTTCGAGAACCACGTCCGCGCGATCCTGGGCCTGCCGCTGGGCGACACCCGCCTGGCCGCCGCCGCCGTGGAGATGCGCAACCTGATCGGGGCCGAGGCCGACGCCTGGGC
>CAZFPW010000205.1:2906-5023 GCA_964520765.1 uncultured Novosphingobium sp.
CTGGTCATGGGCCGCAAGACCTTCGAATCGCTGCCCGGCGTGCTGCCCGGCCGCCGCCACATCGTCATCACCCGCGATCCCGCCTGGAGCGCGGAAGGGGCGGAAACCGCCCATTCGCTGGATCAGGCGCTCGCCCTCGCCAATGCGCCGCAGATCGTGATCTTCGGCGGGGCGGAAATCTATGCCCAGGCCCTGCCCCGCGCGCAGCGCATCGAGCTGACCGAGATCCACGCCGACATTCCCGGCGACACCCACATGCCGCCGCTGGGAGAGGGCTGGCGCGAAACCTTCCGCGAGGAGCACGCCGCCGAAGGCACCCGTCCCGCCTTCGCTTTCGTGACCCTGCAGCGCGACCTATAGCCCGCCCACGATGATTCGCCTCGACCACCGCGAAGAGATGCCCCCAGCCCTGCGCGGCGCGATCCTGGCGCTGGGCAATTTCGACGGGTTCCACCAGGGCCACCAGGCCGTGGTCGGCGAAGCGGTGTCCTGGGCGAGGGCCGAGGGCCGCCCGGCCATCGTCGCGACCTTCGACCCCCACCCGATGCGGCACTTCCGCCCGGACGCGGAGCCGTTCCGCCTGACCACGCTCGACCAGCGGCAGGAACTGTTCGCCGCGGCCGGGGCCGACGCCATGCTGGTGTTCCACTTCGACGCGGCGATGGCGGCGATGCCCGCGCCGCAATGGGCCGAAGGGATGGTCAGCCGGCACCTCGGCGCGGCGGGCATCGTCACCGGAGAGGACTTCACCTTCGGCAAGGGCCGGGGCGGCAACCCCGACCTCCTGCGCGAGCGCGGCGTCGCGGCGCGGACCGTGGCGGCGGTGCACGACGAAGCCGGCCCGATCTCCTCCAGCCGCATCCGCGCCGCGCTCCGCGAGGGCGACTGCGAGACGGCGACGCGGCTGCTGACCCGGCCCTTCGCGATTCGCGGCTTGGTCCAGCACGGCGACAAGCTCGGCCGGACGATCGGCTTTCCGACCGCGAACCTCGACCTGGGCCAGTACCTGCGCCCGCGCTACGGCATCTATGCCGTGACCGGGCGGCTGCCGGACGGGCGCGTGGTGCCGGGCGCGGCCAACCTCGGCGTCCGCCCGCACTTCGACCCGCCCAAGGAACTGCTCGAACCCTACTTCTTCGACTTCTCGGGCGAGCTTTACGGCCAGGAGATCGAGGTCGCGCTCCACCACTTCCTGCGGCCCGAGGCGAAGTTCGACACTCTGGAGGCGCTGACGGCGCAGATCGAGCGCGATTGTGACGAAGCGCGTCGCCTGCTGGATGCCTCATCCTCGGCCTGACCTACTTTCCCCGGCCCGCGCTTTCCTCTAACGGCGCTGCATCATGACCGAGCAGCGCGATTACCGATCGACCGTCTTCCTGCCGAAGACCGATTTCCCGATGAAGGCCGGCCTCCCCCAGAAGGAGCCGGGAATCCTCGCGCGCTGGCAGTCCGAGGACCTCTACCGCCAGCTTCGCGAGGCGCGCCGGGGCCGCGAGAAGTTCATCCTGCATGACGGCCCGCCCTACGCCAACGGCGACATGCACATCGGCCACGCGCTCAACCACATCCTCAAGGACATGGTGGTCCGCACCCAGAGCCTGCTGGGCAAGGACGCGCCCTACGTGCCCGGCTGGGACTGCCACGGCCTGCCGATCGAATGGAAGGTCGAGGAGCAGTACCGCAAGAAGAAGCTGAACAAGGACGACGTCGATCCCGTCGAGTTCCGCGCCGAATGCCGCGCCTATGCCCAGAACTGGGTGAACGTGCAGCGCGAGCAACTGAAGCGCCTGGGCATCAACGGCGATTGGGACAACCCCTACCTGACGATGGACTTCCAGGCCGAGGCGACGATCGTCTCGGAACTGCTGAAGTTCGCGGAGTCCGGCCAACTCTACCGCGGCGCCAAGCCGGTGATGTGGTCCCCGGTCGAAAAGACCGCCCTGGCCGAGGCCGAGGTCGAGTACGAGGACATCGTCTCGACCCAGATCGACGTGGCCTTCGAGATCACCGAGAGCCCGATCCCCGAACTGGTCGGCGCCCACGCGGTGATCTGGACGACCACGCCCTGGACGATCCCGACGAACCAGGCCTTGGCCTATGGGCCGGAGGTTGAGTAT
>CAZFPW010000206.1:0-4994 GCA_964520765.1 uncultured Novosphingobium sp.
GGCGCCGCCGCCTTCGCCGAGAAACGTCTGCCGGTCTGGCGGGGGACCTGAAGACCGGACGCCCGATCGCACCGACAAAGCGGTGAATTGTCGCCCCCCGCGCATTGCTGCGCGGCGCGGGGGCTTTTACGGTTCACCGCGATGACAGGGAAACCGGGACCAGCGGATGCCGGCAGGGCATCTCCTCAGAACTTGTAGCTCGCGCCGATCCAGGCCGAACGGCCGTATTGGTACGGATTCGAGACGCTGACCGTGCGTTCGGAGGAAACCGAATCCAGCAGGTTCTCGATCCGACCATCCAGGGTCAACGTGCCGTACTTGGTCTTGATCACGTCGAACTGAATGTTGAGATTCACGTCGACGCTGGCCGAATACTTGAACAGGTCATAGACATCGTAGCGCACGCCATCGATCGTCTGGTTGACCTCGGTGTCCTCGATCCGATCGAAACCGTTGCGATAATAGACGCTGACGTTGGTGCGGATGCGGTCCTTCGCCCAGGAAGCCGACCAGGTTCCGCTGATAAGCAAGGGCGCGGCGAAGTTGAGATCCCGGTTCATCGCGACGATCTCGGCAGTCGTATAGACCGTGCCCTGATAGAGCGCGGGCAAGGCTTCCAGCACCTCCTCGTCGAACTCGGTCATGTAATCCGGATTGGTGCGCTTGGTCTTCGAATAGTTGATGCTGATGCCCAGCGCATGCTTGCCGAAAGTGCGCTCCCATTCGAAGGAAACGCCGCGATAGGTGCTCGCTCCTTCGTTGGTCATGGCAAAATAGCGCCGGGTGACGCCGTCCACGACTTCGGTCTGCTGCGGCGATCGGGCGAAAATGTCCTTCCCGTCGCGGTAGATGCCCTTGAGCCGGGCGACGCCGCCGAACACCCGGCCCGAAAGCGCAGCAGTCAGCTCGTCGGAATAGGGCGTCCGGAGCCCGGAGTTGCGATAGGTCGTGCCGCTGGAGACCGAGAACAGCGTCCAGTTGCTGTTCGACCAAAGCTGCGAGCCGCCGCTCATCACACCCGTTCTGCGCCAAGTCTCCATCGCCGGCACTTGCTCCCGCAAGGCATAAGCGAGCATGCCCGTGCCGTAATAGCGATTGGCGCCCAGGCTGAACTTCAGCTCATGCCAGGGAAGCTGGTAGGACGCCGCGAGCCGCGGGGCGAACACGTGGTTGCCGAGGAAGCTTTCATAGTCGTAGCGGACACCGCCGCGAAGCGTGACCGGCCCCGTCTTCAGCGTGCCCTCGATCCAGGCCCCGACCGTATCCAGCGTGACGCCCGCATCGAACGGCTTGTAATAGCTGTACGATGCCATCGCATATTCGCCGGTCACGCAGTCGAGGCTGTTCCCATCGACGCAGACCACGTTGCTGGCGGTGGTGATGAGGTTGAAATATGCGCGATTGGCCTCGGGGCGGTTCCGCCGGGCGGTGATGTGCTCGTAATCGAAGCCGCCGCGCAGGTTGAAAGCACCGATGTCACCGCCGATCGAGCCCTTGACCGTATAGATGTTCTGCGTCTGGTCGAGATCGCCGATACCGCCCGTGACGCAACTGCTGGTGCTGGTGCAGAAGTCGCTGGTCGAAAGCGTGCGGGGCAGGGTGTACTGGTTCGCCGGCGCCGTGCGCCCCGTGTCGTTATGGGAGAACGAGCCCTCAAGCTTCCACTGGATGCTCCCACTATGTTCGAGCGCCAGCTTGGCACTGATGCCCCCGCCCCGCGAATCGACCACCGCGTCTGCCGCGTTGGCTGTGGAAGAAGTGCTGCTGTAAGGGGTGTAGAGGAATTGCCCCTTCAGTTTGGTCGCGTCGTCGATATCGAAAACACCCTTCACCAGGACGTTTTCACTAAGGCTGCGGAACCGCCGCGGCGCGCCGTAATTCGCGCCCGCCGCGAAGAATACGCGGGATTCGGAACGATTATAGGCAACCAGGACGGCCGCCCTGTCGCCCAGCGGCACGTCCACCGAAGCTCCATAACGGAACTTCTCGAATTCCGGAGGCGCCGGCGGGGCTCCTGCGCCGAGCCGATCGCGGGCCGCCTGCGAGAGCTGGTAGCTCGTGAAGTCGTTGCTCGTATGCATGATGTTCGCCCCGACCCCAAAGGTCCGGCTGGGGTCGCGGGTGTCGATCCGCAAAGTGCCTCCGGTGAAGCCGCCGTATTCGGAGGAGACGTTGGAATCGAGGACGGTGATCTCTCCGACCAGCCCGGAATCCACCCACAGGGTCTGCGCGCTGGGGCCGGCAAGCTCAGTCACGTTCTGCGCATTCGTATTGGTGACGTCGAGCCGCGAATTGATGTTCACCCCGTCGAGCGAGATGTTGTTCGCATAGAAGTGTCCACCTGAAATGGAGATGTCGGCCGGGCGGATATCCTGGATGGCGCCGGGCGTCGCCGCGCGCTCGCCGCGGTTGAACTGGACCGTGGGAAGCATCTTGAGCAGTTGGTTGACGTCGCCCGAGCCGGGCGTGCGCAGCTCAATATCCTGCCGCTTGATCGTGGAAGCACCGGCATCGACCCCGGTACCGAGTGTCACCGGCGCGCCGACCTCTTCCCCTTCGGCAATGGTTTCCGGCAGCATTTCCGCGCCGTCCCCTGTCTGCCCCTGCGCCATCGCCGGACCGGCCCACACTGTCGCCGCCGCAATGGCGATCCAAGCGGTTTGCATTCTCACGTTCGCCCTCATCGGTTGTTCTTGTAGCGCGCCCTTAATCGACAGGATAGTTATTGCAATTGATTCTCATCAAAAACAGGCGATTGAAACAGGAATATGGCTTGCGCCGAAGGCGTCTCGGTAGTTTGAGGCGGCCTTCCGGGAGCCCTGCCGGACCGATCCGCCGGGGGCGTCGCATCGAATTCGGAGCCGAAATCTTGCGCATTGCCAGAATCGCCCTGCTTCTCGCAGCCGTCGTCCTGCTCGGCGCGGCCGTGACGGATGATGCCGGCGACAGCGCCGCGCGGCTTAGGGCGGCCTATTCCGGGCCCGTGGCGACCTGGCCCAAGGCCGAGGTCGATCCGGGGGTGGAGTTCCGCGAATTCGGCGCCCTGCCCCCTCGCCCCACGCTGGACGACAAGCAGCGCAAGGCCGTCGCGCTCGGTGAGCGGCTGTTCAACGAACGCCAGTTGTCCGCCTCCGGTCAGTTCGCCTGCGCTTCCTGCCACGTGCGCGAACTTGGCTTCGGGGACGGGCACAAGACCTCGTTCGGGCATGACCGCCAGCGCGGGGAGCGCAACGCCCAGGGGCTGTTGACCGCCGCGTTCATGGAGCCGCTGTTCTGGGACGGCCGCAGCCCATCGCTGGAGCATCAGGCCCTGCAGCCCATCGCCAATCCGATCGAGATGGCGGCCAATTCCCGGCGGGTGGAACAATGGATCAACCGCCAGCAGGACTATCGCGATCAGTTCCGCATGGCCTATGGCGTCGAGCGGATCAGGATGACCGACATCGCGCAGGCTATGGCCGATTTCCAGCGGACTCTGCGCCCGCCGCGCAGCCTGTGGGACCGGGCGCTGGCCGAGGGCGGCAAGGTCTTGAACGACCAGCAGATTCTGGGGCTCCACCTGTTCCGCACCAAGGCTCGCTGCGCGAACTGCCACAACGGCCCGCTGCTGTCCGACCTGAAGTTCCACAACCTGGGCATCAGCTTCTACGGGCGCGAGCTGGAGGATGTCGGCCGCTATGGGGTGACGGGCGATCCCATCGACGTCGGGCGGTTCCGCACGCCTTCGCTGCGCGCGATCACCCGCACCGCGCCGTACATGCACAACGGCATCTTCCCCCACCTGGAAGGCATCGTGAACATCTATGCCGCGGGTGGTGGGGTGGATCGCAAGGTCCAGAGCAGCACCACCAAGGCCCCCCCGCCCCAGCCCGATCCGCTGCTGCGCAAGCTTGAGCTGACGCGGGAAGAGCGCGCCGCGGTGGTGGCCTTTCTCGAAACGCTCTGAACCCGGTCAAGCCGGACGATAGGTCATCGGAATCAGGAAATGTCGCTGCTGCGCATTGGGCGGCGGCGGCAGCGGGCCGGCGCTGCGAACCTGCGACAGCGCCAGGCGATCGATCTCGGCCCGGCCGGAACTCGTGAAGATCGTGACGGCGGTGATCTCCCCTCGCGAGCCTACGCGAATCTCCACAACGACGGTCCCGGCAAGCCGGCGGGCGCCGAGTTCCGGCGTGTAGGCCTGGCGGGACTTTACCCTGCGGAACACCAGCGCGCCGTAGCTGTCGGCCGAAGCACCGCCCTGCCGCGCCGGAGCCCTGGCGGACTCCTTCCCGCCGGCCAGCGGAGCGGCTTGGCTCACAGCATCGGCGGTGGGCCCGGAAGCGCCGGCCGCCGATGCCGTTGCCGCCTCGCCTGGCGCGGAGGCGCCCGGCGTCGCGTTCTGCACCAACGGAATCTCCAGGAGCGACGGCTGAGCAATCGCGGCAGGCTGCACGGACCGCGCCATCGGCTTGGGTCGGTTGCGCGCAGGCGGCGCGGCAGGGGCCACCTTCCTCGGCGCGGCCTTCTGCTCTACCGTCTTTTCGGGATCGGCCGGGTCCTCGGTGCGGGTCAGCGAGACCACGGTCAGGGCCGATCCGGGGGATAGCGCTTGTTGACCGCCAAGCGAAAGCGCCGCGACCATCGCCCAGAACAGTCCGAAGGGAACGACGAACGACAATGCTGCCGCGACGACATTCTCCCCGGAGTTCCTGCGATAGGTATACACGATATCCACTCAAGCGCGACGAAGGCATGGGCCTAGGTCACGGCATCGGCCCGCACCAGGAGCATCTCAATCAGGAGAATCCCCACCCGTCCCACCTATTTGATGATAGGAAGCGTTCGCAGTAATGCCGCGCGACAAGCGCCGCAAGCGGATGGTCGAGAACGCGTTCTCGATCAAGAGTGCCGGGCCGCCAGCATTATCTCGGGAACGGCCAGGTCTTCCGGCAGGACCAGCAGGGTGGGAATGAGGTCCGCGACCGAGGTGAACTGGCTGATCGCCGCCTTGC
>CAZFPW010000207.1:0-4978 GCA_964520765.1 uncultured Novosphingobium sp.
ACATCCCGTTCCAGTCGCATTGCGAGCATCACATGGCGCCGATCATCGGCAAGGCCGCGATCGCCTATCTGCCGCGCAACCATGTCGTCGGCATTTCGAAGCTCGCCCGCGTGCTCCACGGCTTTGCCCGGCGCCTGCAGATCCAGGAGCGCCTGACCGCCGAGGTCGCCCAGTGCATCTGGGACCACCTCCAGCCGCAGGGCGTCGCCGTGGTGATCGAGGCGCAGCACGGCTGCATGACCGGGCGGGGCGTGCGCACGCCCGGCGTGGGCATGATCACCAGCCGCCTGATGGGCGTGTTCCTGGAGGATGAATCGAGCCGCAAGGAAGTGCTCAGCCTGATGGGCTATTGATCCCCGGGCCCATGATCCTCACGCCCACCCCCAGGGCATGATCGGGAGCCCATCCTTTCCCCAGCAGGCGCGGGCGGCGGTCAGGACCTTCCTGACGCCCGGCCCGCGCATGGTCGACGAGTTCGAGTGCATCGCCTCGATCATGCTGGCGATCCTCTTCGCGCACCTGATCGGAGCGAAGACCGTGGCCTGGGCCGCCTTCACCGCCCTGGTCCTGATGCGCGGCCATGTCTCGCAGACCTTGCTGCGGGCGGTGCTGCGGATCATCGGCACCAATGCCGGGGCAGGGCTGGCCCTGCTGATCGTGCCCTATGCGGCCAGGTCGCTGCCCTTGGCGATGCTGGCCGCGGGCCTGATCGGCACGGGCGCGATGTACGCCACGCTGACCGGCAAGCGCTCCTACGCCTGGCTGCTGTTCGGCCTCACCTACGAGATGATCCTGCTCGACAAGCTGGAGAATCCCGGCATCGACGTGAAGGCCCTGGCCCACAATCGCCTGATCGAGGTCTGGGCGGGCACCGTGGCCTGCCTGCTGGTCAGCCTGATGTCGACCCTGACGGTGCGCAAGTGGTGGCCCGCGGCGCCCGCGCCCGAGGCCGCGCGGATCGGCTGGCATCCCGATGCGCTGCGCCATTCCGTCCAGGCCGGCGTCGCGCTCGCCCTGCTGCCGCCGCTCAGCTTCTACCTCGGCCTGCCCGAGCTATGGCAGGCGAGCGTCACGATCATGGCGGTGATGATCGTGCCGGCGGCCAGCATCGGCCGCAGCGCGGTGCAGCCGGTCAACCGCCGCATCCTGTTGCGGACCATCGGCTGCCTGGCCGGCGCCTTGCTGGCCGGGGCGATCGTCGTGCTGGCGCAGGGCTCCGCGCCCGTGCTCATCGCGGGAACCTGCTTGGGGGTGCTGATCGGCCGCCATATCGAGAACGGCGAGACGAAGCTGACCTACCTGGGGTTGCAGTTCACCCTGGCGATCCTGGTGGTGCTGGTGCCCGACAGCTACGCCGACGCCAACGTGCGCCCGGCATTGGAGCGATTGCTCAGCATCTTCGTCGGGATGGCCGTGCTGGAGCCGGTGCTGCTGATCTGGCACGCGGTCGCAGGGCGCAAGGGAGGAAGCGAACCCGGGCACGCCGACGCGCCCGGGTCCGAATAGATAGGGGTCAGAGCTGCTCGAGCATGTGCTCGGCCGAGCTGACCTTGAACTCGCCCGGCGCTTCGACGTTGAGCTGCTCGACCACGCCGTCGTTGACGACCGCCGACCAGCGGCTGCCGCGCTGGCCCATACCGAAGCCCGAGCCGTCCATCGTCAGGCCGACCGCCTGGGCGAAGTCGCCGTTGCCGTCGGCCAGCATGGTCACGTCGGCCGAGCCGCCGGCCTTGCCCCAGGCGCCCATGACGAAGGCGTCGTTGACCGCGGTGCAGGCGATCTCGTCGATGCCCTTGGCCTTCAGCTCCGCCGCCTTCTCGACATAGCCGGGCAGGTGCTTGGCTGAGCAGGTCGGGGTGAAGGCGCCGGGCACGGAGAACAGCGCGACGCGCTTGCCCGCGAAGTAGTCCGCCGACTGGACCGCATCGGGACCGTTCTCGGTGGCCTTGGTCAGCTTGATATCGGGAAGCTTGTCGCCGACTGCGATCGTCATGGGGATTTCCTTTCCTGGACAGAAGTAAACTCGCACCCGGTCATATAGCGACGCGCGTCGGCCCGGCAATGGTCAGGACCCCGTGATCTTCCGCTGGCGGGTCATTTCGGCCCTGGCCGGGAATCGTGGTTAACGCCGGGTTACGGCGCGATTTTAAGATTTGGTAAAAGGATTCGTGGGACCTTCTCTCCCATCGGGGGGTCTTCGGTGGCCCCGTTCGGGGAGACTGCACATGAAACTGATACAGGGAGTGGCGGCCACTCTTGTCGCAGCGTCACTGCTCGCTACCGCGCCAGCCGAGGCGGCCGGAATGTCCAAGGCTGAAAAGCTGCGCCGGCTCGACATCATGCTGATGGTCACGGGCCTGCGCTGCCGGAAGACCGCCGACAATTTCCAGGCCGACTATCGCCGCTTCACCACCAACCACATCGCCGCGCTCAACCAGTCGGCCCGCGCGCTGCGCAGCGAGCTGGCGGCGCGCCACGGCGCGCGTGCGGAACGCGCGCTCGATCGGCTGAGCGTTACGATGGCGAACAGCTATGGCCAGGGGCACCCCTGGCTTTCTTGCGGCGAGCTTAAAATGGTCGCGCGCAATCTTGCCGAAATCCGCGGCGAAGCCCCGCTGGTGGCGGCGGCCGATCAGTTGCTGAACAGCGGCCGACCGACCTCGCTCGCCTATGCGCGGCGGCGCTGAGCCGGTTGTCTGACGGGATATAAAGACTTCTTTATATTTGCCACGGGACGGGTGAGGGGATAAGGGCGGCGCACCAATTTCGTCCGCCCTTTCCCGTTTCAGGAGCCTCCCCGTGGCCACTGCCCTCGATACCCAGAACGACTATGTGATCGCCGACCTCGGCCTGGCCGACTTCGGCCGCGCCGAGATCGCCATCGCCGAGACCGAGATGCCCGGCCTGATGGCCCTGCGCCAGGAATTCGGCGCGTCCAAGCCGCTCAAGGGCGCGCGGATCACCGGCTCGCTGCACATGACGATCCAGACGGCGGTGCTGATCGAGACCCTGGTGGAACTGGGCGCGGAAGTCCGCTGGGCCACCTGCAACATCTTCTCCACCCAAGATCACGCCGCCGCCGCCATCGCCGCGCGCGGCATTCCGGTCTTCGCCGTGAAGGGCGAGAGCCTGGCCGACTATTGGGACTATGTCGGCCGTATCTTCGACTGGGGTGAGGACACTACCGCCAATCTGATCCTCGATGATGGCGGCGACGCCACGATGTTCGCGCTGTGGGGCGCGCGGGTCGAAGCGGGCGAGAAGCTGTTCGAACCGAGCAACGCCGAGGAGATCGAATTCGCGCGCGCGCTGAACGCCTTCCTCAAGGCGCGGCCGGGCTATCTCACGCAGTCGGTCAAGAACATCCTCGGCGTTTCGGAAGAGACCACCACGGGCGTCCACCGCCTCTACCAGCTCGCCAAGGACGGCAAGCTGCCGTTCCCGGCGATCAACGTGAACGACAGCGTCACCAAGTCGAAGTTCGACAACCTCTATGGCTGCAAGGAATCGCTGGTCGACGCCATCCGCCGCGCGACCGACGTGATGCTGGCCGGCAAGGTCGCCTGCGTCGCCGGCTTCGGCGACGTCGGCAAGGGCTCGGCCGCATCGCTCCGCAACGGCGGCGCGCGCGTCATGGTCACCGAGATCGACCCGATCTGCGCGCTCCAGGCGGCGATGGAGGGCTATGAGGTCGTGACGATGGAGGAAGCGGTGACCCGCGCCGACATCTTCGTGACCGCCACCGGCAACGAGGACGTGATCACCGCCGAGCACATGAAGGCGATGAAGCCGATGAGCATCGTCTGCAACATCGGCCACTTCGACAGCGAGATCCAGGTCTCCGCGCTCGACAACTACAAGTGGAGCGAGGTGAAGCCCGGCACCGACCTCGTCGAGTTTCCCGACGGCAAGCAGATCATCCTGCTCGCCAAGGGGCGCCTGGTGAACCTGGGCTGCGCCACCGGCCATCCGAGCTTCGTGATGAGTTCGTCCTTCACCAACCAGGTCCTGGCCCAGATCGAGCTGTTCACGCGCAACGCGGAATACAGCCACGCGGTCTATGTCCTGCCCAAGCACCTCGACGAGAAGGTCGCCGCGCTGCATCTTGAAAAGCTCGGCGTGAAGCTGACGACGCTGACCAGGAAGCAGGCCGATTACATCGGCGTGCCGGTCGAAGGGCCGTTCAAGGCCGAGCATTACCGCTATTGATCCTCGCGTCGTCCCGGAGCGGGTCCGGGACGACGATGATTCCCAGGGATAGGGGCAGCCATCCAGTTGTAATCCCTCGCGCACCCGCATAGCCAAGATGCGATGCTGCTCAATCAGACCGCCCTTGTCCTGATCGGCCTGCTGCTCGCAGCCTGGACGCTGGCGGCCGGCTGGGCGATCCTCAGCGCCCGGGCGCGCGAGCATCGGGCCGAGGCCGGGCAGCGCCATGCCCGGCGCCTGGCCCGGATGGTCGACGAATCCCCCGCCTTGCCGCTGTTGGTCCGCTCGGACGGTCGGATCGAGGCTCCGCCCAAGCTCGCCAAGTGGCTTGGGCTGGACAGCGTGCCGCAGTTCCTGACCGAACTCGACGGCGGCGGGGATGAAGGGAAGGGCGGCCTTGCCCCCGAGCAGCTCACCGAGCTTACCGAAGCCGTGCGCCGCACGCAGAAGACCGCCGCGCCGTTCCGCATGGTCGCGACCCCGCGCGGGTCGCGGCGCAGTCTGGCCCTGCGGGGGCATCTGGCCGATCCGCAGGTCTCGCCGGGCGGCGCGGCGCTGGTCTGGGTCTTCGACTTCAGCGACAGCGAGAGCGAGCTGGTCAAGCTGCGCGCGGAGGCTTCGCGGGCGCGCGGGGACTTCGCCGCCCTGGTCGGCCTGATCGAGGCCGCGCCGATGCCGATGTGGTTCCGCGGCCCCGACGGGGCACTGCGCCTGGTCAACTCGGCCTATGTCCGCGCGGTGGGCGCGGCGGACGCCGAGGCGGTGGTGG
>CAZFPW010000208.1:0-4970 GCA_964520765.1 uncultured Novosphingobium sp.
GAAACCGTGATCACCGATTCCCTGCGCAACATGTGCGATGGCGCGACCGGCATCGTGGGGGGCGCCGCCCTCGGCCACCCGCGCGTCTGGCTGGAGATCGACGAGAAGGGCTATGTCGAGTGCGGCTATTGCGACCGCCGCTTCGTGCTGCGCGGCGGCCCGGCGGATCGCGCCGCGGCCTGAGCCGGGCCGCCCCTCCACCTCGGCCGTCAACTTCGGCTTTCGCGCCGGGCGCATCGCCCCTATATCCTGGGCATGACCCTGATCGCCGACCCCCGCTCGCTGCTCTATCGTTCCGGCCAGCTTTCGCCCGAGGAAGCCGAGGTCCTCGCCCGTGAGACCCTGGCGCGCTGCGACGATGGAGAGCTGTACCTCCAGTTCATCGCCTCGGAGGCCTTCGGCTTCGACGACGGGCGGCTCAAGACCGCCGACTATTCGCGCGACGCCGGCTTCGGCCTGCGCGGCGTCTCGGGCGAGATGACGGGCTTCGCCCACGCCAACGACATTTCCGCCGCCGCGATCCGCCGCGCGGGCGAGACGCTGGCCCTGCTCGATCCCGCGCAAGGCCCGATGGCCGCCGCGCCCCGGCTCAGCAACCGGCACCTCTATACCGACGCCTCGCCGCTCGACGAGGTGGGCTTCGCCGAGAAGGTGAAGCTGCTGGAGACGATCGACGCCGCCGCCCGCGCCCGCGATCCGCGCGTCGCCCAGGTCTCGGTCGGCCTCTCGGCAAGCTGGTCGGTGGTCGAGATTGTCCGCGCCGACGGCTTCGTCGCCACCGACGTGCGGCCGCTGGTGCGGCTCAACGTCTCGATCGTCGCGGAGCAGAACGGGCGGCGCGAGACCGGCTCCTTCGGCATGGGCGGGCGCAAGCTCTATGGCGACCTGTTCGATCCGGCCAACTGGAACCGCGCGATCGACACCGCGCTGGACCAGGCGCTGGTCAACCTGGAGAGCGTCGCCGCGCCGGCCGGCGAGATGACCGTGCTGCTCGGCCCCGGCTGGCCCGGCGTGCTGCTGCACGAGGCGGTCGGCCACGGCTTGGAGGGCGATTTCAACCGCAAGGGCACCAGCGCCTTTTCCGGCCGCATCGGTGAGCGTGTCGGCGCGCCGGGCGTGACCGTGATCGACGACGGCTCGATTTCCGCGCGCCGGGGCTCGCTGTCGATCGACGACGAGGGCACGCCGACCCAGGAGAACGTGCTGATCGAGGACGGCATCCTCAAGGGCTATATCCAGGACCGGCTCAACGCCCGGCTGATGGGCGTCGCCCCGACCGGCAACGGCCGCCGCGAATCCTATGCCCATGCGCCGATGCCGCGCATGACCAACACCTTCATGCGCGGCGGCAACGACGATCCGGCCGAGCTGCTCTCCCGCATGAAGAACGGGATCTATGCCAAGTCCTTCGGCGGCGGGCAGGTCGACATCGTTTCGGGCAAGTTCGTGTTCTCCTGCACCGAGGCCTACAAGGTCGAGAACGGAAAGCTCGGCGCGCCGATCAAGGGCGCGACCCTGATCGGGGACGGCCCTTCGGTGCTGACCCGCGTGACCGGGATCGGCAACGACATGGCGCTGGACGAAGGCGTCGGCATGTGCGGCAAGGGCGGGCAGAGCGTGCCGGCCGGCGTCGGCCAGCCGACCCTGCTGGTCGAAGGCCTGACCGTCGGCGGAACCGCTTGAGCCGATTGGGATTTCGCAGTCATGCCCGGTTCAGCGGCGCGGGGGTACGCCCGAGTCTGCGGGATTTGATGAAAAGGAACGAGCGATGACGAAATTCGCCACGAAACTGACCTTCGCCCTGGCTGGAGCGGCCTTGATCGCCGGCGCCGGAGCGGTCCAGGCCAAGCCGAGCCCCACGGGCGAGGAGCGCCTGGCGAAGCTGCTCGAAGGCCGGGAGGCAGGAACGCCGGTGAGCTGCATCTCGCGGAGCGACCGCGACAACCTGCAGATCATCGACAAGACCGCGCTGGTCTATGGTTCGGGCCGGACGATCTACGTCAACCGGCCGAGCAACGCCCAGGACATCGACAGCGACGACATCCTGGTGACGCGCGTCCATGGCTCGCAGCTCTGCAAGCTCGATTCGGTGCGCCTGCGGGATCGCACGGTCGGCGCGCCCAGCGGGTTCCTGATGCTGGGCGATTTCGTGCCCTATCGCCGCGTGGACACTGCCCGGCGCTGACCCTAGATGACCGCGGCCCGGCGGCGCTGGGCCGCGGAAATCCTGCATTTCTGGTTTCACGAGTTGTCCCCGCGGCAATGGTTCGGCCGCAACGATGCGGTGGACGAGGCGTTGCGCCGCCGCTTCGGGGCGGACCTTGCCGCGCTGCGGCTTCGCCCGGCGCATGAGTTCCTGGGCGATCCCCTGACCGCGCGCGCCGCGATCCTCCTGTTCGATCAGGTGCCGCGCAACGTCTTCCGCGACGATCCCCGCGCCTTCGCCACCGACGCCCTGGCCCGGGCCATCACCCGTGGCGCGCTGCGGCGCGGCTGGGCGCGCGGCCTGTCCCGGCCGGAGCGGCAGTTCCTGGCCATGCCGCTGATGCACAGCGAACGCATCGCCGATCAGCGCCTCTCGCTGCGGTTCTACACGGCCCTGGGCGACGCCTTCGTCCTGTCCTTCGCCCGTTCGCACCACCGCATGATCGCGCGCTTCGGGCGCTTCCCGCACCGCAATCGGGTGCTGGGCCGGCCGAGCACTCCGGCGGAAGAGCGCGCCGTCGCCGCCGGCAACGCCTGGTAGGCGCAACGGCCCCCCGAACCACGACCCGTCCATTACAGGCATGTCGCCCTGCCGCCTGCGATAGGGAACGACAGTGTCAAATCGACTAAGCAGAACGGGCAGGGCGCGCGGGGTGCGCGACCCAACGATGGGAAAGGGATGGAAAGATGAGGTTCGACCACCTGTTGCGCGGGCGACTCCTGCTGGGCGGCGTGCTGGGAATCGCCGTGGCGCTGCCGGCCCAGGCTTTCGCCCAGGATCAGATGCCCGAGGATAGCGGCGGCCTTCAGGAGATCGTCGTCACCGCCCAGCGCCGTTCCGAGAACCTGCAGAAGGTGCCGATCGCGGTCAGCGCGGTGACGTCCGACACGCTGGAGACCACCGGCATCGACACCACGCGCGACCTGCCGCAGCTGGTGCCCAGCGTCCAGTTCACCCGTTCCGGCCCGAGCGGCCTGTTCTTTGTCCGCGGCGTCGGCACGACCAATGCCGCGGCGGGAGAGGAAGGCGCCAACGCGGTCTATGTCGACGGCGTCTACATGGGCGACCTCGGCCAGACCATCAACACCTTCAACAACATCGAGCGGATCGAGGTGCTGAAGGGGCCGCAGGGCACCCTGTTCGGCCGCAACGCCACGGGCGGCCTCATCAGCATCATCACCAAGGAGCCGGGCCGCGATTCCACGATCAGCGGCGAGATCGGCTTCGCCAATTACCAGACCATCAGCGGCCGGGTCTATGCCGCCGGGCCGATCAGCGACACGATCAGCGCCGACATCGCCCTGACCAGCCTGTACCAGGACAAGGGCTGGGGCCACTATGTCGCGCCGAGCCCGATCGCCGGGCGCGATGCCCACACCCAGGTCTACGGCGGGGCGCGTTCCAAGATCGTCTTCCGTCCGAGCGACGGCGTGAAGTTCGTCCTGGCGGGCGACTATTTCCGCAACAAGGACAACCTGGCGCTCGCCTGGAAGATCGAGCCCGGCGTGGTCGGCTCGGCCGGGGCGCTCGGCGTTGCCGGGTTCGACACCTCGGCCAACCAGTATTCGCTGACCGACCAGGAGATCTGGGGCGTCAGCCTGACCGGGGAGGCCGACCTCGGCTTCGCCACGGCGACCAGCGTCACGGCCTATCGCAAGACCACCAACTACAGCTTCTTCGATACCGACGGCGGCCAGCTCAACCTGCTGGCGATCGACTACAATTCGGGCTCGAAGACCTTCCAGCAGGAACTGCGCCTGGCCTCGAACGACACCGATCCGTTCAGCTGGCAGCTCGGGTTCTTCTACCTGCACGCCAAGGCCGGCAATGATTCGACCTTCGCCGGCGGCGCGCTGGCGGCGGTGCGGCCCGAGCTGACCCCCGGCAACTTCGTTTCCGCGCCCAACGGCACGGTCAGCCAGCGCATCCTCGCCGACCTGACGACCAACTCCTACGCGGTGTTCGGCGAGGCGAGCTATTCGCTCACGCCGACCACCAAGCTGACCGCCGGCATCCGCTACACGGCCGACCGCCGGACCTTCGTGGGCAGCCAGTACAGCACGCTCTATGCGCCGGTGCTCTACGACGGGAGCATGACCACCGTGGTGCCGAGCGCGATCCGCATCACGCCGAGCACGGCCCTGCTGGCGGTCCCCGGCGAGCAGGAATCCAAGCTGGCCTACGACGCCGTCACCTGGCGCGTCGCCCTGCGGCAGGAGCTGAGCGACGACATCTCGGTCTATGCGTCGGTCAACCGCGGCTTCAAGTCCGGCTCGTACAGCCTGCAGAACCCGCTCAACGAACCCTACCTGCCGCAATACATCATGGCCTACGAGGTCGGCCTGAAGTCGGAGCTGTTCGACCGGCGGCTGCGCCTCAACCTCGCGGCGTTCCATTACGACATCGACGACTACCAGGTGCGCTCGGCGGCGACCGCCAATCCCGGCTCCTCGCTGATCCTCAACGCCGCGACGGTGAAGGTCGACGGCATCGAGCTGGAGTTCGAGGCCGCCCCGACCGAGCAGCTCCGCATCTTCGGCGGCCTGACCTACCTGAACTCGCGCTATGGCAAGTTCGGCGGGCCCGGCGCGGCGATCCAGGCGCCGATCGTCTATCCCAACGCCAATTCCGACCCGGACCCGGCGAACCGCACCCGCTGCGTCGCCAACGGCACGCGCAATCCGGGCGTGGTGGGCACCGGCCCGATCACCGGCGGCTTCACCACCTGCGTCGGCGACGTGACCGGCAACAAGGTGTCGAACTC
>CAZFPW010000209.1:0-4968 GCA_964520765.1 uncultured Novosphingobium sp.
TCGTGGTGGGTGACGACGCACGGGCACTGCCACCCGCGCATCGTCGCGGCCATCGCGGAGCAGGCGGGCAAGCTGGACCAGTTGATCTTCGCGGGCTGGACCCACGAGCCGGGCGACCGGCTGGCCCGCGAGCTCGTCGGCCTGCTGGGCCTGCCCTATGTCTTCTATTCGGATTCGGGCTCGACCAGCGTGGAGGTCGCGTTGAAGATGGCGCTGGGCTTCTGGGCCAACCGGGGCGAGCCCAGGCATCGCATCCTGGTGATGGAGCATTCCTATCACGGCGACACGATCGGGGCGATGTCGGTCGGCGCGCGCGGGGTGTTCAACCGGGCCTATGCCCCGCTGCTGTTCGACGTGGGGACGATTCCCTTCCCCGTGGCGGGCGCAGAGCAGGCGACGCTCGACGCGCTGGAGAAGGCTTGCCGAGAGGAGGCCCCGGCCGCCTTCATCGTCGAGCCGCTGGTGCTCGGCGCGGGCGGGATGCTGGTCTATGGGGCCGAAACGCTGGCCGCGATGCGCGAGATCTGCGTGGCGCACGGCGTGCTGTTCATCGCGGACGAGGTGATGACCGGCTGGGGCCGCACCGGCACCCTGCTGGCCTGCGAGCAGGCGGGCGTGACGCCCGACCTCCTCTGCCTGGCGAAGGGCCTCACCGGGGGCTCGATGCCGCTGGCCGTGACGCTGGCGAGCGAGGCGATCTACGAGGCGCACTGGTCCACCGACCGGGCCAGGACTTTCTACCATTCGTCCAGCTACACCGCGAACCCCATCGCCTGCGCCGCCGCGCTCGCCAACCTGGCGATCTGGCGGGAGGAGCCGGTGGTAGAGCGGATCGCCACCCTGGCGGAGCGGCAGGCCGAAGGGCTTGCCCGCCTGGTCGAAGTGCCGGGGATCGCGAATCCGCGCCGGTGCGGAACGATCATCGCAGTCGACTATACGGGCGGCGGGCAGGGCTACCTCTCCGGCCTCGGCCCGCGCCTGCTCGCCTTCTTCCGCGAGCGCGACCTGCTGGTGCGGCCGTTGGGGAACACGGCCTATGTCATGCCGCCCTATTGCATCGCGGCGGACGACCTGGCGGGGGTCCATGCCGCGCTGGCGGAAGCGGCCGGGCTTAGCTAGCCGGACGTCCCTTTCAACTCGTCCCCGCTCAGCGTCACCACGTGCAGCAGGTTCGTCGCGCCGGGCGTCCCGAAAGGCACGCCGGCCATGACGATCAGCTTCGATCCCGCCTCGCCGAAGCCGTGGCGCAGGGCCATGCGCTTGCCCTTCGCGATCATTTCCTCGAAGTTGCCGACATCGCGTGTGTGGACCGGATAGGCCCCCCACAGCAGGGCCATCTTGCGCGCCGTCTTGGGCGAGGGGGTCAGCGCCAGGACCGGCGCAAGCGGCCGCTCGCGCGCGACGCGGCGGGCGGTCGAGCCCGAGCCGGTGAAGACGATGATCCCCGCCACCGTCACCGTCTGGGCGATCGAGGCGGCCGCCTGGGCCAGGGCGTCGGCGGTGGTCGCGTCGGGCCGCACGTCGGCGAAGTGAAGCCGCCCGGCATAACCCGGATCGTTTTCCACCTGCATGGCGATGCGGTGCATGATCGTCACCGCCTCGACCGGCCAGGCCCCGCTCGCCGTCTCGGCCGAGAGCATCACCGCGTCGGCCCCGTCATAGACCGCGTTGGCGACGTCGGAGACCTCGGCGCGGGTCGGGGCCGGGCTCTCGATCATCGATTCGAGCATTTGCGTCGCCACGATCACTGGCTTGCCGCTGCGCCGCGTGGTCTCGACGATGTGTTTCTGGAGCGGGGGCACCTCTTCCGGGTTCAGCTCCACCCCCAGGTCGCCGCGCGCGACCATGATCCCGTCCGACAGCTCGACGATCTCCTCCAGCCGGTCGAGCGCGGCGGGCTTCTCGATCTTGGCGATCAGCGCGCCGTGGCCGCCCATCAGCCGCCGCGCCTCGGCCACGTCCTCGGGCCGTTGGACGAAGGACAGCGCGATCCAGTCCGCCCCGTGGGCCACGGCGAAGGCCAGGTCGCGGCGGTCCTTCTCGGTCAGGGCCGGCACCGGCACGACCGCGTCGGGCACGTTGACCCCCTTGCGGTCCATGATGACCCCGCCGACCTCGGCCGAGCAGAGGATCGCGTCGTCGCTGGCCTCGATCACCTTCAGGCGCAGCTTGCCGTCGTCGATCAGCAAGCGCTGGCCCTTGTGGAGCACGCCGAACAGCTCGGGATGCGGCAGCATCACGCGGGTCTCGTCGCCGGGCTCCGGATTGCGGTCGAGCGTGAAGTGGCCGCCGTGGCGGATCACCGCGCGCCCGTCCTTGAAGGTGCCGACGCGCAGCTTCGGCCCCTGGAGGTCGCAGAGGATCGCGATCGGCTTGCCGAACTCCTTCTCGGCGGCGCGCACGGCCGCGATGGTGGCCGTGTGGGTTTCGTGATCGCCGTGGCTCATGTTGACGCGGAAGGCGTCGGCGCCCGCGCGCAGGAGCTTGCCGATCATCTCCGGCTCGCGGCTCGCCGGGCCGAGCGTGGCCAGGATTTTGACCTTGCGGCCCCGGAGACGGGTATTGGTGGATTGCTGCTTCGCCAAGTGAACCCCTTTCGGCTGCGGGGTGACCTATGGCAAAGGGTGCGGGAAAGACCAAGGACCATGGCATGAGTTGTTCAGAAGATACCGCACCCGCCGCCGCCGATCCCCTGGACCAAGTGAGTGACGAACATGCGGCCGCCGCCTTCCGCCGCCTGGTGCGGCACCTGCGCCACCGCCACGACGCGCAGAACATCGACCTGATGGGCCTGGCGGGCTTCTGCCGCAACTGCCTGTCTGACTGGCTGGTCGAAGCCGGCGCCCCGCTCGACAAGGCCGCCGCGCGCGAGGCCGTCCACGGCATGCCCGCGGCCGAATGGAAGGCGAAGCACCAGACCGAGGCGACGCCCGAACAGCTCGCCCGGATGGAGGCGAGCCTGAAACTGAATGCACCTGAATGAATAGCCCGTCGTCCCGGACTTGATCCGGGACCGCTGGCGGCCGGGTTTCGCATAGCATCGACGAGCTATCCACAGCCTGCGCTTTGCTCGAACCCCGACCCGTCGCTATCAGCCCGGCCGACCGATTCACCATATTTACGGAGCATCCCCCCATGGCCGACAGCACCGACGACCGCCTGCGCCTTCTGATCGAGCGCATCGAGCGCCTCGAAGAGGAAAAGAAGGGCATCGGTGACGACATCAAGGACGTCTATAACGAGGGCAAGGCCGTCGGCTACGACGCCAAGATCATGCGCCAGATCGTGCGCCTGCGGAAGATGCAGCCCGACGACCGCAAGGAAATGGAAGCCATCCTCGATCTCTACAAGGCGGCGCTCGGCCTCGATTGAGCCATCGGCTTGGCGCGGCCGGGCTGATCGGGCCGGGCGGTGAGGAACCTCGCGAAGGCTGTCCGGTTGATGGGGTGAAAGGATTCCCGTCATGGACAGCCGTTCCGCCGATTTCGCCGAGCCGATCCACGAAGACGGCCTGCCCGGCCACGAATCGCAGCTCGAGCCCAAGCCCGACTGGAGCCCACGCTACCCCGGATCGGGGCGGCTGGCCGGCAAGGTGGCGATCGTCACCGGCGCGGACAGCGGCATCGGCCGGGCGGTGGCCGTCCTCTATGCGCGCGAAGGCGCCAGGGTCGCGGTCGCCTACCTTTGCGAGCACGACGATGCGCAGCAGACCGCCGCGCTGATCGACGCCGAGGGCAGCGAGGCCCTGCTCCATGCCGGCGACCTTGGCGATCCCGCCCACGCCGAAAGCCTGGTCCAGGCGGTGATCGACCGTTGGGGCCGGCTCGACGTGCTGGTCAACAACGCGGGCGAGCAGCACCCCGACAAGGACATCCGCGACATCACGCCGGAACAGCTCCAGCGCACCTTCCAGACCAACATCTATTCGATGTTCTACCTGGTCCAGGCCGCGCGGCCGCACCTCAAGGAAGGGGCGGCGATCGTCAACTGCACCTCGGTGACGATGTACCAGGGCTCCAAGGAGCTGCTGGACTATTCGAGCACCAAGGGCGCGATCACCGCCTTCACCCGCTCGCTCTCGGAGAACCTGATCGGCGATGGCATCCGGGTGAACGCCGTGGCTCCCGGCCCGATCTGGACTCCGCTCAACCCCTGCGGCGGAGCGAGCCCGGAAAAGCTCGAGCATTTCGGAGAGAACACCCCGATGGGCCGCCCCGGCCAGCCCAACGAGGTCGCGCCCGCTTTCCTGTTCCTTGCCTGCGAGGATTCGAGCTATATGTCGGGACAGGTGCTGCACCCGAACGGAGGAACGATCGTAAATGGCTGAAAGTCCCTGGGGCTCGTCCACCACCGAAAATCGCGGCGGCATGATCGTCACCACCACCGCGCTGATCGAGGGGCGGCCGGTGCGCGAATATCTCGGCATCGTCACCGGCGAGGTCATCGTCGGCGCCAACCTGTTCCGCGACATCTTCGCCTCGATCACCGACATCGTCGGCGGCCGCTCGGGCAAGTATGAGCAGGTCCTCGGCCGCGCCCGCGAGGAGGCGATCCAGGAAATGCGCGGCAAGGCCCTGGCCCTGGGCGGCAACGCGGTGATCGGCGTCGACCTCGATTACGAGGTGCTGGGCTCCAACGGTTCGATGCTGATGGTAAGCTGTTCGGGAACGGCGGTGATTGTCTGAACGGCCCGGCTGGGCTAGGGCGCGGCAACCCGAAATCCGGCACAAGACGGACGTTCAGAAGGCACACAGATGGCAGGCCATTCCAAATTCAAGAACATCATGCACCGCAAGGGTGCGCAGGATAAGAAGCGTTCGGCGCAGTTTTCCAAGCTCTCCCGCGAAATCACCGTCGCGGCCAAGATGGGCATGCCCGATCCCGACATGAACCCGCGCCTGCGCGCCGCCGTGAACGCGGCCAAGGCGCAGTCGATGCCCAAGGACAACATCCAGCGCGCGATCGACA
>CAZFPW010000210.1:0-2288 GCA_964520765.1 uncultured Novosphingobium sp.
TCGGCCCAGGGCGGCGTGCTGGTGCTGGCGGGGGACGACCATGCGGCCAAGTCCTCGCTCTCCGCCCACCAGTCCGAGCATACGCTGATCGCCGGCTTCGTGCCGGTGCTCTATCCGGCGACGACCGATGAGATCCTGTCCTACGGCCAGCTCGGCTGGGCGATGTCGCGCAATTCCGGCCTCTATGTCGGGATGAAGACGATCACCGACACGCTGGACCTGACCTCCACCGCCACGCTGCCGGAGCCGAATTTCCCGATCGCCATGCCGGAAGGCCCGACAGGCGTGATGCTCCACGCCCGGCCCGGCTCGATGGCGCTGGAGCAGGAACGCATGGTGGTCGAGCATCGCCTGCCCCAGGCGCTGCGCTTCGCCGCCGCCAACCGGCTCGACCGGGTGACGCACGACGCACCCCGGCGGCGGCTGACCATCGTGACCGCCGGCAAGGCCTGGCTCGACGTATGCCAGGCGCTGGCCGACCTCGGGCTGGACGAGGCGAGGTGCCGCGACATGGGCCTGCAGGTGGTCAAGCTCGGCCTGGTCTGGCCGCTGGAGCCGGACTTCGTCCGCGCGGCCTGCGCGGGCAGCGCCGAATTGCTGGTGGTCGAGGAAAAGCGCCCGCTGATCGAGGAGCAGCTCGCGCGGATATTCTACGGGGCGGCCGACGCTCCGGTGCTGACGGGCAAGACCGACCCGGATGGCGCGCCGCTGCTCTCGGCGGTCGGCGTGCTCGATCCCGGCGCGGTGCGGCGTGCCCTGGTGCGGCGGCTGGCGGCGCATGGCCTGCTGGGCGAGGAAGCCCAGGCCCGCGACCAGGCCTTGTGCCGGCTGGAGGGCGCGGACCTCAAGGCCGAGGCGATCCGCCCGGCCTATTTCTGCTCGGGCTGCCCGCACAACACCAGCACCGTGGTTCCCGAAGGCTCGAACGCGATGGGCGCGACGGGGTGCCATGGGCTGGCCGTCTTCATGCCCTCGCGGCGGACCATGCAGACCGTCGGCATGGGCAGCGAGGGGATGCCCTGGGTCGCGGCGCAGAGCTTCGTCGACACCCCGCACATGTTCCAGAACCTGGGCGACGGGACCTATACCCATTCCGGCCTGCTCTCGATCCGCGCCTCGGTCGCGGCCAGGAGCAACGTGACCTTCAAGGTGCTCTACAACGACGCCGTCGCCATGACCGGCGGTCAGCCCGCCGAGGGCGCGCTGACGGTCGAGCAGATCGTGCGCGAGCTGGCGGTGGAGGGGGTGAGCCCCGTCGTCCTGCTGAGCGAGCAGCCCGAGCGCTTCGACAAGGGAACGCTGCCCGGCATCCGCGTCCTCCACCGCGACCACCTCGACGCGGTGCAGCGCGAGCTGCGCGAGGTAAAGGGCACCTCGGCAATCGTCTATGACCAGACCTGCGCCAACGAGAAGCGGCGGCGGCGCAAGCGCGGCGACTATCCCGATCCCGACCGGCGCCTGTTCATCAATCCCGCCGTCTGCGAGGGCTGCGGCGATTGCTCGGCCCAGTCGAACTGCCTCTCGATCGAGCCGATCGAGACCGAGCTGGGGCGCAAGCGGCAGATTGACCAGTCGACCTGCAACAAGGACTATTCCTGCGTGAAGGGCTTCTGCCCCAGCTTCGTCACGGTGCGGGGCGGCACCCTGGCCCGCCGCAGCTTCGACCGCGCGGAGCTGGCCCGGCGGATGACCCGCGTGCCTCAGCCCGAAGTGCTGGCCGGCGAGCGCGCCCTGCTCGTCACCGGCATCGGCGGTACCGGCGTCCTCACCGTCGGCGCGCTGATCGCCATGGCGGCGCACATCGAGGGCCGCGCGGCCAAGGTGCTCGACATGACCGGCATGGCCCAGAAGGGCGGCGCCGTGACCAGCCACATCCGCGTCGCGGACGCGGTGGAGGCGATCCCCAGCGCCCGCCTCCGCGCCGGCCAGGCCGATGTCGTCATTGCCTGCGACCTCGTCGTAGGCTCGTCGCCGGACGTGCTCACCCTAGCCCATCATGGTAGCATACTGGCTGCCAACGCCGATGTGGCTCCGACCGGCGAATTCCAGACCAACCAGTCGCTCGACCTGTCCGCGACGCGGTTCGTCGCCGCCATCGGCAAGCGGATAGATCCCGCCAATATCAACACGATACGCGCCGGAACCCTGGCCACGCGGCTGATCGGGGATTCGATCTACACCAACCTGATGATGGTCGGCTTCGCCGCCCAGCGCGGGCTGCTGCCGGTCGGCATCGCGGCCCTGGAAGAGGCCGTGCGGCTCAACGGGGTGAAGGTGCCGGACAACCT
>CAZFPW010000210.1:2388-3500 GCA_964520765.1 uncultured Novosphingobium sp.
GTCGCCCGGCACCTCGCCAGGTTGATGGCCTACAAGGACGAATACGAAGTCGCCCGGCTCCATGCCGACCCGGCCTTCGCGGCGCGGCTGGCCGATACCTTCGCCGGCAAGCCGAAGCTCAGCTACAACCTCGCCCCGCCGCTCCTGCCGCTGGGCAAGGACCCGCGGACCGGGCGCCCCCGCAAGATCGAGCTGGGCGGCTGGATGCTCGGCGTGTTCAAGGCATTGCGCCACGGCAAGCGCCTGCGCGGCACCTGGCTCGATCCCTTCGGCCATACCGCCGAACGCCGCCTGGAACGCGCGCTGATCGGTGAATACGAGGCGCTGATCCGCTCACTGGCTGACGCCATGACGCCGGAAAAGCTCGCAGTTGCAGCCCAGATCGCCGCCGCCCCGGCCCTCGTCGCCGGCTACGGCCCGGTCAAGGAGGCGGGCGTCGCCGCATATCGCGCCCGCGTTGAAGAGCTGCTTGCGGCTTTTCGCTTGGAAAGCGCCGCGCGGGATGTGAGAACCGCGCCCGAAATCGCCTAGGAGAGGATCAGATGGCCAAGTTCAAGCTCGTCGCGCTCAGCACCCCGGTCGCGGGCAAGGAAGAGGAATTCCACGACTGGTATCAGAACAAGCACCTGCCCGAGATCATCTCGATGCCGGGCGGCGTGGGCGCGCAGCGCTACAAGCTGGTCGCCAAGCTGATGGGCTCGGACACCAACCAGTACCTCGCGATCTACGACATCGAGATCGACGATCCGATGCAGTTCCTCGGCGCGGTGGGCAAGGCTTCGGCCGAAGGCAAGCTGACCCAGACCGAGGCCAACGACATGGGCACCGTCTACACCGCGCTGTTCAGCGAGCTGGGCGAGCGAGTCGGGGCGTAGGTCCTTCCGTTCCGACTGCGACTATTTCCCCGTCACCCCGGGTCAAGCCCGGGGTGACGGGGAAGGGGAGAAGCGTTCTCCCTACTTCCCGAACTGCGGCTTGCGCTTTTCCTTCAGCGCCGCGATTCCCTCCAGGTGGTCGGCGCTGCGCACGCTCAGCGATTCCATGACGATGCCGGTTTCCATCACGGCATGGGCGATCCGCTTCAATTCCAGGTTGGTCAGCACCTTGGTCGC
>CAZFPW010000210.1:3600-4963 GCA_964520765.1 uncultured Novosphingobium sp.
CGGGCGACGATCGGCTTGTCGATGTCGAGCATGGTGTAGACGATGCGCTTCGCCACCTGCGCCTCGTGGTCGAACAGGCGCGGATCGGCCGCGTTGCGCGAGATGTGGTCGAGGTCGCCGCCGGCCGAGAAGGCCCGGCCCGCGCCGGTGATCAGCAGCACGTCCGAACCCTTGTCGGCTTGCGCGAAGGCCATCGCCTCGGCCAAGTCGTCGTGTAGTTCGAGGTTCACCGCGTTGAGCGAATCGGGCCGGTTCAGCGTCATCACCAGCAGGCGGCCCTTGCGGGTCAGCTCGATGGTTCCCAGGGTCGGCAGCGTATCGCTCATCTTGATCCTCCGTTTCGCCCGCTCATAGGACGATCGCCGGGCGAGGCCAGAGGAAATGCGCGTCCGCCACCACGATATGGCAACGCCGATCGCCTGCCGGGCGCGCGGGCGCTTGCAATGCGCCGTCCCATCCTGAATACCCGCGCCCATAGATGAGAGGAGCGGTTTGATGGCGGATTTCGACGAGACTTTCGACTGGGTCGTGGTCGGCAGCGGGGCGGGTTCGATGAGCTCGAGCCTGCTGATGCGCGATGCGGGCAAGTCGGTCGTGGTCCTGGAGAAGTCGAAGTACGCCGGGGGCACGACCTCCAAGTCGGGCGGGGTCATCTGGCTCCCCGACAATCCCTTCATGGAGCCGGGCGAGGACAGCGCCGAAAAGGGCTTCGAATACCTCGATTCGCTCGTCGGGGACGGGCCGGACAAGCCGGGCACCAGCCCGGAAAAGCGCCGCGCCTACGTGACCGAGGGGCGCAAGATGATCGAGTTCCTGGTGAACAAGGGGGTCAAGCTGGCGCGCGGGTCGAAGTTCTGGCCGGACTACTACGACGAGTATCCCGGCGGCTGCAAGACGAGCCGCACGGTCGTCGCCCTGCCGTTCAACACGGCCGAGCTGGGCGAGTGGGAATCGAAGCTGCGCCCGGGCTTCCTGCCGGTGCCCGCCCTGCTCGACGAGGGCATGAAGCTGCCCTTCCTGGCAGGCGGCCAGAAGCTGAAGTTCTATGCCAAGGTCGGCTCGAAGATCATGTGGGGCAAGCTGACGGGCAAGCGCTGGACCACGGCCGGCGCGGCGCTGCAGGGGCGGATGCTCCAGCAGGTGCTGAAGGCCGGCGTCGACCTGCGGCTGGAGACCCCGGTGGAGGAGCTGGTGGTCGAGGATGGCAAGGTCACTGGCGTCGTCGCGCTCAAGGACGGCAAGCCCTGGCGCGTGGGCGCGCGGCTGGGCGTGCTGGTCAACGCGGGCGGCTTCGCCCGCAACCAGGAGATGCGCGACAAGTACATGCCCGGCACCCGCGCCGAATGGTCGATGACCAACGAGA
>CAZFPW010000211.1:0-4962 GCA_964520765.1 uncultured Novosphingobium sp.
CTTGGACCTGCGGCAAGGGCATCGCGTGGCCTTCGACAAGCTCAGGCTGAGCGGACGGGGATGGGAGAGGGGAAGGGTGAAGGGGAAGGGGGAGGCATCGCCGCAATCCGGCGAAAAGGCGGTAGGCGCGGATTTACGGCTTCTAAGCGCCGTCCCCCTGCGCTAGGGCGCGCAGGATGCCGGCCCATAGCGACCCCGCCCAGCCTTCGCCCGAGACCACGCCTGCCGTGCCCCCGGCGCGGCCCGATCGCAGCCTCGGCCCGCTGCGGATGATCTGGCAGGCCGCGGCCGCCTATCCCGGCTGGGTCCTGACGGCGGCCATCGCGCTGGTCGTGACCGCATCGGCCACCCTGGCGATCCCCTCGGGCTTCCGCCTCATCATCGACCGCGGGTTCGAGCGGGGCGGCGATCCCGCCGACATCGGCCACTGGTTCCGTTATCTGCTGGGGATCATCGTCATCCTGGCGCTCGGCACGGCGGTGCGGTTCTATGCGGTGTCCTGGCTGGGCGAGCGG
Source organism: uncultured Novosphingobium sp. (assembly GCA_964520765.1). GTDB lineage: Bacteria > Pseudomonadota > Alphaproteobacteria > Sphingomonadales > Sphingomonadaceae > Novosphingobium. Next base: position 516 of record CAZFPW010000211.1, read on the forward strand.
GTCGTCGCCGACATCCGCCTGAAGGTGCAGAACAACCTGCTGCGCCTCTCGCCCGGCTTCTTCGAGGAGAACAGCCCGCGCGAGATCTCCTCGCGGATGACCTCGGACACGGCGCTGATCGAGCAGATCGTCGGCACGACCGTTTCGGTCGCGCTGCGCAATGCGATCATGGCGGTCGGCGGGATCGGTTTCCTGTTCTATCTCCAGCCGACCCTGACCCTGGCGCTGGTCGCGGGGATCGTCTTCGTGGTGCTGCCGATCGTCTGGTTCAGCCGCCGCCTGCGCACCGTCTCGCGCACCAGCCAGGACCGCGTGGCGGAAATCGGCTCGCTGGTTTCCGAGGTGCTGGGCGCCGCCAAGATCGTCCAGGCCTTCAACCAGGAGAGGCGCGAGGCGCAGCGCTTCGGCGACGCGGTGGAGCGGACCTTCACGGTCGCCAAGCGACGGATCATGATTCGCGCGGCGATGACCGCGGTGGTCATGCTGCTGGTCTTCGGCGCGCTGACCCTGCTGATGTGGCGCGGCGCGCTGGGCGTCGCGGCGGGAACCATCACCGGCGGCACGATCGCGGCCTTCGTCATCACCGGGGGACTGGTGGCGGGGGCCTTCGGCTCGCTCACCGAGGTCTATGGCGATCTCGTGCGCGGCGCGGGCGCGGCGAGCCGCCTGAGCGAGCTGCTCAACGAGAAGCCTTCGATCGCCCCGCCGGCCCGGCCCGTGGCGCTGCCGGCGGCGCGCGGCCAGCTCGCCTTCGAGCATGTGACCTTCCGCTATCCGACCCGGCCCGAGCAGGCCGCGCTGCACGATTTCTCCCTGGCGATCGAGCCGGGCGAGACGGTGGCCATCGTCGGCCCGTCCGGCGCGGGCAAGTCGACCCTGTTCCAGCTTGCCGAGCGATTCTACGATCCGCAGGCGGGGCTCATCAAGCTCGACGGGGTGCCGCTGACCTCGGCCGATCCGGCCGACGTGCGCCGCCGCTTCGCGCTGGTGCCGCAGGAGGGCATCCTCTTCGCCGCCTCGGCCCGCGACAACCTGCGCTACGGCAATTGGGACGCGTCGGACGAGGCGATCTGGGAAGCGGCCCGCGCGGCCAATGCCGAAGGCTTCCTGCGCGACCTGCCGCAGGGCCTCGACACCTTCCTGGGCGAGGACGGCGCGCGGCTTTCGGGCGGGCAGCGCCAGCGCATCGCCATCGCCCGCGCCCTGCTGCGCGACGCGCCGATCCTGCTGCTGGACGAGGCCACCAGCGCCCTCGACGCGGAGAGCGAGCGCCTGGTCCAGGACGCGCTCGACCGGCTGATGCAGACCCGCACCACGCTGGTCATCGCCCACCGTCTTGCGACGGTCCGTGCCGCGGACAGGATCGTGGTGATGGACGGGGGCCGGATCGTCGAGCAAGGCCGCCATGACGAACTCGTCCGCGCCGGCGGCCTCTACGCCCGCCTCGCCGCCCTGCAGTTCGACGAGGCGAAGTTCGCCGCCGAGGTTTAAGGACGAATTCCCGCATGGATCTGATGCTTACCGCCGTCCTGCTCGGCATCGTCGAGGGCCTGACCGAGTTCCTTCCGGTCTCCTCGACCGGCCACCTGATCCTGGCCTCGGAGATCTTCGGCTATTCGGCGGACCAGTGGAAGGTCTTCAACGTCGTCATCCAGCTGGGCGCGATCCTGGCGGTGATCGTGCAATACTGGCGCACCTTCTGGGCGGTGGGCTGGGGCCTGCTGCGGTTCGAGCCGATGAGCCTGCGTTTCGTGCGCAACATCCTGCTCGGCTTCCTGCCCTCGGCCGTGTTGGGCCTGGCGCTCAAGGATTATATCGACATCCTGCTCGGCAGTCCGCTGGTGGTCGGCTGGGCGCTGCTGGTCGGCGGCGTGGCGATCCTGATGATCGAGCGCTGGGCCAAGCCCGGCGCGCCGAGCGGCGTCGCCCAGCTTCCCGCGCGCCAGGCCCTGGGCGTGGGCCTGGTGCAGTGCGTTTCGATGATCCCCGGCGTCAGCCGCTCGGGCGCGACGATCATGGGCGCGCTGGCGATGGGCATCGAGCGCCGCACCGCCGCCGAGTTCAGCTTCTTCCTGGCCGTGCCGACCATGCTCGGCGCGACCACGCTGGAGCTGTGGGACAACCGCACCGCGCTGGCCTCGGGCCTCGGCCCGGTCGGCTGGGACGAGATCGCGGTGGGCTTCGTCGTCGCCTTCATCGTCGCCCTGGTGGTGATCAAGGCCTTCGTCGCCTATGTCAGCCGCGCGGGCTTCGCGCCCTTCGCCTGGTATCGGATCGCGGCGGGAATCCTCACCATAGCGCTGCTGACGATCCCCTGAGAGGGGGAAGCGTCCAGCCGATCCTCCGGCGGGACGGAACCAAGTCCGGCCTTGGCGATTTTCCTAGTGCGAACAGCACAAGGAATATCGTCATGGGCCTGATTATCCTCATCATCATCGGTGGCATTCTCGGCTGGCTCGCCAGCATCGTGATGCGTACCGACGCGCAGCAGGGCATCCTGCTCAACGTCATCGTCGGCATCGTCGGCGCCCTGCTCGCCGGCTTCATCCTCAATCCGCTGATCGGCGGCGGCAACATCATGAACGGCGACTTCAGCGGTTCGTCGCTGCTGGTGTCGTTCCTCGGCGCGGTCGTCCTGCTGGCGATCGTCAACCTCATCCGCCGCGGCGCGGTCCGCTAAGCGACCCGGAAACTCGAAGCAGGGACGGTGCTCCACTCGCGCCGTCCCTTATTGCGTTATGTGACCACCAAGCAAAGGGGAACATCTCCATGAATACCTTCACCAAGGGCGCCATGCTCGCCCCGGTTCTCGCGCTGGGCCTCGGCCTTGCCGCCTGCGACAGCAAGCAGGAGAACGCGGCCGAGGATCAGGCCCAGTCGGTCCGCGAAGCCTCCGACGCGGCGGCCGACGCGATCGAGAACCAGGCCGACCAGACGGCCGCCCCGGCGGCCGAGGCATCGCTGGATGCCAAGGCCGACGCCGTTCGCGACGCGGGCGAGGCGAAGGCCGACGCGATGGAGGATCAGGCCGACAAGATGAGCCCGCCGAAGTCGAACTGATCCGGCAGGCGCATGGGAAAGGCCGGCGGCTTGCTGCCGGCCTTTTGCGTTTCGGCGCCGCTGGACCTTGACTTCCGGCGGACTCTCCCGCAATGGCGCGCCTTCGCGAGGCGGCCGCAGGTCGTCCGGAACCGATTTTCAGATTAGGAACTAGGCCATGGCCAAGCCCGCAACCGTCAAGATCCGGCTGGTTTCCACCGCCGACACCGGCTTCTTCTATGTCACCAAGAAGAACCCGCGCAACACGACCGAGAAGATGACCTTCCGCAAGTACGATCCGGTCGTGCGCAAGCATGTCGAGTTCAAGGAAGCCAAGATCAAGTAAGGAACCTCAGGGTTCACGGGGGGTTCAAGCCGGGACTGCAAGAGGACTGGCATGACCCGATTGATCGATACCTTTCGTAAGTTTTCAGGCGCCGCGGCAATCGCGGCGCTTGTCGTTTCCGCGCCGGCCGCCCTCGCGCCCGTGGCCTCGGCGCAGGCCCAGGCCAATACCCCCGCGGGGCTGACCCAGGCGGTGGCCGCGCTGCGCGGCATCTCCACGATGCGCGCCGACTTCGTCCAGACCGACCGTGACGGGCGCGGCGTGCGCGGGGTGCTGACGCTCCAACGGCCGGGCAAGATTCGCTTTCAGTACGAGCGCGGAGTGCCGCTGCTGATCGTTTCCGACGGCTCGGCACTGACGCTGATCGACTACGAGGTGAAGCAGGTCCAGCGCTGGCCGATCCGCAACAGCCCGCTTGGCGTCCTGCTCGATCCGAATCGGGACGTATCGCGTTATGGCCGCTTGCAAGCGACCAACGATCCCAATGTCATCAGTGTGGAGGTGCGCGACCGCGCCCATCCGGAATATGGGGTCATCACCCTGATCTTCGTGCGCAAGGCTTCCGCCCCCGGCGGGCTTGAGCTGAGTTCCTGGGTGGCGCTCGATTCGCAGAACAAGCGCACCACGGTGCGCCTGTCGAATCACCAATACGGCATTCCCGTGGCGTCCAACATGTTCAGGTACAACGACCCCCGCGTTTCGCCTCGTCGATGAGGGAAAACGGGCTGGCGTCCCCTGTGCCTGGGCAGCGACGGAATTCTGGATTCTTTGTGTCCCGTTCACTTGGCAGAAAGCACAGACCTCCTACATAGAGGGTGTCAGAACGGCTGGAGGCGGGTTTCCCCCCTGTTGCCCGCGCCTCCCGAGCGGCCGGACTGACAAGCGTGACGAACGCACAAAGGAACCCTCGTCCCATTGCCCCCGGGACGAGGGTTTTCTTTTGCCGATTTTGCTGTCCGCACACGGGGGATCGGGCGGCGATCCCCACTGTCCCTGGTTTTCACCGACCCCGCTCAGCCTGAGCTTGTCGAAGGCCACGCGCGATCGACTGCCTCAAGCCCC
>CAZFPW010000212.1:0-4871 GCA_964520765.1 uncultured Novosphingobium sp.
GGTTGCCGAGCTGGCCGGCAACCGGGTCCAGCACGCGCTGCGTGCCTTCACCCCGCGTGATCAGCGGGCGATTCGGGCGGCGGCCGAGACCTTCCGCATCAACAAGGAGCTGGACGTCGCCACGGTCATCACCGAGCTGAAGGTGGGCGAGGCGCTGGTCTCCACCCTGGACGACGATGGCGCGCCGACCGTGGTGCAGCGCACCCTGGTCGCCCCGCCGCGCTCGCGCCTGGGGCCGGTCAGCCCGAAGGAACGGGCAATCATCCAGTCGATCAGCCCCTTCGGCGGCAAGTACGACACGGTGGTCAACCGCGAGTCCGCCGCCGAGATCCTGGCGCAGAAGGCCGCCGATGCGGCCGCTGCCGCCCAGGTGGTGAAGGAACAGGGCGTCGATGCCCAGCGCGCCCAGCCGCGCAAGAGCCCCTCGATGTGGGAGAAGGCTACCAAGGCCGCGCTGGGCGCGGCGGCGGCTTCGGCCGGAACGATGGTTGCGCGCAGCCTGTCGGGCAAGAAGTCGAGCGCGAATATCGGCGCCTCGGCCGCGAGCGCGGCGGCAGGCGCGCTGGGCACGGCCTTCGGCGGCGCGGCGCTGGGGCGGTTCGCGCGCGGGTTGCTGGGGGGATTGTTGCGGTAGATCTCGCCACCCCCGTTCGGTCTACAGCCCGTCCGACCGTGATCGAAGCTCACCCGTCATGCTGAACTTGTTTCAGCATCCATGGTGCCCCCTCTGCCGATAGCGCGACGATCGCGGAAAACGGCAGAGCTTTGCGCCATGGACCCTGAAACGAGTTCAGGGTGACGATGAGGAAACGGATGGTTCACTTCAGATCGGATGGCCCCTTGGTCCCTCGACTTTGGCCCTAAGGCCAAAGTTTATCCTGAGCTTGTCGAAGGGCTCGGGACGAACGGGCTAGCGGTGATTCAATTTGCGAAGCATCCGTTCGTGGTGAGGAGGCTCCGAAGCCGCAGGCTGAGGTGCCGTCTCGAACCACCATCGCGCCGCCTGTCCTTCGAGCCAGCGCCTCAGCCTGCGGCTTCGGGGCCTCCTCAGGATGAACGGACGTGGGGTGGTTTCAACCCAGCGGCAGTTCCAGCGTCGCCGTCAAGCCCTGGACCTTGCCGCCGGAAATGCGGTTGGCGATGGTCAGGCTGCCGCCGTGCTGCTCCGCGATGGCGCGGGCGAGGGTGAGGCCGAGGCCCGCGCCGCCCGTTTCGGAATTGCGCGAAGGCTCGCCCCGCTTGAACGGCTCGAACATGGCGGCGATGCGGTCCGGGGGAATGCCGGGACCGTCGTCGTCGATGCGGATCACGGCGGCATCGCCCTGCCGCGCCAGGCTGACCCGCGCCTGCTTGCCATAGCGCAGGGCGTTGCCGATCAGGTTGCGCACCGCGCGGCTCAGGGCGGGGGAGCGTAGCGGGACGACGATCCGCTGGGTGTCGCCCAGCACCACGTCCTCGCCCATGTCCTCGTAATCCTCGACGATCGAGGCGACCAGGGCGGAAAGCTCGGTCGGCTCCCTGGAGTCGTTGGAGCGGCCGACGCGGGCGAGCGAGAGGATGTCGTCGAGCGAGCGGACGATGTCCTCGATGGTCGCGGCCATCTTGGCCCGCTCGGCCTCGTCCTCGACCGATTCGATCCGCACCCGCAGGGCGGCGAGCGGGGTCTTGAGGTCGTGGCCGATCGCGCCCAGCATCACGTCCTTCTCGGCCAGGAGGCCGGCGATGCGGCCTTCCATCGCATTGTGCGCGACGATGAGCTGGCGCACGTCGTCCGGCCCTTCGGGTTCGAGCTGGCCGTCGAGGTTGCGGGTCGCGGCGAAACGGTCGAGCCGGCCGGTCAGCGCCGCGAGCGGGCGGGTGATCCGCCGCAGGATCAGCGCGATCGCCCCGACCAGGATCAGGTAGGTGAACAGCGTCTGCCCGATCAGCGACAGGATGAACTCGCGCTCGCCCTGCGGCAGGAGGACGCGGGCGACCAGCCAGCCGCTCTCGCCCGGCCGGTGGATCGCGGCGACGAGGACCTTCCGGTCGTCGGCCAGGGCGCTCGCCCTGTCCGGGCGCACCGCCAGGCGTTCCAGCGTGGGGCGTTCCCGGCCGACGCTGCGATGGACCACCATGACGTTGTCGGTCAGGATGTTCTGCTCGGCCAGGACGCGGCGCAGCTCGCGCTCGGCGCGGGCATCGCGCGGCTCGTTCAGGCGGGCCGGGGCCGGGACGCCGGGCTCCAGCCGGAACCCGCCGCTGCCCTCGATGATCCGGCGCTGCCGGGGGGTGGGCATGATCGCGTTCTCGCCCCGCGTCCCGATCAGCAGGCGGAAGGCGGCGGCATGGATCAGCGCCATCTCGCGGCGTTCGAGCTGGGCGCGATAGACCAGGATGGCGTTGAGGCCCTGGGCCAGGAACAGCGCCAGGCCGATCGTCAGCAGGACCTGGCCTTGCAGGCTGCTCGGCCAGAGGCGGCTCAGCGCGCGTCGGATCAAGCGTCTTCACCCGCGACGCGGCGCACGTCGGCGGCCAGCATGTAGCCGCCGCCCCAGACCGTCTGGATCAGTTGCGGGTTGCGGCTGTCGACCTCGATCTTGCGGCGCAGGCGGCTGACCTGGTTGTCCACCGCGCGGTCGAACAGGTGGGCCTCGCGGCCCTGGACCATGTCGAGCAGCCGGTCGCGGTCGAGTACCTGGCGCGGATGCTCCAGGAAGGCCATCAGCAGGCGGAACTCGGCCGAGGAGATCGGCACGACCGCCCCTTCGGGGTCGATCAGGCGGCGCTTGAGGGGGTCGAGCCGCCAGTCGTCGAACAGGTAGTCCTCGTTCTCCTGCTTCTCGGCCGGGCCGCGCGCGGCGCGGCGCAGGACGGAGCGGATGCGGGCGACCAGCTCGCGCGGCTCGAACGGCTTCACCACATAGTCGTCGGCGCCGATCTCCAGCCCGACGATGCGGTCGGTCGCCTCGCCCTTGGCGGTGAGGAAGATGGTGGGGATGGCCCGCGCCTCGGTCAGGTGGCGGCAGAGCGAGAGGCCGTCCTCGCCGGGCATCATGATGTCGAGCAGGGCGAGGTCGGGCGTCTCGTCGCGCAGATGCACGCGGGCGTCGGCGGCGCTGGCGGCCTGGCTGACGGAAAACCCCTGGCGGGTGAGATATTCCGCCAGAGGCTCCCGGAGAGCCGCCTCGTCGTCGACGAGGAGCAGCTTGATCGGTACGGTTTCGGTCATGCGCGGTCCACTCTTGCGCTCATCGCTTCCGCGCCGATCGTCAAGGTCTCCGAAGGGACGGGAAGGAAGCCGCACGGCGGGGAGGGAGGGGGAAGGGGAACCATGACCGCGCGGCTTCCGATACCGGTTCTACGCCGCGCCTGTCGCGGGAGTATGCCGAGGAGGGGGTATTTTGTCGCCATTTGTCGCAGGGCTAGAGCGGAGCGCATTGCGCATCGAGCCAGGTCCGCGCCGCGCCTTCCAGTTGCGGCCCGATCACCGCGCGGACGCGGGCGTGATAGGCGTTCCACCAGGCGCGCTCCTCCGCGTCGAGCAGGGCGGGCTCGACCAGGGCGCGCTCGATCGGGGCGAAGGTCAGCGTCTCGAAGCCGAGGTAGTCGCCCTCGGCCCCGGGGATCGCGCGCGGCTCGACGAGCTGGAGGTTCTCGATGCGGATGCCGTATTCGCCGGCCTTGTAGTAGCCCGGCTCGTTGGACAGGATCATGCCGGGCAGCAGCTCCTGGCCCGTGCCGCCCCCTATACCGCCATTGGGGCCTCCCGCCGCTTTGCCGATCCGCTGCGGGCCTTCGTGGACCGAGAGGAAGCTGCCGACGCCGTGGCCGGTGCCGTGGGCATAGTCGAGGCCCGCCTGCCACAGGGAAAAGCGGGCGAGGGCGTCGAGCTGGTGGCCCGCCGTGCCCTTCGGGAAGGTCGCGCGGGCCAGGGCGATGTGGCCCTTGAGGACGCGGGTGAAGCGGTCCTTCACTTCGGCCGGGGGGGCGTCGGGGCCGATCCAGACCGTGCGGGTGACGTCGGTGGTGCCGTCGGGATACTGCCCGCCCGAATCGACCAGGTAGACGCTGCCCGGCGGCAGGGTGCGGTTGGTCTCTTCGCTGACCCGATAGTGGACGATGGCCCCGTTGGGGCCGCTGCCGGAGATCGTGTCGAACGAGAGGTCGCGCAGGTCGCCCGCCTCGCGGCGGAGCTGGTGGAGGCGGTCGGCGGCGGCGATCTCGGTGACCTCGCCCGTGGGCCCTTCGACCGAGAGCCAGTGGAGGAACCGCGTCAGCGCCGCGCCGTCGCGGGCCTGGGCGGCGCGGTGGCCGGCCTGCTCGACCGGGTTCTTGGTCGCCTTGGGGAGGACGCAGGGGTCGCGTTCCTCGACCACCTCGGCCCCGGCCTCGCCCAGTAGGCCGAACACCGCCTGGACCGCGCTGTCGGGATCGACCGCGACTTTCCTGCCGGCGAGGGCCTGCAGGGCGGGGACGAAGGCGCCGTCGTCCGCGATCCGCACCGCGTTGCCGAGATGGGCGCGCAACTCCGGCGTGACCTTCTCCGGCGCGATGAACAGGTCGGCCGTGCCGTCGGCATGGGCCAGGACGAAGGATAGGGCGACCGGCGTGCGCTCCACGTCCGTGCCGCGGATGTTGAGCAGCCAGGCGATCGAATCGAGCGCGGCGATCACCGCGGCGTCGAGGCCCTTTTCGCCGAGCCACTGGGCGACCGCGCTGCGCTTCTCCTCGCTGGAGACGCCGGCGTGGGTCAGGTCGTGGACCAGGGCCGGGGCGAGCGAGGGCTGCGGCCGATCCGCCCAGATCGCGTCGATCGGGTTGCGCGTGACGGGGACGAGGCTCGCGCCCTTCTTCTCCAGCGCCTTGCCCGCGCGCTCGGCCCAGGCCTT
>CAZFPW010000213.1:0-2384 GCA_964520765.1 uncultured Novosphingobium sp.
TGGTCCCGGTGCAGGAACGGCTCGTCCCGGCCCTTCACCAGCAGGCTCGTGTCGGAGACATAGCTCCATGAGCCGTCGTCGTGGAAATCGACCTCGATGCGGTAGGAATCGGTGCGGAAGGCCTCTTCGAGGAAGGTCGTGGAACAGATGCCGTAGTCGGTCTGCCCGCGTTCCGCCGCTAGGACGAGCTTGGTCGCGTCGGGCGCGGCATGGCCGGCGGCGATGGCGACCTGCCCGCGCGGGATGGACAGGGTTTGCAGGATCAGGCCGGTCGCCGGCTCCCACAGCCAGTAGCCGACCTGATCGTGGAAGGTGATGTCCTCGTCCGGCGTGTTGATGTGGACGTGATAGCGCAGGCCGTAGAAGAGCTGCGGCCCGTTCGTCTGCGGGTCGATCGGCTGCATCTCGATGCGCTCGTAATAGCTCTTCTGCTCCGGCCCGTCCGCCTTCGGGTTGAGATCGACGCCCCGATGCCCCTCCCAGACGCCGGCGAGGCGGCGCAAGGGGCCCAGATTGGCCAAGGTATCCGCGTCGATTGGATCGGGTTCGGTGAAGATGTCGTCCGGAATGGCCATGCGCTTGGTTCCCCTGGCCAGCCGTCGCCCGATGGGGCGGCGCGCCGGCTGCGATTCTGTTGTCGCGGCTGGGTAGCAAGCTCCGCCGGCAATGTCGCGTCCCGGAAGAACGGGAACCGCGGGCCGTCAATGGCCCACGGACGCCCCCTCTCCGAAGGTGAACTCCACGTCGCTGAGCCCGGCGGGAATCGGATGCCCCGCCGCATAGCCCGCCAGCACGGGCGAGCCATCGTCGGTGCCGACGCCGAAGACCTCGGACAATCCGAAATAGCCGGGCAGCGGGAAGCGTAGGTTTCGGCGGACCAGCTCGCGCCCGTTAGCCTTGATCGCGATCTGGAAGTCGGTCGCCTCGCCCGCTGGAGCGCGCGTCACGTCCAGTTCGATCCGCGTCGCGCCCGGCCCCAGCGCCTCGCTGGCGGAAACCTCGGCCGTTTCGCCCTTCAGCGCGGTGACGATGAAGGTGGGCTTGCCCTCCTTCAGGTAGAAACCGATGCCGCCCATCTGCCCGCCTTGCGAGAAGATCGGGCCGGTCACGCCGCGCACGGGCAGGTCGAGCTTCGCCGTCATCGTGAAGCTGCGTGAGGCGACGGGCGGCGCGATCGCCGTCGCGATCTGCGCGACCGGCCCAGGATAGCGCCACTTGCCGCCCCGCCGCGCGAAATCGGCGTTCATGCGCGCGATGGATTCGCCCATCGTATCGCTGAGGTTGTGGATGGGAAGCACGCCGTATTGCCGCGCCTGCTCGTCGAACAGCCGGCTCATCCGCGCGACGCGGTCGGGATGCTTCGCCGCTAGGTCCCTGGTCTGGCCGGGATCGGTGACGAGATCGTAAAGCTCCCACGGCTCATCGAAGGTCTTGGCCGTCTCCCAGTCCCACGTCCGGGTGCGATGGGTCGTGACGATCGACCAGCCTTCGTGCCACAGGCCCTTGTTGCCATAAAGCTCGACATATTGGGCGCGGCCGTCGCGCGGGTTGCCCGAGGCGGCGAACGAGGCCTTCACGCTCTGCCCCTCCATCGGCACCTGCGGCACATTGTTGACGGTCTGCGCGAGGGGCACGCCGGCCGCGTCGAGGATCGTCGGGGCAATGTCGCTGACGTGGACGAACTGGTTGCGCACCTCTCCCCGCGCGGCGATCCCCCGGGGCCAGGCGATGACCAGCGGCACGCGCGTCCCGCCTTCGTGGGTGGTCTGCTTGTAATAGCGATAGGGCGTATCGCCAGCGACCGCCCAGCCATAGCTGTAGTGCGGATAGGTGCGCGGGCCGCCCCATTGGTCGTACATGGTCAGGTTGTCCGCCACGCTCGGCGCGACGCGGCTGACCACCTCGGCCTCGTTATAGAGGCCATCGGGCCCGCCCTCGGCGCTGGCGCCGTTGTCAGAAGTAACGATGACCATCGTATCGTCGAGCTGGCCGCCCGCCTCCAGCGCGTCGAGAATCCGGCCGAACTGCGCGTCGGCATGGGACAGGGATGCCGCGAAGGCTTCCATCTGGCGGGCATAGAGCCGCTTCTGGTCCGGGCTCAGGCTGGCCCAGGCGGGCATGCCTTCGGGCCGTGGGGGCAGCGCCGTGCCCTTGGGCACCAGGCCCTGCGCGATGGCGGTCTTGAGCGCGGCCTCGCGCGCCTTGTCCCAGCCCATGTCGAACTTGCCGCGATAGCGGTCCAGCCATTCCTGCGGCGCATGGTGCGGCGCGTGGGCGGCCCCGGTCGCCCAGTAGAGGAAGAACGGCCGCTGCGGATCGCGCGTCGACCGGCCCTCGATCATGGCGATGGCCTGATCGGCAAGATCGGCGCTGAGGTGATAGGT
>CAZFPW010000213.1:2484-4851 GCA_964520765.1 uncultured Novosphingobium sp.
CCTGCTGGGCCAGCGCGGGAGCGGCCGTGAGCGAAGTCGCCAGAAGAAGGAGAGTCGAAAGCGGCCTGCGCATGGTCGTGGACCTTTTCCCTGTCGGCCGCGCCCCTCGGCGGCCTCGCCTGCGAACAGGGGTATCGGGCATCATCCATGCCGTCTAATGCATATCAAATCATCATATCATGTGATCGAGGCATAGGTCATGGACCTCACCCGGCTCCGGCACCTGGTTGCCGTCGCGGACAACGGCAGCTTCTCCCGCGCGGCGGAGGAGCAGCACATCACGCAGCCCGCCCTCAGCCGCAGCGTCGCGGCCTTCGAGGCGCGCTATGGAGTCCGCCTGTTCGACCGGGGGCGCAACGGCGTGGTCGCGACGCCCGCCGGCGTCTTCGCGATCGAGCAGGCGCGCGGCCTGCTGCGCGCCGCCGACGAGTTCGAGCGGAACCTGCTGCGGCACGGCCAGGGCCTGGCGGGCAGCGTGTCCTTCGGCCTTGGTCCCTTGATGGAAAGCCTGATCCTGCCGCGACTCAGCCAGGAGCTGCTGCGTTCCAAGCCGAACCTCCAGATCGTAGCGGTGGTCAAGCAGGCCGAGGAATTGCTGGCCGAGCTGTTCAACGGGACGATCGAGATGATCATCGGCAACCGCTGGCTGGTCCGCGATGCGCCCGGCGTGGTCAGCGAGGCGGTCGGCGTGACCGACCTGGGCGTCGTGGTGCGTGGCGGCCATCCGCTGGTGGGCCGGCCGCACCTGTCGGTCCGCGACCTCGAAGCCTATCCGATGGCCCGCCCGATCCGCCTGTCGGCGGGGACGGAAGCCCTGGCCGGCGCGTTCATCTGCGACAATCTCCACGTCCTGCGCGATACGGTGCTGGCGACCGATTGCATCCTCATCTCGTCCACCGCCTTCGTCCGGGACGAATTGCGCGACGGCCGCATGGCGAAGCTCACGGTGAACGACCTGGCCCTGACCGAGAGCGAGATCTGCATCATCACGCGAGCCGGGCGGACGCGCTCGCCGGGCGCGGCGGCCGTGGTGAAGCTGGTGCGGAGGATGCTGAGCGAGTTGCGGATGCCGCCAGACTGACCTCGCTGCCTTCAATGGAAATCGCGCGACTTGGGCAGGATGCGGACGTCGCGCGGGTGGCGGGGGCGATGGTGACTCACGTCGGCGCGCCGCGCCGTGTCCGCGAGCTGGAGCTGCCGGTCCTCCGACAGGCGATCAAGCTCATGCGTGCGGTCGATGATGCGATCGGCCATCAGGTGCATGACGTCGACCGGGCCTTCCTGCGTCCGTTGCACCACGCCGTGGACCTCCATCAGCCGCGCGGCCATGAGCGGCAGGCGATAGCGCTCGAACATCCGCGCCCAGAGCAGGATGTTGACGATCCCGGTCTCGTCCTCGAGCGTGGCGAAGATCGCATTGCCCTTGCCCGGCCGCTGGCGGACCAGCACCACGCCGGCCACCTTGGCCCGCGCACCGTTGGCGATCCGGCCAATCCCCTTGCTGGAAAGCACGCCCTCGGCGCGGAAGACCGGGCGCAGGAAGGTCATCGGATGCTGCTTCAGCGATAGCCGGACGGTCTGGTAATCGACGGCGACCTCCTCGGACAGCGGCATGGCGGGAAGCCGCGCGTCGGCTTCCTCGCCCAGTTCGCGCGCCCTGGCGGCGGCGAAGAGCGGCAGCTCGCCGCGCGGCATGCGCCGCACCTCCCAGGCAACCTCGCGCCGCCCCTGGCCGAGCGAGCGGCAGGCATCCGCATCGGCCAGGAGATCGAGCGCGCGGGCGGGCAAGGGATGGCCGGGATCATCCGCCGCCGTCTCGCCTTCGTCCGCCGGCTTCACCCGCACCCGGCGCGCGACTTCCTCAAGGCTGGCGAAAGCTCCCCCCTCCCCGCGCTCCCGAGCGATGGCCCGGCCCCATGCCTCCTGAAAGCCGTCGATCTGCCGCAAGCCGAGGCGGAGCGCGAAGGCGCCGTCCTTGCGGTTCAGGGGCACGATGTCGCCCCAGCGCGGGTTGACCGGCGTCCAGCCATCGCCGCCCGCCGGATCGGGCCGGGCGAGCAGTTCCAATCCGTTGTCCCAGTCGCTCGCATTGATGTCGATGCCCCGCACGATCACGCCATGCTCCACCGCGTCGCGGACGATCTGCGCGGGTCCATAGAACCCCATCGGCTGGGAATTGAGCAACGCGGCGGCGAAGGCGGTGGGGTAGAAGCACTTGAGCCAGGCCGAGCAATAGACCAGCGATGCGAAGCTGATCGCATGGCTTTCCGGGAAACCGTAGGAACCGAAGCCCTTGATCTGGTTGAAGCAGCTCTGCGCGAACGCCTTGTCATAGCCGCGCCGGGTCATGCCATCGACCATCTTGCC
>CAZFPW010000214.1:0-4837 GCA_964520765.1 uncultured Novosphingobium sp.
CAGGGGGTTGGCGGCCTGTCGCAGGTCCGCGGCATCCATTTCGGCCATGTTTCGGCTCCTCTTGGAATCTGATGGGCGGAACTGGCGATCAGTTGAAGGACTCGTGGCCCAGCAGGATCGTCCGCTTGAGCAGGCGGCCGCAGTCCGGATCGTAGGGCATGGCGCGGTGCAGCGTGCCGGTGTTGTCCCACATCACCGAGTCGCCGACTTCCCACTCATGGGCGTAGTGATAGGGCTCGCTGGTCGCGAACTCGCGCAGGCCGTGGAGGATGCGGGTGCTTTCCTCCATGTCCTTCCCGACCACGTTACGCGCCGTATTGCCGAGGACCAGCGACTTGCGGCCGGTACTGTGGTGCCAGACCAGCGGCAGTTCCTGCGTTCCCTTCGACATCCAGTCATCGAGCTGTTCGATCGTCGGTTCGGGCGTGTGGTAGAGCTGCGATACCCACATGGCATGGACGACTCGCAGATCGTCGATCTTGTCCTTCGTCTCCTGCGGCAGATCGTCGTAGGCCGCGTAGCAATTGGCGAATTCGGTATTGCCGCCCCAGGTGGGGAGAACCTTGCTGGTCAGGATCGAGCCGCGCACCGGGACCGGATTCATGGTCCCGTCGATGTGCCAGAACAGCGAACCCTTCAGGTATTCGATCACCGACTTGTGATGTTCACCCTTGTCGAGCGAAATGGAAAAGATCGCGCCGCCATCGACGCCGATCTCCGTCGCGTTCCCCCCGAGCTGGTTGGTGAACTTGATCTGCTCTTCCTCGGTCAGGCCGAGTTTCTTGAATACCAATACGCCGCGCTGCTCGAGCAGCTCGTTGATCTCGGCCGAAAGTTCGCCGGAAAGCAGCTCTTCCTTCGTATTGAGAATCCGGCTGCCGATCTTGGGCTTGATCGGCTCGGCGCGCAGGCGGCTCTTGGTCAGGACGTTCATCGGATCGCTCTCCAATCTAAGGTTGCAGAGAGCCTATGGACCGCACCGCAGTCCCGCTTTGATCTGGCGCAATTAGAGCCTTCTCGACCTAGCCCAGCGGCCTGGGCGCGCCGGTGCCCATGTACTTCGCCAGGCCGCGATGCAGGTTGGTCACCTTGCGCTCCTGCCAGGGGTTGGGCAGGCAGCCCTTGAACCCCTGCGACTTGTAGCCGCGCTGGACCTCGACCATGTTCGAGATGTCCTGGCTGATGACATAGGGCCACTTGTCGAGGTCCTGCTCGACATAGGTCCATTCCGTTTCCGGCTCCTCGCCTTCGGGGAAGCGGTCGAGCGCGACGGCCTCGAACAGGCACTTGTCGGGATCGGTGCCCCAGGGGCGGACCCGATAGGCCAGCGCGAAGGTCGGACCCGGAATGAAGTTGACGTTGGGGAAGATCGACAGCGCCAGGCCGGCGGCCGCCATCTGGGCGCTGCTGATCTCCGGCCAGATCACCCCGCGGGCGGCGTCCTCGGCCTTGGCGGTCTCGAGCCAGTGGCGGTGCACTTCGGCCGCGGGGGTGCCCTCGGGCAATTCCTCGGGCAGGCGCTGGGCGGTGCGGACCAGGGTCTCGGTCGTGCTGGCGCCGATGGTCTCCCAATATTCGAGCTGCATCTGCGCGATCGTGTGCCGCGGGTCGCCGTCGCCCGCGGCGCGGTGGACGCTGGTTTCGGCAGTGGTCTGCTCGTCGCGATGGGTCTTCGAATCGAACCCGGTCTGGCCGTGCAGACCGAACGCCTTCGAGAACGAATAGAAATCGCCGTACTTGATGAGCTGCGGGTGCGTGCCCTGGACATGATAGGGCTCAAGGAAGGCTTCGAGCGCGACCTTCCAGTTGCAGTCGAAGATGCCCCAGTAGCGGAAGCGGTAGCGCATCTTGTCGAACTCGAAAGGGTCGATCAGCGAGGCGACCGGCTCCAGATATTCGCGCAAGGGACCGGCTTCGAGGTCCATGTTGATCCAGATCCACCCGCCCCAGGTATCGACCTGCACGGGCGTCAGGCTGGTGCAGCCCGCGTTCAGGGCGCCCTGCCAATCTTCCCGGTCGGGAATGTAGGTCGCCGCGCCGTCCATGCCGAAGGTCCAGGCGTGGTAGTTGCAGCCGAACTTGAGGCTCTTGCCGCGCGCGCTGTGCGCGCCCTGGTCCTGCGCCACGGTCTTCGGACCGCCGCCGGTGTTGTTGCCCACCAGCCGCCGACCGCGATGCGGGCAGACGTTGTGGAAGGCCTTCAGCGAAGTCGGCGTATCGCGCACGATCAGGATCGAATCATGGCAGATGTTGTAGGTGATGTAGTTGCCGACCTCGGGCAGCTCCTCGACCCGGCCGGCCTGCTGCCACACCTTGGACCACAGCCGCTCGGGCTCGGCCTCGGCATATTCGCGGCTGACGAAGGCCTCGGCCGGATAGATCAGGGGTTCGGACAGGTCGTCGGAAACGATCGGGGTCACCTCGTTCATCGCGCTTACTCCGCCGGCTCGGCGACCTTGTCGAAGGTCAGGTTCAGGCCCTTGAGATCGCCGGCTGCGCGCCACTTCGCGAGCATGTCCTCGAAGGCGTAATAGCCCTCGCCCCATGGCTCGCCGAAGATGGAGCGCTTCTTGGTCTGGTCGCCCTCGTTGTTGAAGTAGGAGGGCGTGCATTCGTTGACGTAGGTCGAGTTGTCGACCGCGATGGACCGCAGGTGCGTGATATAGGCCTCCTGCGCCGCGGCGTCGGGCTCGATCCGCACCGCGCCGCGCTTCAGCGCCTCGCTGGCGATATAGCCGATGTGGAAGCCCTGATCGACGAAGGTCTTGGAATTGCTGGCGTTCGCCGCGGCCTGGGTGAAGCCGGTGAAGAACATGTTCGGAAAGTTGTGCGCCGTCATGCCCTGGAAGGTCCGGTAGCCGTCCTTCCAGTAGTCGTAGATCGACAGGCCATCGACGCCCTCGATCCGCTTGATCCCCCAGCGGCGGGGCAGATCGTTGGTGACCTCGTAGCCCGAGGCGAGGATCAGGCAGTCGATCTCGTACTCCACGCCGTCGTGGACGAAGCCGTTCTCGGTCAGGCGCTCCAGCCCCTGCGTCTCGGCCACGTCGATCAGCGTGACGTTGGGCTGGTTGAAGGCCGGATAGAAGTCGTCGTTGGAGGCCGGCCGCTTGCACAGGTAGCGGTAATAGGGCTTGAGCGCCTCGGCCACGGCCGGGTCCGTCACCACGTCGCAGCGGGCGCGCAGGCGCTCCATCACGCGGTAGTCCATCACCTCGCGGCGGGCGGCGTAGTCCTCGGGCGTGATGTCGGGCCAGCCCTCGGCCTCCAGCTCGGCCGAGACGTTGCGGCTGATCTCGGTCCAGATGTCCTGGACCAGGTCGGCCTCGCCGGGCGCGAGGCGCTCCATCGCGGCATGGTGGAAGTTGCGGATGCGCTCCTGCTGCCAGCCGGGCTTCTGACTCTTGTACCATTCGGCGTCGATCGGCCGATTGTTGCGCTCATCGATGGTCGAAGGGGTGCGCTGGACCACATAGGTCTGCGCCGCGTACTTGGCGAGATAGGGCACGACCTGGATCGCGGTCGCCCCGGTGCCGATGATCGCGACCTTCTTGTCGGCCAGCTTGGTCAGCGCCGGGTTGCGCCATTCGCCGCCGGTGTAGTCGTAGTCCCAGCGGGCGGTGTGGAAGACCTTGCCCTTGAACTCGTTGATGCCGGGGATGCCGGGCAGCTTGGGCTTGTTGAGCGGCCCCATGGCGAGCACCACGAAGCGCGCCTTGATGTCGTCGCCGCGATTGGTGCCGACATGCCAGCGGTTCTCGTCCCCGTTCCAGACCAGCGTCTCGATCAGGGTATGGAACAGCGCATTCTGCCGAAGGCCGAAGGTATCGGCGATGATCTGGCAATGATCGTAGATCTCATAGCCGTCCGCGAACTTCTTCGACGGCATGTAGCCCGTCTCTTCGAGCAGCGGCATGTAGACCAGGCTGTCGTTGTCGCACTGGATGCCGGGGTAGCGGTTCCAGTACCAGGTGCCGCCGAAGTTGCCGCCGTGGTCGATGTTGTAGAAGTCGGTGATGCCCGCCTGCTTGAGCTGGTGGGCGACCATCATCCCGCAATAGCCGGCGCCCAGGATCACCACGTCGGTCTCGCCGGTGATGGGATCGCGTGGGGCGACGGGGGTATAGGGATCGACCTCGTAGATGTCCTTCCACTTGCCGCTGGCCGGGATGTACTGGTCGTTGTGCTTCTTGCTGATCCGCCGGTCCCGCTCGCGAAGGTACTTGGCGTGCAGCGCGGGGATGTCGATCGCTTCGGCGGGCGGGCAGTCGCTGGGCTGGCAGACGGTCATCGCAATTCCTCTTGAACTCTTTGCCGCCCGCCTATCGCAAAGGGCCGCCCGCCCGCGTTGATCGCCGTCAAATCGGCCGCGGCGCGCCGGTGCCCATGTAGCGAGCGAGGTTGCGGTGCAGGCTGACCACCGCGCCCTCGGCCTTGGGATTGGGCACGTTGCCGCGATAGCCGCCCATCTTCATGCCCTGCTGCACGGCGGCCATGTTCGAGAAGTCCTGCTTGAGGACGTGGGGGAAATCCTCCGGCGCGGCATAGGTCCACTCGGTCTCGGGGGCCTCGCCGGCCGGATAGATCTCGTAGACCGCGACCTCGAAATAGCACTTGTCCGGGTCCGTCCCATAGGGCCGCGCGTGATAGCAGAGCATGTTGTTGACTGCGTGGCCGATCTGGAAGTTCGGGAAGATCTGCCACGAGGTGCCGCTCGCCGCGACATGGGCCGGATCGACCTGGGGCCAGTGCACCCCGCGCTTCGCGTCGATGCTCCGCGCCGTGTCGAGCCAGTATTTCAGCACCTCGGCCGCCGAGGCGCTTTCCGGCAGCACCT
>CAZFPW010000215.1:0-4793 GCA_964520765.1 uncultured Novosphingobium sp.
TGGTCGGTCAGCCAGGGCTCGATCACCACGCCGCCGCGGTCCCCGAAGGGGGTCTGAATGGTGCGCGGCTCGGCGTCGTGCTCGTTCCCATCCTTGTCGACATGGGGGACGAGGAAGCCGGCCTGCTTCATCCGCTCGACCACCAAGGCCCGCGCGTCGAAGCGGTCGAGGCCGAGGAACTCGGCCGGGACCAGCCCGTCCTGGGTCTGCACGACCTTGGCCTCGGCGTTGAACATATTGAGCATTTCCACAGGCTTGATGCCCGCTCTTTTGCCCACTTCGAAGTCGTTGAAGTCATGCCCCGGCGTGATCTTCACCGCACCCGAGCCTAGTTCGGGATCGGCGTGCTCGTCCGCGACGATCTTGAACCGGCGGCCGGTCAGCGGCTGGAGGATGTCCTTGCCGATAACGGACTTGTAGCGCGGGTCTTCCGCGTTCACCGCCACGGCCATGTCGGCCAGCATCGTTTCCGGCCGGGTCGTGGCGACGACGATGTGGTCCGCGCCGCTATCGAGCTTCACCCCATCGGCCAGCGGGTACTTGAAGTGCCAGAACCCGCCCTTGATCTCGCGCGTCTCCACCTCAAGGTCGGAGATCGCGGTCTTGAGCTTGGGGTCCCAGTTCACCAGCCGCTTGTCGCGGTAGATCAGGCCCTGGTTGTAGAGGTCGACGAAGACCTTCACCACGGCGCGGGTGAAGTGCGGGTCCATGGTGAACTGCTCGCGGCTCCAGTCCATCGAGCAGCCCAGGCGGCGGAGCTGGCGGGTGATCGTGCCGCCGCTCTCGGCCTTCCATTCCCACACCTTGTCGACGAACTGCTCGCGCGTGTAGTTGGCGCGCTTGTCCTGTTTCGCCTCGAGCTGGCGCTCGACCACCATCTGCGTCGCGATGCCGGCGTGGTCGGTGCCGACCACCCACAGCGCGTCTTTGCCGCGCAGCCGCTCATGGCGGATGACGATGTCCTGCAGCGTGTTGTCGAGCGCGTGGCCGATGTGCAGCGATCCGGTGACGTTCGGCGGCGGATTGACGATGGTGAAGGGCGTCGCCTCCGGCCGTTCGGGGCGGAACAGGCCGTGCTCTTCCCAATGGGCGTACCACTTGGTCTCGATCGCGGCGGGATCGAATGTCTTGTCGAGCGTTGTATGCGAAGTGTCGCCGGAAGTCTCAGAAGTCATGGGCCGGCGCTTTGCCAGCCCCTATTTGCCAGCGCAACCCAAGGATTCCGCCTGTTCCGCTCATGCCCTTGTCGACCAAGCGTTTTTCCCGCATGACCGGCGCCATGCGTGAGTGGGCCGACTTCTCCACCGAGGCTGATGCGAACGGTGCAGCGACCCTTGCCTTCAAGGGGCCCTTGCTGGTGTCGACCATCGGATTGATCGAGCGGCGCCTCCGCACGCTCGAGGAGCCACTGGCGCGCGTCGACCTGTCGCAGGTCCCCGCGATCGACACGGTCGGCGCCTGGCTCACCTGGCGATTGTCGCGCGATACGGGGGCCGAGATCACCGGCGCCAGCGCCGAGGCGCGTCGCCTGATCGAGGCCGTCAGCAAGTCCAGCGACGAGGGCGCCATCCACCCGGAGCGCCCGCCGCTGCTGGAACGCGTGCCGCTCGGCGTGGGCAAGCTGGTCGTCGGCTGGTGGCGCGGCGTCATCGACATGCTGGGCTTCCTCGGCCTGCTCATCCTGGCCTTCGGCTCGGTGATCCGCCATCCGCAGCGGTTCCGGGGCAAGGCCCTGGTCCGCCAGTTCGAGCTGGTCGGCATCTCCGGCCTCGGGATCATCGGGCTGATGAGCTTCCTGGTCGGCATCGTCATCGCCCAGCAGGGCGCGGTCCAGCTCAAGCAGTTCGGCGCGGAGATGCTCACGGTCAACCTGACCGGGCGCATCGCCATGCGCGAGTTGGGCATCCTGATGACCGCGATCATGGTCGCGGGCCGCTCCGGCTCCGCCTTCGCGGCCGAGATCGGCACGATGAAGCTGACCGAGGAGATCGACGCGATGCGCACGATCGGCGTCTCCCCGATGGAGGCGCTGGTGGTGCCCCGCGTGCTCGCGGCGATGTTCATGATGACCCTGCTGGGCTTCTTCGCCTCGATCGTGGCGATCGTCGGCGGGGCGGTGATCTCGCAGTTCCAGCTCGACATCCCGGTCTTCACCTTCCTGCGGCGGATCAAGGAAGTTGTGCCTATCCATGACCTGTGGGTCGGCCTCATCAAGGCCCCGGTCTTCGGCCTGATCGTCGCGATCTGCGGCTGCTACCAGGGGATGCAGGTCCAGGGCAGCTCGGAAGAGGTGGGCCTGCGCACGACCATGGCCGTGGTCCAGGCGATCTTCATGGTGATCGTGCTCGACGCCTTCTTCGCGGTGTTCTTCACCAAGGTGAACTGGGGATGAGCCCGGACGAGACCCCGGAGGTCCTGGCCGCCGACACGGCTGAGGACCCGCGCGCGAAGCTGCCGCCGCGCTTTTCCGGCGAGCATCCCATCGTCGTCGAGGGCCTGCGCAATTCCTTCGGCGACCAGGTGATCCACGAGAACCTGAGCCTGACCGTCAACCAGGGCGAGATCCTTGGCGTGGTCGGCGGCTCCGGCACCGGCAAGTCTGTGCTGATGCGCTCGATCATCGGCCTCCAGATTCCCGACGAGGGCACGATCGAGGTGCTGGGCGAGCGGATCACCGACGCCCGCGACGACGACGACATCGACATCCGCTCGCAATGGGGCGTGCTGTTCCAGGGCGGCGCGCTGTTCTCCACCCTGACCGTGGCGGAGAACGTCGAGGTGCCGCTGCGCCAGTTCTATCCCGAGCTTGAGGACGAGCTGCTGCACCAGATCGCGCGCTACAAGATCATGCTGTCGGGCCTCCCGCCCGAAGCCGCGGCCAAGTACCCGGCGGAGCTTTCGGGCGGCATGCGCAAGCGCGCCGGCCTGGCCCGCGCCCTGGCGCTGGACCCGACGCTGCTGTTCCTCGACGAGCCGACCGCCGGGC
This sequence comes from uncultured Novosphingobium sp., assembly GCA_964520765.1. Classification (GTDB taxonomy): domain Bacteria; phylum Pseudomonadota; class Alphaproteobacteria; order Sphingomonadales; family Sphingomonadaceae; genus Novosphingobium. Next base: position 2,987 of record CAZFPW010000215.1, read on the forward strand.
TCGATCCCATCGGCGCGGCGGCCTTCGACCGGCTGACCAAGGAACTGCAGGAAACCCTGGGGCTCACCGTGTTCCTCATCACCCACGACCTCGATACGCTGCACGAGATCTGCGACCGCGTCGCCGTGCTGGCCGACAGGAAGGTGATCGCCGTGGGAACCATTCAGGAACTCCTCGACTTGGATCATCCGTGGATTCAGGAATACTTCAACGGCCCGCGGGGGCGGGCGGCGCTGACCTCGCGGCTGGATAAGGCCGTGGACAAGCCGAAAGCGCAGGGGGCATAGAGCACCACCATGGAAACACGGGCCAATCACGTCTGGGTCGGGGCGGTCACGCTCATCCTGCTGGCCTTCCTGGCCGCCTTCATCGTCTGGCTCGCCCGCTTCGGAGAGGGCAGCCAGAACGAGTACGACATCTTCTTCAAGCAGTCGGTCGACGGCCTCGCCAAGGGAACCGGCGTATCCTACGCCGGCGTGCCGGCCGGGCAGATCAAGGACATCGAGCTGTGGCCCAAGGACCCCAGCTTCGTGCGGGTCCGGGTCTCGGTCGATGAGAAGATCCCCATCCTCCAGGGCACGACCGCGACGATCCAGGGCAGCTTCACCGGCGTCTCCAACATCCAGCTCAACGGCGGGGTGCGCGGCGCGCCGCCGATCAAGGAGCCGGGGCCGAACGGCGTCCCGGTGATCCCGACCAAGGCCGGGGGCCTGGGCGCGCTGCTCAACAATGCGCCGCTGCTGCTGGAACGGCTGACCACCTTGACCGAGCGTCTGACCATGCTGCTCTCGGACGAGAACCAGGCCTCGATCAGCTCCATCCTGACCAATACAGACCGGCTGACCGGCAACCTCGCCAATGCCTCGCCCCAGGTCGAGCGAACCATGGCGGAATTGCAGGTCACCCTGCGGCAGGCCACGACCACGCTGGAGACCTTCGAGAAGGTCGGCAATTCGGCCGATAAGCTGTTGGGCGAGGACGGGCAGTCGCTCGCCGCCGAGCTGCGCAAGACGCTGAAGTCCGCCCAGGGCGCGGTCGACGAGCTGAAGGGCACGCTGAGCGACGCGCGGCCCGCCGCCCGCCAGCTTTCCGACACCACGCTGCCCGCCGCCGAGGCGACCCTGCGCGACCTGCGCGCCGCGACCCGGGCGCTGCGCAGCGTGACCGAGAAGATCGACGACGAAGGCGCGGGCTCTCTGCTCGGCGGCCCGAAGCTGCCGGAGTACAAACCATGATTGCACGGACCTGGCTTCTGGTCGCCCCGCTTGCCGCCCTGGCCGGCTGCGTGAACCTGGGCGGGGGCAAGCCGCCGCCGACGCTGGTGAGCCTGACCTCGGCCAGTTCGGCCCCGGCGGGCACTGCCGTCAGCGGCAGCCTCAACGACGCGCTCGTCATCGCGGAGCCGGAGACCGACCGCCGGCTGGCGGTGCAGCGCATCCCCGTGCAGATCGACGAGGCGAACGTCGCCTATCTCCAGAACGCCCAGTGGGTCGAACGTCCGGCGCGCCTGTTCCGGGGCCTCCTGGCCGAAACGATCCGCGCCAAGAGCGGGCGCCTGGTGGTCGAGGATAACCAGGTCGAGGCCGGCGGCAGCGGCCGCCTGGCCGGGCGCCTGCTCGACATGGGCTACGACGCGCGCCGGCAGGCCGTGATCGTGCGCTACGACGCGATCCGCGAGGCCAAGGGCGGCGCGATCACCACGCGACGCTTCGAGGCGGTGGTGCCGGGCGTCCAGCCCAAGGCCGAGTTCGTCGGCCCTGCGCTGAACCAGGCCGCGAACCAGGTGGCCCAGCAGGTCGCTGACTGG
>CAZFPW010000216.1:0-2522 GCA_964520765.1 uncultured Novosphingobium sp.
GACAGGCCGCGGACCGTGGTTTCGACTTCGGGAAGCTCGGGCATGGTGATCCTGCTAACAGCCTTTCCGCCATGCCGAAACTCTCCTAAGGCGCGGGGCATGAGCGAACAGGTTTCCTTCGGCTACGAAGAGGTCTCCCCCGAGGAGAAGACGGACCGCGTCGGCGCGGTGTTCTCCAGCGTGGCCAAGAAGTACGACGTGATGAACGACGCCATGTCGGGCGGCATGCATCGCCTGTGGAAGGACCGCTTCGTCCGCCGGGTGAAGCCGCGCGCGGGCGAGCAGATCCTCGACATGGCGGGCGGCACCGGCGACATCGCCTTCCGCCTGGCCGCGAGCGGGGCCAGCGTGACCGTTTCCGACATCAACCAGGACATGCTCGACGTGGGCATCGAGCGGGCGATGGACCGGGGCATCGACAGCCTGGTCTGGTCGCGCCAGAACGCCGAGGAGCTTTCGTTCCCCGACCGCTTCTTCGACGCCTATACGATCGCCTTCGGCATCCGCAACGTCACCCACATCGACAAGGCCCTGGCCGAGGCGCATCGGGTGCTCAAGTTCGGCGGGCGGTTCTTCTGCCTGGAATTCTCGACCACCCAGTGGCCGGGCTTCAAGGACGTCTACGACTTCTATTCGCACAAGATCGTGCCGAAGGTCGGCCAGGCCATCGCCGGGGACGCCGATTCCTATCGCTACCTGATCGAATCGATCCGCCGGTTCCCGCCGATGCCGGAGTTCGAGCAGATGATCCGCCAGGCCGGCTTCGTGCGGACTAAGGTGGAGCCGATCATGGGCGGCCTGGTCGCGATCCATTCGGGGTGGAAGGTTTGATGCTGGAGTGCGTTGACCGGAGCCGGCAAGCCGGCTCCTCGCACGGCACCGGCCCGCTCCCCCGGCCCGGCCACCCGTCAGGATACACTATGGGTGGCCGGGCCGGGGGAGCGGGCCGGTGCCGCATCCAGCCGTCAGGCTGGACAGACGCATGACCCGCCCCGTCACCCATATCGTCCGCCTGCTGCGCTGGGGGCGGGTCCTCGCCCGCCACGGCGCGCTGAGGATCATCGAGGAAGGGATCAACACCCCGCCCCCGGTGCGCCGGCTGTGCCGGATCGCGCGGCTCGGCACCTTCCAGCCGAAAATCCCGGACTATGCCGGCGCCTTCCAGGAGATCGGCCCGGCGGCGATCAAGCTGGGCCAGGCGCTGGCCACCCGCCCCGACATCGTGGGCGAGGAGGCCGCGCGCAACCTGATGACCTTGCAGGACAAGGTCCCCCCCGTCCCCTTCGCCGCGATCCGCCGCGAGATCGAGGCAAGCTTCGGCCGCCCGCTCGACAGCCTGTTCGCCTCGGTCGATCCCGAGCCGATCGGCTCGGCCTCGGTCGCGCAGGTCCACCGCGCCGTGACGCCCGAGGGCCGCCAGGTCGCGGTCAAGGTGCTGCGCCCCGGCGTGCGCGAGCGGCTGGCGCGCGACATCGAGACCTACGAATGGGCCGCCGCCCATCTCGAAGGCCTGGGCGGCGAGGCAAGGCGCCTGCGCCCCCGCCTGGTCATCGCCAACTTCAAGCGCTGGACCGTGCGCGAGCTGGACCTCAGGCGAGAGGCCGCCTCCGCCTCCGAGCTGGCCGACGCGGTCAAGGCCCAGCACGGCTATTGCGTGCCGGCGATCGACTGGGACCGCACGACCGGCCGGGTGATGACCCTGGAATGGATCGACGGCATCAAGATCGGGGAGATCGACGCGCTCAAGGCCGCCGGCCACGACCTGCCCGACATCGCCCGGCGGCTGGTGCTGGTCTTCCTGACCCAGGCGATCGACGCCGGGTTCTTCCACGCCGACATGCACCAGGGGAACCTGTTCGTGGAGCCGGACGGGACGATCGCGGCGATCGACTTCGGGATCATGGGCCGGATCGACCGCCGGGCGCGGTCCTGGCTGGCCGAGATCCTCTATGGCCTGACCACCGGCAACTACCGCCGCGTCGCGGAGATCCATTTCGAGGCGCAATACGTGCCGAGCTATCACTCGGTCGAGGAATTCGCGACCGCGCTGCGCGCCGTGGGCGAGCCGATGCGGGGCAAGCCGGTAAGCGAGCTTTCGGTGGGCCAGATGCTCGACGGCCTGTTCGCGATCACTCGCGACTTCGACATGGAGACCCAGCCCCACCTGCTGCTGCTCCAGAAGACCATGGTGATGGTCGAGGGGCTGGCGACGCAGCTCGACCCCGCCATCAACATGTGGGACGTTTCCGGCCCCTTCGTGCGCGGCTGGATGCGCGACGAGCTTGGCCCCGAGGCGGCCATCGCGGACCGCCTGCGCGAGGACGCGGGCACCCTGCTGCGCCTGCCCGACCTGATCCGCCGGATCGAGGACCGCTTCCCGGCCAAGGGCGGCGCGCCCGACGCCCCGCCGCTGCCCGAGATCGAGCTGATGTGGGCGCGTAAACCCGAAAGTAACCATTGGCTGGCCTATATTGCCGCGGCTTTCGCAGGGGGCGCGGTGGTATGGTCGGCGATGCAGGGGT
>CAZFPW010000216.1:2622-4772 GCA_964520765.1 uncultured Novosphingobium sp.
CGGCTGGCGCTGCTCGCCCTGGTGCTGCTGCTGATCGCCGCGGCGCTGGTGCCGATCGACGCGGGCGACCGGACGATCCCGACCAAGGGCTTCGTCGACAACGTCACCGGCGCCGAGACGAACCTGCCCGAACGCCCGCGCGACGAAGACCTGGCGCTCTACGACCGGGTGATCGAGCGCATCCGGGGCGGGGAGCACTATTACGACTTCATCGCCGCCGAGCATCGCGCCGCGCACTATCCGGTCACGCCGGGCTTCGCCGTGCGCCTGCCGACGCTGGCCTATCTCGACGCCTGGCTCGGCGTGCCGGGGCAGATCGCCTGCGCCGTCCTACTGATGATCGCCGTCCTGCTCGCCTGGTGGCGGCGGCTGGGCGACGAGCCGGGCGGCGAGGTGCACAAGCCCCTGGTGCTCGCCCTGCTGTTCATGGGCGCCTCGCTGGGGCTCAACCGCTATTACTTCGTGCTGCACGAGCTGTGGGCGGGGATGCTGCTGGCCCTGGCCTTCGGACTGCATCGCGTCCGTCGGAATCCTCCCCCACCGGGGGAGGGGGACCGCCGCGAAGCGGTGGTGGAGGAGGCGCCCCAGGCGAAACGTGATCCTGTAGCCGCGCCCCCTCCGTCAGCGCCGGGCCGACTGGCCCGGTTTATCCTGAGCCTGTCGAAGGGCGCTGCCACCTCCCCCGGAAGGGGAGGATCCTGGCTGCCCTCGCTGCTCGTCGCCGCGCTGGCCCTCGCCATCCGCGAGCATGCCCTGCCCTTCGTCCTGCTGATGGCCGCCATGGCCTTCTGGCGGCGCGACTGGAGGGAAGGCGCGGCCTGGAGCCTGCTCGCCGCGCTGTTCCTCGTCGCGCTCAAGGTCCATCTCGACATCGTCGCCGCGCAGGTCCTGCCCGGCGACCAGCCATCGAGTTCGTGGCTCGCCCTGCGCGGGCTCTCGGGCTGGCTGTCCACGGTCGTCCTGTCGAGCAATCTACGCTTCCTGCCGCACTGGCTGGCCGGGCCGGCGGTGGTGCTGATGATGGCGGGCTGGGCCGGCTGGCGCTCTCCGGCCGGGGTCTTCGCGACCTTCCTGTTCCTGGGCTACGGCCTCGCCTTCGGGATCGCCGGGCGGCCCGACAATTTCTATTGGGGGGCGATGATCGCGCCGGCCATGTTCATGGGCCTGGCCTTCGCCCCGCGCGCGGTGCGGTCGTTGGCGTCCTCGGCCTTCGCACCCGCAAAGTAATTGCGCCTGACCCTTCGCTGTTGCACAAGCTGCAACCATGAACGGGCCCAGAATCCTGCTGATCGTCGGCGGCGGCATCGCCGCCTACAAGGCGTGCGAGCTGGTCCGGCTGATGCGCCGGGGCGGCTTCGAGGTGACCTGCGTGCTGACCGAGGGCGGCGCGCATTTCGTCACCGCCATGTCGCTCGCCGCGCTGAGCGAGAACCCCGTCCACACCACGCTGTGGGACCTCAGGAACGAGGTCGAGATGGGCCATATCCAGCTGTCGCGCCAGGCCGACCTCGTGGTGGTCTGCCCGGCGACGGCGGACCTGATGGCCAGGATGGCGGCGGGCATCGCCGACGACCTCGCCACCACGCTGCTGCTCGCCACCGACAAGCCGGTGCTGGCCGTGCCGGCGATGAACGTGCGGATGTGGGGCCACGCGGCGACCGTGCGCAACGTCGCCACCCTGCGGGCGAGCGGGGTCACGGTGATGGAGCCCGACGAGGGCGCGATGGCCTGCGGCGAATGGGGCCCCGGCCGCCTGCCCGAGCCCGACGCCGTCCTCTCCGAGATCCTGAGCCAGCTGGAGACCCGGCTGGGCGCGCTGCCCGCCGCGCCGGAGGCGGACGAGGCCGAACCTGGGCCTGACGACGACGGTGCGCTGCCCGGCCTCTCCGGCGCGCTGATCTCGCGCAGCACGGTTCGCTTCGACATGCCGCCGGTCGATGCCGACATCGAGGCGATGATGGCGGCGCAGATGGGCTTCGAGGCCTTCCCGCTGGAGGATGCGCCGCACTTTCCGCCGCCGCCGCCCGAGGTGCTGCTCTCCAGCCCGCTGCTGTCGCGCAAGGGCCAGGCCCGCGCCGCGCCGCCGACCGACGCCCAGGCGCTCAACCACGAGCTTTCCCCGCGCCAGTCCGCGCCCGAGCCGCTGGAGG
>CAZFPW010000217.1:0-4746 GCA_964520765.1 uncultured Novosphingobium sp.
GCAGCGTCGACGTGATCTACGTGCTGGAGACCGCCGGCGGCCTCAGCCGCGGCGCTGGCTGCGGCCTGGGCAAGTTCGTGCCGATCGAACTGGAGCGGCGTTAGGGCCTGATTCAGCGCGGCTGGGCCGGTGCCGCTTCCACGTAAGTGGAGCAAAATACCTAGACCGCCTCTTTCGTCTGGGCCGAGATCACCGTCGCGGCGACGAGGTCGCCGATCACGTTCAGCGTCGTGCGGCACATGTCGAGGAAGCGGTCGACGCCCAGGATCAGGCCCATCCCCTCGGGCGGCACGCCGACGCTGCCCAAGATCAGGGCAATCACCGGCAGCGACCCCGCCGGCACGCCCGCCGTGCCGATCCCGGCGAGGATGCAGACCGCCATCACGAAGAGCTGCTGGGTAAGGCTGAGGTCCACGCCGAAGAACTGGGCGAGGAACAGCACCGTCACCCCTTCGAACATGGCGGTGCCGTTCTGGTTCGCCGTCGCCCCGATGGTCAGGACGAAGCGGGCGATGCGCGGCGGCAGCTTGAGCCGGTTTTCCGCCACGCGCAGGGCCGTGGGCAGGGTCGCGTTGGACGATGCCGTGGCGAAGGCCATGACGCTGGCCTCCTGCGTCTCGCGGAAGAAGGCGACGGGGCTCTTGCGCGCGAAGAGGGCGAGCAGGGCCGGGAAGACGCCGAACATCTGGATCGCCAGCGCCAGCAGGACCACGCCGACATAGGCGGCGAGGCGGAAGATCAGGTCCCAGCCGAACTGCGCGGCCAGGTTGAACATGAAGCAGAAGATCGCGATCGGGGCGAGGCGGATGACGAGGCCGATCAATCGCATCGAGACCTCGAACACGCCTTCGATCCCGTCCTTCAGCGTCGCGGTCCGGGGGCTCTGGACCAGCAGCAGGCCAATCCCGAAGAACAGCGCGAAGAACATCACCGCCAGGATGTCGTTCTCGCTCATCGCGGTGATGAAGTTGGACGGAATGATCCCGACCAGCGCATCGACCCCGGTCTTGGCGCTGCCCGACTTCTCGATGATCGAGGCGGCCCCGGCGCTCGCCTGGCCGATCATCGCCCGCGCCGCCACCGGATCGACCCCGCCGCCGGGACGCAGCAGGTTGACCGTGACCAGGCTGACCGCGACGGCGATGCTGGAGACCGCGACCGTATAGATCAGCGTCTTGATCCCGACCGATTTCAGCGCCCGGATCTCGCCCATCTCGGCGATGCCGACGACGAGGGCGGAGAACAGCAGCGGCAGGACCAGCATGAACAGCAGCCGCAGGAACACCTGCGACAGCGGGGTGGTGACATAGGCGATGAAGGTCTGGACCAGCGGCGCGTCGGGCGCGGCCGCATAGACGATCAGGCCCCCGGCCAGGCCGAGCAGGAAGCCCGCGAGGATTTGCCACTGGAGGCGTCGATGGCCGGACTCGCGGGCGGTTTCAACCTCGGTCATGCTCCCTCCCTGCCAGATGTCGTCCGTGGTCGCATCAGCCCCTGAGCGCACTTTCCGCGATCCGCCGGTAGATGCGCGCCAGCACGGGAAGGTCCGCGATCGCCACCGCCTCGTCCCGCTTGTGCATGGTCGCGTTGGACAGGCCGAACTCGATCACCGGGCACAGGTCCTTGAGGAACCGCGCGTCCGAAGTGCCACCGGTGGTGGAGATTTCGGGCTCGATGCCCGTCTCGGCGCGGATCGCCTCGGCCACCAGGGCGGAGAAGGCGCCCGGCTGGGTCAGGAAGGCCTCGCCGGAGACCACCGCGCGAGAGGTCGCGCCGTGGCGCGCGGCGATCTCGGCGATCCGCTGCGCCAGGCCCTCGCCGGTGTGGAGGTTGTTGAAGCGGATCGAGATGCGCGCCTCGGCCTTGGCCGGGATCACGTTGGTCGCCGGGTTGTCGATGCCAATCTGGGTGATCTCCAGGTTGGAGGGCTGGAACCACTCCGTCCCCTCGTCGAGCACCAGGGCGTCAAGCTCGGCCAGCAGCGCGACCAGGCGCGGCGCGGGATTGTCGGCCAGGTGCGGATAGGCGACGTGGCCCTGCTGCCCTGCGACCTCCAGCCACATGTTGACCGAGCCGCGCCGGCCGATCTTCACCATGTCGCCGAGCCGGTTGACCGAGGTCGGCTCCCCCACCAGGCACAGGTCGGGGGCTTCGCCGGCCTGTCGCATGTAGTCGATCAGGGCCAGGGTGCCGTTGGTCGCCGCGCCTTCCTCGTCGCCGGTGATGATGAGGCTGATCGTGCCCGCCTCGGCCGGAACCTCGGCCAGGGCGGCGACCATCGCCGCGATCGAGCCCTTCATGTCGACCGCGCCCCGGCCATAGAGCAGGTCGCCGCCAGGGCTGGGACGCCGCTCCGGCGCGAAGGGTGCGCTGGTCCAGCCCTCGCCCGGCGGCACCACGTCGAGGTGCCCGGCATAGGCGAAATGGCGGCTGCCCTGCGGCCCCCGGCGCACGGCGAAGAGGTTCTCGACCGGGCCGTCGGGCTTCTCTCCGGCGGTGAAGCGATGGACCGCGAAGCCGAGCGGCGCGAGCTGCGCCTCCAGGCAGTCGAACACCAGGCCTGCGGCCGGCGTCACGCTCGGGCAAGCGATCAGCGCCTCGGCCAGGGCGACGGGATCGGGCGTGGCGGCGGCCTGGGGCGTTTGCGTGGTCATCTGCGCCATCGCATATGGACTATCTCCAGGGGGCACAAGCGGCGGGGCGTCACGCCCCGGCGGGGGCTTCGTATTGCTCGATCACCCAATCCTCGTGCTCGGCCGCCTCGACCCAGTCCTGCAACCATTCGTGCTCCCACACCGCCTGCATGTAGGCGACGGCGAAGCCCGGCACCGGCACGCCATAGGTCATGAACCGGCTGACCACCGGGGCATAGATGATGTCGGCGGCGCAGAAGGTGCCGAACAGGAACGGGCCGCCCCGGCCGAAGCGGGCGCGAGCCTCGGCCCAGAGGGTGAGGATGCGGACGATGTCGGCCCGCGCATCGGCGCTGATCTCCGCGTCTTCCACCCGGCGACGGATGTTCATCGGGCATTCGCGGCGCAGCGCCATGTAGCTCGAATGCATTTCCGCGACCATCGAGCGGGCCATGGCCCGGGCATCGTCCGCCTTGGGCCAGAAGCGGTCCCGCCCGACCTTGTCGGCCAGGTATTCGAGGATCGCCACGCTGTCCCACACCACGGCGTCGCCGTCCCACAGCACGGGCACCTTGCCGGACGACGGGGCGATCTCCTCGCGGGTCTTCTTCCGGGCCTCCCAGTCGTCGCCGAACAGCGGGACCTGGATTTCCTCGAAATGCAGGCCGGATTGCTTGGCCGCCAGCCAGCCCCGCAGCGACCAGGACGAATAGTTCTTGTTGCCGATGATCAGCTTCATGGGGGCGGAGGCTAGGGATTCAGGCAAGCGAAGTCGAGGATGAACAGTTCGTCGTCCCGGACTTGATCCGGGATCGCGGTCGGCTGGGCGATGGCTCGCGTCGATGAGGCCAGCGGTCCCGGATCGAGCCCGGGAGGACGCCTCAGGCCTCCACGTCGCCCAGCACGGCGGCGCGCAGCTCCGCGATGCCCATGCCCTTCTCGGCGGAGGTCACCAGGACCTCGGGATGGGCCGCGACGTGCTTGCGCGCATCGGCCTGGGTCCGCGCCAGGACCTCGGCCAGCTCGCTCGCCTTGATCTTGTCGGCCTTGGTCAGGATCACGCGATAGCCGACGGCGGCCTCGTCGAGCATCTTCATCATCTCGGCGTCGACCGGCTTGATCCCGTGGCGCGCGTCGATCAGCAGCAGGGTGCGCTTGAGCACGTGGCGCCCGCGCAGGAAGTCGCGCACCAGGCGGCGCCATTGCTCGACGACCTTCACCGGCGCCTTGGCGAAGCCGTAGCCCGGCATGTCGACCAGGCGGAACACCAGCGGATCGCCCACGTCGAAGAAGTTCAGCTCCTGCGTGCGCCCCGGCGTGACCGAGGCGCGGGCCAGGGCCTTGCGCCCGGTCACGGCGTTGATCAGCGAGGACTTGCCGACGTTCGAGCGTCCGGCGAAGGCGATCTCCGGCACGTCGGGATCAGGCAGGAACTTGAGCGCCGGGGCGCTCTTGAGGAACGCGATCGGCCCGGCGAAGAGACGGCGGGCCCGTTCGGTGAGGTCGTCAGGCGTCGCGGTCATGCGGAAATCCTCCCCTTCCGGGGGAGGTGGCAGGCGCGCCAGCGCCTGACGGAGGGGGCGCGGCTGCATGACAGGGCAGCGGCCAGGGCTCCCCTTCCACCATCCCGGATCAAGTCCGGGACGGTCCCCCTCCCCCGATGGGGGAGGATCGGGCCGGGGCAGGACATCACTGCGATCCGCTCACTTCGCTTTCGCCGCCGTGCGTTTGGCGTCCGTGGCCTCCTTTTCGGCCTGGGCCTTGAGCTGCGGGTGGCGGCTGTAGAGGTACTTCTGCTGGGCGATCGTCAGGATGTTCGACGTGATCCAGTAGATCAGCAGCCCGGCCGCGAAGGGGGCCATGACGAACATCATCAGCCAGGGCATGATCGAGAAGACCTGCTGCTGGACCGGATCGACCGGCGCCGGGTTCAGCTTGAACTGGAGCCACATGGTGATGCCCAGCAGCACCGCGAGCAGGCCGATGGCCAGGAAGCTCGGCGGGGTGAAGGGCAGCAGGCCGAACAGGTTCAGGATGTGCAGCGGATCGGGCGCGGACAGGTCCTTGATCCACAGCACGAAGGGCTGGTGGCGCATCTCGATCGAGACCATCA
>CAZFPW010000218.1:0-2189 GCA_964520765.1 uncultured Novosphingobium sp.
AAGAAGATGCCGCCGATGTCGGACGGGTGGACGCTGTCGGCGCGGGCGAAAACGACCGCATCGGGAACGCCCGTCCCGTGGGCGAGGAAGCCCTCCCAGCTCTCGATCGCCCCATCCGCCGCGCCGTCCAGCGCGACGAGCCGCTGGAGATAGGGGAACCGCGCCGAGGCCAGCCCGCCGGGCCGGGCCGTGGCGATCGCCGGCTCCAGCTCGGCCAGCATGGCGGCGAAGTCCTTCTTGAGCACCTGGCGCTCGAACAGCAGGACCGAGGCCTGCGAGGCCTTGACCAGATAGTCCAGCTCGGCCGGGGTCGAGAAGGTGCTGAGCGGCACCGGCACCGCGCCGGCGAGCGCCGCGCCGAACAGGCTGGAGAGGAATTCCAGCCGGTTGGTCATCAGGATGCCGACCCGCCCGTTGCGGCCCACCCCACAGGCGATCAGCGACCGCGCGACGTCCAGCGACCGCGCCAGCAGATCGTCGTAGGTCCAGGCGATCCGCTCCGCGCCGAGGCCGATCACCAGCGCCTCGCGCGGGCCGTGGCGCTCGGCCAGCTCGCGCAGGTAGCCGCCGATGGTCAGCGCGCCGATGCCCGGCTGCTCCTCCAGCGGGAGGCCGTGGACCAGCGAAAGAGTGCCGCTCATTCCGTCGTTACCGGCTCGCCGGAGCCCATGTATTTCGCGAGGCTGCGGTGGAAGTTGATGATCGTCTGCTCCTCCACCGGATGCGGGCGCGCGCCCTTGAAGCCGGCCGACTTCATGCCCTTCTGGACGTCGCCCATGTTGGAGAAGTCCTGGCACAGCACCTTGCGCCAGCTCGCCTCGTCGATGTCGGGCTTGTGGACGTTCTCCGGCCTGGGCTCCTGCCCCTCGGGGAAGCGTTCCAGCGTATAGACCTCGAAAATGCAGCTATCGGGATCGTAGCCGTTGGGCCGGGCGCGATAGCACAGGGCGAAGGTCGGCCCGTGGATGATGACCGTATTGGGGAAGATGTGGAAGTCGTTGCCCGAGGCGGCGAACAGCGCGGGATCGATCTGCGGCCAGGTGACGCCGCGCTTCGCGTCCTCCTCCACCGTCCGGCGCATCAGGTGCATCTGCACCTCCTGCGGCGAGGAGCCCTCGGGCAGCTCGTCGACCAGGCGGTTGGCGACGTCGACCATCGTCTGGGTGGTGGTGGCGTTCACCTCTTCCCAGATCTGGTTGAGCGAGACGGCCAGGCCCACGCGCATGTCGGCCGCGCCCGCCGCGCCCGAGCTGGCCCCGCCCACGCCCTCGCCCGCCGCCGAGCCGAAGTTGCCGTGCAGGCCGAGCGCCCTGCTCCAGGTCGGCTTGGGCGAATAGCGGGTAAGCTGCGGGTGAGTGCCGACGACGTGATAGCCCTCGTTGAAGGCCTCGATCGCGACCTTCCAGTTGCACGGGAAGGTCAGCCACTGCCGCCAGCGATAGCGCATGTTCTGCAGCTCGAACGGGCCGAGGTAGGCCTTCACGTCCCCCAGGAACTCGTCGAGGCTCTCGCTCTCCGGGTCCATGTTGATGAACACATAGCCGCCCCAGGTCTCGGCCTTGACCGGCGGCAGGCGCACGTCGGCGGGATCGAGCTTGTCGCAATAGCCTTCCTTGCGGACGATGCCGAAGTTGCTGCCGTCGAGGTTCCAGGTCCAGCCGTGGAACGGACAGACGAACTTCTTGGCGTTGCCGCAGCCCTCCACCAGCCGCCGCCCGCGATGCTGGCAGGCGTTGTGATGGGCCACGATCCGGTCCTCCGCCAGGCGGGTGACGATGATCGAATCGTCGAGCACGTCGTAGGTGACGTAGTCCCCGACATTGGGAATCTCCTCGACCCGGCAGGCGACCTGCCAGACCTTGCGCCACAGCCGGTCGCGCTCGGCCCGCGCATAGTCCGGGGAAAGATAGGCCTCGGTGCCGATGATCACCGGATCTTCGGCAGCTTCCGCTTTCGGCGGCGCGATGGCATTCATCTTTTCCCGGCTCCCCTCTGATGGACTTGTCGTGAGCCTATCTTTTCAGTCCGGCGACGGCAGCGCAACGGGGCGACGGGGCGCAGTCATCTGCATGGGCCGTTTCAGGCAAATGGGCGCGGCCGCGCGGCTGTCAGGACCGATCCGCTGCCTCGCCCCATTTCCTACACGGACCTTTTTGGTTATATCTCCCGATATGAATAACCATCTTTCC
>CAZFPW010000218.1:2289-4731 GCA_964520765.1 uncultured Novosphingobium sp.
GTGCCCAGCCCCGGCCCCGGCGAGGCGCTGGTGCGGCTGACCGCGGCGACGCTCAACTTCCGCGACCTCATCATGGCCAAGGGGCTGATCCCCGGCATCGCCAAGGCGCCCGACCTGATTCCCTTGTCCTGCGCCTCCGGCGTGGTCGAAGCGGTCGGCGCCGGGGTGGAGCGCGTGAAGGTCGGCGAACGGGTGATGCCCACCTTCACCCTGGGCTGGATCAACGGCCCGCAGGAATCGTTCGACATGCTGGGCGGCTCGGTCGACGGCGTGGCGCGGCAATATGCCGTCTTTCCCGACCACAGCCTGGTCCACCTGCCCGACGAGATGGGCGACTTCGACGGCGCGACGCTGGCCTGCGCGGGGCTGACCGCCTGGTCCGCCCTCACCCGCTTCCGCCCGACCCGGCCCGGCGACTGGGTCCTCGCCCACGGGACCGGCGGCGTCTCCATCGCCGCGCTGCAATTCGCCAAGGCCATGGGCGCGCACGTGGCGATCACCTCGTCCTCCGACGCCAAGCTCAACCGCGCCAGGGCGCTGGGCGCGGACATCGCGGTGAACTATCGCACCCGGCCGGACTGGGCCGAGGTGGTCCGCCAGGACCTGGGCGGGAACCGCGTGGCCAACGTCATCGATACGGTCGGCGTGGTGCAGGCGGACGACAACCTCTCGCTGCTTACCGAGGACGGCCAGCTTTCGGCCATCGGCATGCTGGGCTCGGACTTCACCTGGACCCGGACCGACAGCCGGATCGTCCCCATCGCCGTGGGCGACCGCGACGGGCACGAGGCCATGACCCGGTTCATCGTCAGCCACGGCATCCGCCCGGTGATCGACACGGTCTTCGACCTAGACCGCCTGGCCGACGCCTATCGCGCGCTGGAGAGCAATGCCTTCTTCGGCAAGGTCGGGGTGAACCTGCGGTAGAGCGCCGAGTAGGAAACAGGTGTATCGTTTACACCCCACCCCCGCTCAGCCTGAGCCTGTCGAAGGCCACGCGATGCCCATTCCGCCAGGTCCAGGGAACTTGGGGCAAGGGTTCCCGCGTAGCCTTCGACAGGCTCAGGCTGAGCGGGGAGTGTGGAAAAGGCGGGGATCGCCTCAGGTTTGACGGCCCTCCCCATTCCGGAAAGGATCAGCGCGACTTGGCCATGATCGTCTGCATCTTGCCAGCGTCGAGCACCTTGAACATGGCATCCGCCATGCCGACGGTCCGCCCGTCCGCCTCGAACAGGCCGCGCACGAACAGCAGTTGCGAGGTCTGGCGGACCAGCTCCGGCTTGCAGGTCAGCAGCGCGCCGATCGGCGCGGCCGAGGTGAAGTGGAACTGGAGCTGGGCCGTCGCCATATAGGCGCCGCCGATCGCCTCGGCCGCGGCGATGCCCAGCGCCATGTCGGCGAAGGTCATCAGCGCCCCGCCGTGGACCATGCCCATGTGGTCGTTGGCGATGGCCGCGGTGGTGAACACCGCCACCTCGCGCGCGCCCTGCTCGCCGCGGATCCAGGTCGCCCCGATCGCGGTGGAGAACTGCTTCGTCGGCAGCCGGTTCCAGCCCGCCGCCTTCAGCTCGTCTTCGGTCATCAGACTTGGTTGCCGAGCCCCGCCGCGTGCTTGGCCGCGATCCAGCCGAAGGTCATCGACGGGCCGACGCTGGCCCCCGCGCCCGGATAGACCTTGCCCATCGGCGAGGCGGTCGAGACGCCGCAGGCATAGAGCCCCGGAATCGGCGTGCCGTCGGCCTTGATCACGCGCGAGTTCACGTCGGTGATCACCCCGCCATAGGTGCTGACGTCGCCCGGCACGCAGTCGACCGCGTAGAACGGCGCCTTCTCGATCTTGCCGAGGGTGCGGAACTGCTCGTCCCGGCGGGGATCGCCCAGCCACTGGTCGTACTTGCGCTCGCCCCGGTGGAAGTCCTCGTCCACGCCCTTGTCGACCATCGCGTTCCAGCGCTCGACCGTGGCCTTCAGCGTGGCGGGATCGACCTTGATCAGCGCCGCCAGCTCCTCCAGCGTGTCGGCCTGCTTGAGCCAGCCGCTTTCCGCCCACTTCTGCGGCACCTTGCCCTGGCCCGCCCCGGCGACGGGATAAAGCTCCATGAACTGGCGGTCGAACAGGCCCCAGCTCGGGATCGCGGGGACCGTGCGGTTGCGCACGACCATGCCTTCGCAGAACTCCTCGTAGGAGCCGCCCTCGTTCTGGTAGCGCACGCCCGTCTGATCGACCAGGATCGCATGCGGCTTGGCCGTGACCGCCTGCATGCCGGGCGCGACATAGTCGCTGTCCCAGCCCGGCGCGCGGGTCATCTGGAAGCCGACCATCTGGTCCATCTGGGCCAGGACGCCGCCGATCTTCTCCATCGCGCGGTGCATGTCGCCGGTATCGCTCTCGTTGGTCATCGACCATTCGGCGCGGGTGCCGGGCATGTACTTGTCGCGCAT
>CAZFPW010000219.1:0-1566 GCA_964520765.1 uncultured Novosphingobium sp.
CGGACCCACGCAGGAATGGGCAGCCAGTAGGCGACCTTGCGGCGACGCATGGCGCTCGTGCGGAAGCCAGTGCTCGACCCAGCGCGACGAGCGCGCCCTTCTGGCCCGATTGCCCCGGTTCGGCTTGACCCGCCCGGATAATGCATTATGCACCGCCGCAACGAATCCGCACAAGGAGCAACCTGAATGAGCACCGAAGCCGAAAAGGACGTGGGCCACGCCCCCGCCGAAGGAAAGATCACGCCCGAGGCGATCAAGGCCGCCGAGAACATGATCGGCATGCACCTGCGCCCCGAAGGCCCCTATCTGCAGGACGCCACCGAGGACACGATCCGCAACTTCTGCAACGGCATCGGCGACCTGAACCCGCTCTACCGCGATCTCGAGGTCGGCCGCCTGTCGCGCCACGGCTCGATGCTCGCCCACCCCAACTTCCCGATGGCCTTCGGCTGGGTCGGCCGCACCCGCTGGGGCCTGCCGGGCGTCCACGGCTTCTACGCCGGCAACGACTGGGAGCTGTTCCGCCACGTCCGTCCGGGCGACCGCATCTCGGCGATCGAGCGCGTCGTCGGCGTCGACGTGAAGGAAAGCCAGTTCTCCGGCACCCTGGTCCTCCAGTATGTCGAGGCGACCTATTTCAACCAGCGCGGCGAGCTGGTCGCCAAGGCGCTCGGCACCTGCACCCGGCATGAGCGCAAGGCCGCCCGCGAGGCCGGCAAGTATGCCGACATCAAGACCCACGAATATTCGCCCGAGGACTTCGAGAAGATCGACACCGCGATCCTCGACGAAGAGAAGAACATCCGCGGCGGCAACGTGCGCTACTGGGAAGAGGTCCAGGAGGGCGAGCAGCTTCCCGAGATCGTCCGCGGCCCGCTGTCGCTGATGGACACCATGGGCTTCCTGGTCGGCTGCGGCCGCGGCCACACCCACGGCGTGATCTTCAAGAACGCGGTCAAGCACCCCGGCCACTTCTTCCGCAACCCCGAAGCGGGCGGCGGCATCGAGTACACCGGCATCGGCCACCACCGCGAATCGACCGCCAAGGAAGTGGGCGTGCCCGGCGTCTATGACTACGGTCCGCAGCGTTCGGCCTGGATGGCCAGCCTCATCACCAACTGGATGGGCGACGCCGGCTTCCTCAAGCGCATCAAGACCCGCATGAGCCGCTTCAACACCATGGGCGACTGCACCTGGGCGCGCGGCACCGTGACCCGCAAGTACCTCAAGGACGGCTATGCCCTGGTCGACATCGAGATCAAGGGCGAGAACCAGCGCGGCGAACTGACCACGCCGGGCCTGGCGACGGTCGTGCTGCCGAGCCTCGACCCGAACACCAAGGTGTTCGTGGATGGGGCCGGGCTGGACCTCGAACTGCCGGTGGTCCGCTGAGCCGACTCGATCCTCCCCTTCGGGGGAGGTGGCAGTCGCGCAGCGACTGACGGAGGGGGCGCGGCTACGGGGCGAGCGTCTCGGGTGGCGCGCCCCCTCCACCACCCGCTTCGCGGGCGGTTCCCCTCCCCCGGAGGGGGAGGATTTGGAAGAATGACGACGCAATCACCCCCC
>CAZFPW010000219.1:1666-4716 GCA_964520765.1 uncultured Novosphingobium sp.
GGGCCCAAGGCGCACTGGAAGGGCGCGGACATCACCGTGCTCCACGCCTCGGGCGAGGGCTATCTGCTGCCCAACGGCCTGTCGTGCGAGCTTTTCCCCGACCGTCCGCCGGTCAAGGTCTATGGCCATTTCGCGGAGCTGCAGGGCGGCATCGCCGCCGCGCTCGGCGCGCTCTCCGCCCTGTGGGTGCGGCCGGAGCTGGGCGGGCAGTACGTCGACATCGCCAGCCAGGACGCCGCGCTTGCCGTGGGGGCCTTCGCCATCCAGCGTCTCGGCGACGGCTCGGTCGAGCACCGGGTCGAGCGCTCGTTCCGCTATGGCGGGGTGATCCCCTGCGCGGACGGCTATGTCGAGCTGCTGACCCTGGAGCAGCGCCAGTGGCACGGCCTGGTTGAGCTGCTGGGCCGGCCCGACTGGGCGCTCGCGCCCGAGCTGGAGGATTCGCTGGAGCGCAGCCGCCAGGGCCCGATGATCAACCGCCACATCCGCGAATGGGCCGCGTCCCGCAAGGTCGAGGACATCGTGCGCGAAGGGCAGAAGCTATCCGTCCCGCTGGCGAAATACTACACGCCGGCCGAGGTGGTGCGCGACCCGCACGAGAAGGTGCGCGGCCTGTTCCAGCCGGTCGAGACCGGGGCCGGGGTGTTCGACATGCTGGTTTCCCCCTTCCAGTTCGACGGCGCGCCCTTCGCCCTGCGGAGCGGGCCGCCGGCGCTGGGCGAATATGGGCAGAAGGCGGTGGAAGCATGAGCATGAAGGCGGTTCTCTCCCCCTCCTCTTCAGAGGAGGGGGCCGGGGGGTGGTGTTGGCCAGGCGCCGCCGTTCGCTTCGCGAGCGATGCTGGGCATCGCCACCACCCCCTACCCCCTCCTCTGAAGAGGAGGGGAGAATGGTGAAACCCCTCCACGGCATCCGCGTGGCCGACTTCACCGTCCACAACGCCGGCCCCTTCTGCACGAACCTGCTCTCGCAGCTCGGCGCGGAGGTGGTGAAGATCGAGAGCGCCATGCGCCCCGATGCCTTCCGCAAGCCGCATCCGGTCTATGGCCGCATGGGCCCGGCGACCTTCGATCAGGTCGCCTCGACCAAGCTCTCCGTCAGGATCAACCTCAAGAAGCCGGAAGGCGTGGCCCTCGCCAAGCGGGTGGTCGCCGTGTCGGACGTGGCGGCGGAAAGCTTCCGCCCCGGCGTGATCGGCCGGCTGGGCCTGGGCTACGACGATCTCAAGGCGGTGAAGGCGGACATCATCATGCTCGCCGTCTCCTCCTCCGGGCAGTCCGGGCCGGACCGGCACTTTGCCGGCTATGCCCCGCTGTTCGGCGCCTGGGGCGGGCTGGGCGAGATGACCGGCTATGCCGACGGCCCGCCGGTCGAGATGCGCCACGTGATGGACCACACGGTCGGCATGAACGCCGCCGTCGCCGTCCTGGCCGCGCTGCACCGCCGCCGGGCGACCGGCGCGGGCGGGCTGGTCGACGTCTCGGCGCGAGAGGTGGCCTCCTCCCTGCTGGGCGAGGCGCTGCTGCTGGCCGCCGCCGGGGAAGAGCCGCACCGCATGGGCAACGCCCATCCGCGCATGGCTCCGCACGGGGTCTATCCCGCCCAGGGCGAGGACCGCTGGCTGTCGGTCGCCGTGGGCACCGAGGCCGAGCGGCAGGCCCTGCGCGAGATCACCGGCTCCGCCGACCTCTCGGACGAGGCGCTCTCCGCCTGGACCCGGACGCAGGACGCCAATGCCGCCGCCGAGCGGCTCCAGGCCGCCGGCATCGCCGCCCATGCGAGCTGGACCACGCCCGAGATCGCCGCCGACCCGCACCTGCGCGAGCGCGGCGCGATCCAGCAGGTGGCCGAGCCCGACGGCAAGCTGCGCGCCGCGGTCGGCGTGCCGATGCGCCTGTCGAAGGGCGCGGAGATCGGCATCCATCGCGGCACCCCCAAGCTCGGTGAGCATGAGGACTACGTCTATGGCGAGCTGCTCGGCATGGGCCGCGACGAACGCACCGCGCTGGAAGAGGCGGAAGTGATCTATTGACGCCGCCCGATCCTCCCCCATCGGGGGAGGTGGCGGCCGAAGGCTGACGAAGGGGGCGCGGCTACAAGGCGACCTATCGCTTGGGGCGCCCCCTCCACCGCCCTTGCGGGCGGTCCCCCTCCCCCGGTGGGGGAGGATCTGGAAGAGGACGACTATGACTGACACCATCCCCACCCTCGGCTTCATCGGCCTCGGCGTCATGGGCTCGGGCATGTGCGCCAACGTGGTGCGCAAGCACGGCGCGCCGGTCCACGTTTTCGATCTCAATGCCGAAGCGCTGGCAGCGCAGGTGGAAGGAGGGGCGGTGCCGGCGGATTCGGTTGCCGAGGTCGCCAAGGCCGTCGACATCATCTTTCTTTCACTCCCGGGCGGACGCCAGGTCACTTCGGTTTGCGGAGAGATCGCCGTCCATGCCAAGACCGGCACCGTGGTCGTCGATCTCTCGACGACAGCAGTCGCGGATGCGCGAGCGGTTGCCAGAATGCTTGCAGCGGCCAACGGTATCCTCTTCGCCGACGCGCCCGTCGCCCGCACTCGCCAGGCGGCGATCGACGGGACGCTGTCGATCATGGTCGGCGCGCCGGACGACCTGTTCGCCCGGATCGAGCCGCTGCTGCGCTACATGGGCAGCGACGTGACCCATTGCGGCGACGTCGGCTGCGGCCAGGTGGTGAAACTGGTCAACAATTGCCTGCTGTTCGAGAACGTCGCCTCGATCGCGGAGATGATGGTCGTGGCCGAGCGGGCGGGCGTCGCCCCGGCCCGGCTGGTCGAGGCGGTGGGCCTGGGCTCGGGCAATAGCTTCGCGCTGCAGAACCACGCCCTCAAGGCGATGGTCCCGCGCGCCTTCCCGGAAAAGGCGTTCCCGTCCGACTACGTGCTCAAGGACCTGGGCTATGCGATCGAGCTGGCCGGCGAGATGGGCGTCGAGCCGCGCATGGCGAACCGCGCGGCGCAATATTACAAGGCCGCGGTCGACGAAGGGATCGGGGCGAAGTACTTCCCGGCGATCATCGAG
>CAZFPW010000220.1:0-4659 GCA_964520765.1 uncultured Novosphingobium sp.
AGCAGGTCCGCGCGCGAGGTGCTCACGGCTGGACCACGACCCAGCGCACCGGCTCGTCGTCGGCCTCGTTGGCCAGGGCGCCGTTCGCGGTCCACAGCGTCCAGGGCCGGCCGGCATATTCGGGCTCGAAGCGGTCGCGCACCAGCCAGAGGTTGCGGTCGATCTGGGTGGCGATGCGATAGCGCCGCTCGAACCGCCGCGTGATCTTGAGCAGGACCGGCTTGCCGGTGTGGGTCTCGATCTGGTTGATGAAGGTCATCAGCTCGCTCTCGACCGCCTGGTCGCTGACCCGGATCGGGCAGTCGTCGGCCAGTTGGTCCAGCTCCACGGCGGGCGGCAGCATCTTCGCGTCGCGCGGGACGACCGTCACGAAGTTGGCCGCCTGGGGGCCGGCGGGCTGGCACGGGTCATAGCGATGGACCGCCCCGACCTGGAGCTTGGCCGCGCGCGCGCCGTCGAGGTGCTTGGCGAAGGCGGGGTCGCGCGCGAAGACGCTGGCGCTGGCGTCGAGATAGGCGAAGTCCGCGCCGATCGCCTTGAGCGCCGTCCAGTCGACCGTGTCGTCGGTCGCGCCGATCTCCACGCCCTGGACCGGATAGGTGCCGCGCTGGGGCTGCCAGTGGCGCAGGTGCCACCAGGCCCATCCCCCGCCCACCAGGGCGAGGAGCAGCAGCGCGGCCAGCCATCTCAGCCGCGCCGGGCTTCCCCTTCGTCTCGCCATTGGATCGTGCCCCCGATTGCCCCTAGCCCCTGATATGCAGCACGCAGATCAGGGTAAATAGGCGGCGGGCCGTCGCGAAATCGGTTTCCACCTTCCCGTCGAGCCGTTCCAGCAGCAGCTCGGCCGCCTCGTTGTGGATGCCGCGGCGCGCCATGTCGATCGTTTCGATCTCCTGCGCGCTCGCCTTGCGGATCGCCTGGTAATAGCTCTCGCAGATCGCGAAATATTCGCGGATTAGGCGGCGGAAGCGCCCCAGGCCGAGGATCAGGATCTCGATCTCCGCATCGTCCTCCGCCGCGATGTGGAGGGCGAGCCGCCCGTCCTCGACCGAGAGCTTCAGGCGATAGGGCCCCTCGTATCCCGCGCCAAACGAGCGCAGCGGCTTGAACAGGTTCTCCTCGATCAGGTCGAAGATCGCGATTCGGCGTTCCTGCTCGATATCGGCGTTGCGCCAAAGGATCGTCGCCTCGTCGAGCGCGATATGCGAGATGCGCGGGTCCGCCATGTCGGGCGGAGATTTGGCAAATGCGTTACAAGGCGGCAAGCGGAACTCACACCGTCCACACCCTGTGGAATAATTCCGGGTTCGTTCCGGCTTGCGAGAGCGGGCGGGCGGGCGCATTGCTCGCCGCTTCATGACCGACCAAGACCTCCTGATCCGTCCCGACGACACTGCCGCCCGCGCCCTGCCCGCCAATGTCGAGGCGGAGGCCGCCTTCCTCGGCGCGGTGCTGATCGACAACCGGGTGATCGAGGAGCTGACCACCAACCTTTCGCCCGCGCATTTCTTCGAGCCGGTCCACGCCCGGATCTACGAGCGCATCCTCCAGTTGCTCGACCGCAAGGCCGTGGTCACGCCGGTGACGCTGCGCCCCTATTTCGAGGCGGACGAGGCGCTGAAGGAACTGGGCGGCGCGGCCTATCTCGCCCGGCTGACCGCCGACGGGCAGGGCCTGCTGGCGCCGCGCCAGCTGGCCGAGCAGATCTACGACCTCGCCCTGCTGCGCGAGCTGGTCCAGGTCGGGCGCAATCTCGTTTCCTCCGCGATGGACACGAGCGAGAGCGTCGAGCCGCTTGAGCAGATCGAGCAGGCCGAATCGGCGCTCTACGCCGTGGCCGAGGGGGCCGGCGTGCAGAGCGAGGCGCAAAGCTTCGCGGGCGCCACCCGGATCGCGATCGAGGCGATCGAGAAGGCGCTGAAATCGGGCGGCCACATCGCCGGCAAGACCACGGGCCTCACCTCGGTCAACGAGAAGATCGGCGGCCTGCACGATTCCGACCTCATCATCCTTGCCGGGCGTCCGGGCATGGGCAAGACCTCGCTCGTCACCAACATCGCCTTCAACGCCGCCGACCGGCTGCGCCGCGACCTGGCCGACGGGATCGAGGCCAAGGCCTCGGTCGGCGCGGGCGTCGCCTTCTTCAGCCTGGAAATGAGCGCGGACCAGCTCGCCACGCGCATCCTTGCCGAGCAGTCGGGCATCTCCAGCGAGATGCTGCGCATGGGCAAGATCAGCCGCGACGATTTCCAGTCGCTGTCCTTCGCCAGCCAGCGCCTGGCCGAGCTGCCGCTGTTCATCGACGATACCCCGGGCCTGTCGATCGCCGCCCTGCGCACCCGCGCGCGGCGGCTGAAGCGGCGGCACGACATCGGGCTCGTCATCGTCGACTACCTCCAGCTCCTCCAGGGCACCAACCGCAGCGGCAACGACAACCGAGTGAACGAAATCTCGGAGATCAGCCGGGGCCTCAAGACGCTCGCCAAGGAGCTTCACGTGCCGGTGATCGCGCTGTCGCAGCTCAGCCGCGCGGTCGAGCAGCGCGAGGACAAGCGCCCGATGCTCTCGGACCTGCGCGAATCGGGCTCGATCGAGCAGGACGCCGACATGGTCTGGTTCGTGTTCCGCGAGGACTACTACGTCATGTCGCGCGAGCCCAAGCAGCCGGTCGACGGCGACGACGCCAAGGTGCACGAGGCCCACGCCGCCTGGCAGGCCGAGATGGAGCGGGTCTATGGCCTGGCCGAGCTGATCGTCGCCAAGCAGCGCCACGGTTCGACCGGCAAGGTCCGGCTGCGCTTCGAGCCCAGGGTCACGCGCTTCTCCGACCTGGCCGACGACGCGCTCGCCGGAGATCGCTACGACTAGGCGGCAGCGAGTTCCGGTTCGGCCGCGCGGCGCCTGAACGCGGGCAGGCCGAGCATCAGGAACATCACGCTGCCCACGGCCGCCGTGCCGGCGGCGATCAGGAAGTAGGTTTGGTAGCTGTTCGACTGCGCCAAGGTGGCGCTGAGCAGCACGTTGCCGGCCGCCATCGCCGCGCCCATCGGGGCGGTCAGCAGGCCGAGCACGGTGCCGTAGACCGCGATCCCGAAATAGCGGGTGACGAGGTAGGGGATGATGTCCCCTTCGCCGCCGAACGAAAGGCCGATCAGCAGCAGGCCGATGAGGACGACCGTGAAGGTATCGTAAGGCGAGGCCAGCATCAGCAGGCCGACCACCGGCAGGAAGAAGCCCAGCGCGGCGATCCAGTGCGCCGGCAGCAGGTCGAGCGCCGCGCCCGAGACCACCCGCCCGGCGATCGAGCCGATCGCGAAGACCGAGACCATGATCGCCGCGGCCGAATCGGGCAGGCCCTGGTCGAGCACGACGAGCTTCAATTGCGACGAGGCGAGCGAGAACGGTAGGTTCACCAGGAACAGCGCGATGAACATGATCCAGAACACCGGCGAGGCGAAGATCGCGCGGTAGTCGCCCTTGGGGCGCTTCGCGGCGGGCTGGACCGGCTCGGCCTGGCGGGCGGCGTCGCCCGAGCCCAGCAGGATGAAGGTGGCGACGCTGCAGATCGCGCAGAAGATCGCCACCGCGACATAGCCGGATCGCCAGCCGTAGTCGGCGACGAAGGCGGACATCAGCGGGCTCGCGATCGCGCCGAGCAGGGGCGGGGCGCTGCCGCAGATGCCCAGGGCCAGGCCGCGCCGCGCCGAGAAGGCCCCCGCGACGACCCGCGAATAGACCGTCATCGTGGTGGTCGAGCAGATCAGGGTCTGGGCGATGTAGATGCCCAGATAGACGTAGATGTCCCCGTTCATCGCCGCGATGGCCAGCAGGAAAAGGGGGAAGGTGAAGGCGCCGACCGAGGCGACGCGGCGCACGCCGTAGAGGTCGGTCAGGCGTCCGGCGATGGGGATCGAGACCATCACCACCATCTGGACCAGGCCGAGCATCGCCCATTGCGACAGCGTCCAGCCGAACTCCTCGATCATGTAGGGGGCGAAGATGCTCAGGATATAGGTATTGAGCGACAGCGCCGTGCCGACCCCCAGCGATCCCGCCAGAAGCGGCCGCCAATGCCTGCGAAACTCGCTGAAATCCGACATTCCCTCACCCCGTCTGCTTTGGCGCCGTTATTGGCAAGGCGGCGGGCGCGGGCAAGCGCTTTGTCCGGGTTTTCTTGACTTTTTGGCCGGCGCGCCCTAGCTGCCCGTCTTTCCCAGCCGTTCCAATTCACCGGCCAGCTCTTCCTGGAGACCCAGATGGCGCGCGTTACCGTCGAAGATTGCGTCGACAAGATCCCGAATCGTTTCGACCTCGTCCTGCTTGCCGCGCAGCGCGCGCGTGAGATTTCGGGCGGCGCCGAGCTGACCATCGACCGCGACCGCGACAAGAATCCGGTCGTCGCCCTGCGCGAGATCGCGGACGAGACCGTGCGTCCCGCCAACCTCAAGGAAACGCTGGTCACCTCGCTGCAGCGCGTCCTGCCCGAGGACGACGACGAGATCGACGAGATCGGCTCGCTCAGCCAGTCGGCCGAAGCCCTGCGCATCACGGCCGCGGCCCCGGTGCGCAACACTTCGCTGGGCGGCGACTACGACGGCTGAGTGAAACGGCCTGCGTAACGAAAAAGGGCTCCGGAAATTCCGGAGCCCTTTTTGTTTG
>CAZFPW010000221.1:0-4656 GCA_964520765.1 uncultured Novosphingobium sp.
GCCCTGATCAGCGGCGGCGCCGTCTCGGGCGAGGAGCTGACCGCCGCGCGCAACGCCTATGCCGGCGCCCAGGCGGCCCTCGCCACGGCCCGCGCCGGGGTCGCCCAGGCCGAGGCCGGGCGCAACTCCGCCAGCGGAGAGCTGGCCGCCAACCAGGCGCTCGTGCGCGGCCTCAGCGAGGATACCGATCCCGCCGTGCTCGCCGCCAAGGCCAAGGTCGAGGCCGCGCGTCTCGACCTCGACCGCACGGTGATCCGCGCGCCGATCGACGGCATCGTGACCAAGCGTCAGGTCCAGCTCGGCCAGCGGGTCGCGGCCGGCGCGCCGATCATGACGATCGTTCCGGTCAACCAGGTCTATGTCGAGGCGAACTTCAAGGAGCGCCAGCTGCGCGACGTGCGCGTCGGCCAGCCGGCCGAGGTCACGGCCGACATCTATGGCGGCAGCGTGGTCTATCACGGCCGGGTCGCGGGCATCGCCGGGGGCACCGGCGCATCGACCGCGCTGATCCCGGCCCAGAACGCAACCGGCAACTGGATCAAGGTCGTCCAGCGCCTGCCGGTGCGGATCGAGCTGGACCCCAAGGAGCTGGCGGCCCACCCGCTGCGCATCGGCCTCTCGATGGAAGTCGAGATCGACATTTCGGGGACGTAGGCCCAGGTGGCCACCGCTCCCGACCATCTCATGCTCTCGCCGCGCCGGCAGTTCCTGGCCGGCATGGTGCTGGCGCTCAGCAACTTCATGGTCGTGCTCGACCTGACGATCGCCAACGTCTCGATCCCGCATATCGCCGGCAACCTCGGCATCTCGCTGGAACAGGGCGCCTGGGTCATCACCTCCTACGCCGTGGCCGAGGCGGTTTGCGTGCCGCTGACCGGCTGGCTGTCCCAGCGTGTCGGCGTGGTCAAGCTGTTCGTCGCCGCGATGGCCGGGTTCGGGCTGTTCTCCCTGCTGTGCGGGATGAGCGTCACCCTGGGCATGCTGGTCGCCTGCCGGATCGGCCAGGGCCTGTGCGGCGCGCCGCTGATGCCGATGTCGCAAACCCTGATGATGCGCGTGTTCCCGCCCGAGAAGCGCGCCACGGCCGCCGGCATCTGGGCGATGACCACCCTGCTCGGCCCGGCGATGGGGCCGATCATCGGCGGTTGGATCAGCGACAATTTCTCGTGGCACTGGATCTTCCTGCTCAACGTGCCGATCGCCGCGGCCTGCACGGTCGCCGCCTGGTTCCTGCTCAAGCCGGTGGAGACCCCGACCCGGATCGTACCGATCGACAAGATCGGCATGCTGCTGCTGCTGTTCTGGATCGGCTGCCTCCAGCTCATGCTGGACCTCGGCCGCGACCGCGACTGGTTCGGCAGCCCTTTCATCGTCGGCCTGGCGATCATGGCCTTCCTGGGCTTCCTGGTCTTCGTGATCTGGGAGCTGACGGAGGAGCATCCGGCCGTCGACCTGCGAATATTCCGCTATCGCGGCTTCAGCTCGGGCGTGGCTACCCTGGCGCTGAGCTTCGGGGCCTATTTCGCGAGCATCGTGGTCATCCCGCAATGGTTGCAGACCTCGCTCGGCTACAGCGCCACCGACGCCGGCCTCATCACCGCGCTGACCGCGATGACCTCGATCACCACGGCCCCGCTCGCCGCCAAGATGATGATGCGGTTCGATCCGCGCATCCTGATCTCCGCTTCGGTCGTCTGGCTCGGCGTGATGACCCTGGTGCGGACCACCTGGACCACCGGCTCAGACTTCTGGACGCTGGCGATCCCCCAGATCGCGCAGGGCTTCGCCATGCCGTTCTTCATCGTGCCGCTGACCGCCCTGTCGCTTAGCGGCCTGAAGCCGGAGGAGACCGCATCGGGCGCCGGCCTGCAGAACTTCCTGCGGACGATGGCGATCGCCGTATCGACGGCCCTGGCGCTCACCGTCTGGGGCGATTCCCAGCGCGCCGCGCAGAGCGATATCGTCGGCGTGATCCGCCCGGACGAGACGATGACCCAGTTGCAGCAAGCCGGCCTCGGCCTGGAGCAGGCCCGCCAGATCATCGGCAACATCGTCGGGCAGGAAGCCGTCACCCTGGCGGTGGACTATACCTTCTTCGTGACCGCGATCGTGCTGTTCCTGGCGGCCATGGTGGTGTGGATCGCCCCCCGGATGAGCGGCCCCGTCGACACCTCCAACGTGCACTGACCGCGCGGGCGGAGCGGTTCGTCGGCTCTCGCGCCGCTTTGATCGAAGATGAACCGTCCGCTCCGCCGCCGTTCAGCCGGCCGCTGGAAAGACTTGCTCCGTCACACGACACGGAGAGTCACCATGCTTAAGCTTCTGATGAGTGCCGCCGTCGCGGTTCCCCTGATGGCCACGGCGGCGTCGGCCCAGCCCTATGGCTATGGCAACCCGTACAATGCGCGCAGCCCCGAGGTCCGCCGCGAGATCCGCGAGTGCAACCGCGAGCTGCGCAATGCCCGCAGCCACCGGGAATACCAGCGCGAGCGCCGCGAATGCGCCCGCGAGATCGCCCAGGCCCGACGTGACGCCCGTCGCTGGAACAACCACCGCTACTATCGCGACCGCCACGGCTATCGCTACGGCTATTACGGCAACCGCTGGTAATGGCGGCCCGCCTTCCCTGATCCGTTCACCCTGAGGAGGCGTTGAAGCCGAAGGCTGAAACGCCGTCTCGAAGGGCCTGCGCGCTGCCGGTGCTTCGAGACGGGGCCTCAATCTACGATTTCGGTCCCTCCTCAGCACGAACGGGGTGGATGAAGATGCCCCAGGGGCCGGGATAAGTCCGGTCCCGCTCTTGCGCGCGTCCCCTCGGCTGTCACACTTGGCCGATGAGGGCGCGCGCAATCGTTCTGGCGATCCTGGCGGGTGCCATGCTGTGGCTCGCGGGCGGCAGCGCCCCGGCCCTGGCGGCGCAGCCCGCCCCGGCCCGCTATACCGACAAGCAGCTCTACCGCGACATCACCGCGCAGGTCGTGCGCGGCTCTTCCTATTACGAAGCCGCCGCGCGCCTCCAGCGCAGCCATCGCTATCCGCTCAAGCCCGGCATCACCGTCCGCCTGCCGACCCTGGCCCTGGCCGCGGCGGCGATCGGCTGGGAGGGCTTGCGGGCCATCGCCTTCACCCTGCTCGGCGCGACGGCGCTCGCCTGGTTCATGGCCCTGCGCGGCAAGGCCACCTGGCCCGAACGGGCCGCCGCCGCCGCGCTGATCGCCTCCAGCGCGGGCATGCTGACTGGCGACCCGATGATCATGCACGAGCGCTGGGCTGGCCTGTTCCTGGGCTTGGCCCTGGCCTTGCGGCTCGGCTGGCGGGAGGCCTGGCCCTGGGCCGTGGCTGCCGCCGCGGCGGCCTTGGCGGTGCGCGAGCTGGCCCTGCCCTTCGTGCTCCTGGCCCTGGCCGCCGCCCTGTGGGAACGGCGCTGGCGCGAGGCGGCGGGCTGGGGCGGGCTGATCCCGCTCTTCGCCCTGTTCCTGGCGCTGCATCTCCAGCTCGTCGCGGCGCAGGTCCGGCCCGCCGACCTCTCCACCCAGGGCTGGGACGCGCTGGGCGGGCCGGGCGCCGCCCTGACCGCCATCGTCGAGACCTCCTTCCTGCAATATCTGCCGCTGGTCCCGGCCGCCGTCCTCGCCGTCTTGCCCCTGCTCGGCTGGCTCGGCCTCGACGGGCGGGAGCGGCGTTTCTGCCTGGCGCTCTTCGCCGGCTATGCGCTGATGTTCGCGCTCTTCGCCCGGCCGGACAACTTCTACTGGGGGGCGATCGTCCAGCCCGCCTGGTTCGCCGGCCTCGCCTTCCTGCCGCGCGCCGCGGTCAAGGCGTGGCGAGCCGCTGCACGGTGAGGGCCAGCGCGGGCTTCCTCGGGGCACCGTACATTTGTCGATTTCATCCCAGCCTCGCCAATCTTGCAGGCCGCGGCGCGCCCTTGTAGAGGCTGGCCCAACCTTCCTGCACCCCTACGTCCAAGGACCCCTTCGATGGCCGCCCAATACGCCTTCGTCATGAAAGGCATGACCAAGACCTTCACCGGCGCTCCCAAGCCGGTGCTCAACAACATCAACCTGCAGTTCTACCAGGGCGCGAAGATCGGCATCGTCGGCCCGAACGGCGCCGGCAAGTCGACCCTGATGAAGATCATGGCCGGCATCGACACCGAGTTCACGGGCGAGGCCTGGCCGGGCGAGAACATTACGGTCGGCTACCTGCCGCAGGAGCCGCAGCTCGATCCGACCAAGACCGTGCTGGAGAACGTCAAGGATGGCGCGCGCGAGACGGCCGACCTGGTCGACCGCTTCAACGAGATTTCCATGATCATGGCCGATCCGCCGGAGGATGCGGACTTCGACGCCCTGATGGAAGAGATGGGCGATCTCCAGGGCAAGATCGACGCGGTCGACGGCTGGTCGCTCGACAACCAGCTCGAACTGGCGATGGAGGCCCTGCGCTGTCCGCCGGGCGACTGGTCGGTGGAGAACCTCTCGGGCGGTGAGAAGCGCCGGATCGCGCTGACCCGCCTGCTGATCCAGAAGCCCTCGATCCTGCTGCTGGACGAACCGACCAACCACCTCGACGCCGAAAGCGTCGAATGGCTGGAAAACCACCTCAAGGAATATGCCGGCGCGGTGCTGATGATC
This sequence comes from uncultured Novosphingobium sp., assembly GCA_964520765.1. Classification (GTDB taxonomy): domain Bacteria; phylum Pseudomonadota; class Alphaproteobacteria; order Sphingomonadales; family Sphingomonadaceae; genus Novosphingobium. Next base: position 4,635 of record CAZFPW010000221.1, read on the forward strand.
ACCCACGACCGCTATTTCCTCG
>CAZFPW010000222.1:0-4647 GCA_964520765.1 uncultured Novosphingobium sp.
ATGCCGGTCTCGGTCAGCAGGGGCACCAGGTTCGTCGCCACGGTCATGCTGAAGAACGAGAAGCAGCCGAACGAGATCACCAGGCAGACGAAGGCCCGCGTCCGCAGCCCTTCGCGGAAGGTCAGGCCCGGCAGCGCGGCCGGCGGCGGAGCAGATAGAGCCTCGACCTCCGCCTCGGCGGCGGGGAGCTTCGGCCCGCGATCCTCGCGGAACAGGAAGAACACCACCGGCAGGGTCACGACCAGCCAGGCCGCGGCCACCCCGACGAAGCCCGCGCGCCAGCCGTAGGCCGCGATCAGCGTGGTCGACAGGGCCGGCAGGATCATCGCCGCGATCGAGGTGCCCGACAGGGCGAAGGCGAAGGCGAACCCGCGCGAATGGTCGAAATGCCGGGCCAGCGCGCGCATCCACACGGTCGACTGGACCAGGACCACGCCCACCGCGAGCACGACCCACAGCAGGCTCCAGTTGAGCAGCGCCCCGGTCGCCGTGGCGAGCAGGGCGAAGCTGCCGGTCTTCACGAACAGGCCGGTCAGGGCGACCCGGCGCGAGCCGAACCGATCCACGATCATGCCGATGATGATGTTGAGGAAGATGCCCGTCGCGTTGGAGATGCTGACGCCCATCATCACGTCGGCGCGGCTCCAGCCGAACTCCTTCTCCAGGTGCGGGACGAAGGGGCTGATGCCGTAGCTTTGCAGGGCGATCGTCGAATATCCGACCAGCGCCGCCAGCGCGAGCGGCCAGTGCGCGCGCCATTCCGCGCCGGCGCTTGGGCTGCGAGTGCTCAATTTCCCCTCCCTCACCTTCTCAGCGGCGGCGACGATAGAGCCTTGCCGCGCATCGGCAAGTCCTTGCTTTGCGTCCGATCCCGCCTTGGGCGGATTGCCGGACGCGGCGCGGGGCCATAGCCTGCGCGGCAGAGGAAAGGATGCCCATGGTCGAAGCCGCCGTAACCAGAGTGCCCCCGCCCGCCCCGGCGCTCAGCCGCCGCGCGGCGGTGATCGGCGTGGGGGAGACCGACTACCACCTCGACTACCAGGCCGAACGCGCCCGCGCACCGGGCTATGAGCCGTCGCTGCCGGAAGACCTCGCCGCCCGCGCCTTCGAGCGGGCGCTGGCGGATGCGGGCCTGCGCCGCGAGGACATCGACGGGCTCTCCGTCTCGTTCACCTATGGCGGCCCGCCGCCCGGGGAGATGGCGCGGATGCTTGGGCTGAGGCCCCGCCATGCCGTCGCCAACGGCAATATCATGGCCGGCCCGCTGCCGGTGGTCGCCGCCGACATCGCCGCGGGGAAGGCCGATACCGTGGCGATGATCTATGCCGTCGCCAGCCGCGCGATCGGGCGGCAGTACGGCGGCGCGACCTATGCCGGCAGCGGAGAGGCGGCGCCGAGTTCCTATTACTACCACCTGCCCTGGGGCTGGTCCTCGCAGGCGGCGCACTGGGCGCTGATGTTCACGCACTATCAACACGAATACGGCGCCACCGAGGAAGACCTCGCCGCCGTCGCCATCCAGGTGCGGCAGCACGCCCTGGCCAACCCCAACGCGGTGATGCGCAAGGCCATCACGCGCGACGACTACATGGCCTCGCGCTACATCGTACGCCCGCTGCACCTGTTCGACCTGTGCCTGGTCAACGACGGGGCGGTCTGCCTGATCGTCACGCGCTCGGAACTGGCCAAGGGCATGAGCCCCGCGCTGCTCGCCGGCTGGGGCGAGGCCAAAGTGAAGTCGCGCAAGCTGCATGCCATGGTCCGCGAGCGGCTGCGCGGCCAGATGCTGGAGGCGGGCGGGCAAGCGCTCGCCATGGCGGGCCTGTCGCTGGCGGACATCGGCCATTTCGAGGGCTACGACGCCTCCTCGATCCATCTGGTCAACCAACTCGAAGGCTATGGCTTCGTCGAGCCGGGCCGGGGGCTGACCTTCGCCGCCGAGGGAGAGATGGGTGTGGGCGGCCGACTGCCCACCAATACCGAGGGTGGGAACCTGTCGGGCTCCTACATGCACGGCTGGAGCCAGGTCGCCGAATCGGTGCGGCAGGTGCGCGGGGCCGCCGGGCCGCGCCAGGTCGACGGGCTGGAGGCGGCGATGTTCTCGCTGGCCCAGACCGACCAGGCCCACCCCCTGATCTTCACGCCGGGAGAATGACCATGGCCGAGCAGCGCCCCGACCGCACCCTTGGCCCCGGTCACGACACCTTCTGGGACTGGACCGCCAAGGGCGAGCTGCGGCTCCAGCGATGCCGGCACTGCGGCGAGATCGCCTGGCCCGTGGTGAAGGCCTGCGAGGCCTGCGGCGCGGCCGAGCTGGAATGGGCGCGGATGTCCGGCCGGGGCAAGCTGGTCTCCTGGTGCACCTTCGAGCGCGACTATTACCGCGGCCTGCTGCCGCTGCCCTGGGACACGGTGCTGGTCGAGCTGGAGGAAGGGGCGCTGTTCATCGCCAATCCGCTGGGGTTCTCCTGGCCGGAGATGGAAGTGGGGATGCCGCTGGAGGTCGCCTTTGTTCCGGCCGAGGACAAGGCGGGGGCGTTCATGTTGCCGGTGTTCCGGCGGGTCTAGAATGCAATCGGCTCCCCCTCCTCTTCAAACGTGACGGTTGCTACGGTCGACATTCCACTCACTGCCGCTCAGCCTGAGCTTGTCGAAGGCCACGGGCGAACCTTGCCCCAAGCCCCTGTGAACCTGGCGGCACAGATATCGCGTGGCCTTCGACAAGCTCAGGCTGAGCGGGGGGCTGATCGCGTTCGATCTGCCACGTTTGCAAATGATATAACCGCCTCTTCAGAGGAGGGGGTTGAGGGGTGGTGCGCGGCTGGGCGCGACCTGTCGCTTCGCGAGCGATGCGCAAGCGCATCGCCACCACCCCTGGCCCCTCCTCTGAAGAGGAGGGGGATTCCCCCGCCTTGCGCTTCCCATGCGCGGGAAGGTCGGTTAGCACCGCGCCATGTCCGCCGATGCGAAGATCAAGATGGGTTCCGAACGCGGCTTCGGTCTGGTCTTTGCCAGCGTCTTCGCCATCGTCGGGCTGCTGCCCCTGTGGCACGGCCATCCAGTCCGGACCTGGGCGCTCGCACTGGCCGCCGTCTTCCTGCTGGCCGCCTTGGTCGCCCCCCGCATCCTCGCGCCGCTCAACCGGCTGTGGTTCCGCTTCGGCCTGGCGCTCGGCGCGGTGATGACGCCGGTGATGATGGGGCTGATCTTCGTCGTCGCGGTGATCCCCACCGCGCTTGCCCTCAAGCTGTTCCGCAAGGACCCGATGCAGCGCCGCCTCTCACGCGAGGCCGCGACCTATTGGGAACGCCGCGAGGCGCAGCCCGGCCCGATGCGCGAGCAGTTCTGATGGACATCTTCAAGGAACTCCTCCGCTTCCTGATCGCGCGCCGCAAGGTCTGGCTCTGGCCGCTGTTCCTGGCGCTGATCCTGGTCGGCGGGCTGGTGGTCTTCACCCACGGTTCCGCCATCGCGCCGTTCATCTACACCGTCTTCTAGATGCGGTCGGTCCTGGGGATTTCGGCGTTCTACCACGACAGCGCCGCCGCCCTGGTGCAGGACGGGCGGATCGTCGCCGCCGCGCAGGAGGAGCGTTTCACCCGGCGCAAGCACGACGCGGCCTATCCTCGCCACGCGGTCGACTACGTGCTGGGTGAGGCCGGACTGAGGCTGGCCGACGTCGACCGGGTGGTCTTCTACGACAAGCCCTTCCTCAAGTTCGAGCGCCTGCTGGAAACCTACGTCAGCTTCGCGCCGCGCGGGTTCCGCTCGTTCAGGACGGCGATCCCCGTCTGGCTGCGCGAGAAGCTGTTCCAGAAGACCATGCTGCTGGAAGAGCTGGAAGGCCATGCCGGCGGGCTGGGCGGTAAGGACAAGCTGCTGTTCAGCGAGCACCACCTGAGCCACGCGGCCAGCGCCTTCTACCCCTCGCCGTTCGAGGAGGCCGTCGTCCTGACCATGGATGGGGTGGGCGAACGGTCGACCACCACGGTCTGCCTGGGGCGCGGCAACCGCCTGGCGATCGAGAAGGAGATCGGCTTTCCCCATTCGCTGGGCCTGCTCTATTCGGCGCTGACCTATTACCTGGGGTTCAAGGTCAACAGCGGCGAATACAAGGTCATGGGCCTCGCCCCCTATGGCGAGCCGAAATATGCGGCCCTGATGCTGGAGCACCTGATCGACCTCAAGCCCGACGGCTCGTTCCGGCTCGACCAGCGCTATTTCGACTATGCCACCGGCCTGACCATGACCAACCGCCGGTTCGCCGCCCTGTTCGGCCAGCCGGTGCGCCGGGCGGAAGGCCCGTTGACCCAGTTCCACATGGACATGGCCGCCTCGCTCCAGGCCGTGACCGAGGAGGCCGTGCTGCGCCTGACCCGCTCGCTGGCGCGGGAATACGGCATTCCCAACCTGTGCTTGGCGGGCGGCGTGGCGCTCAACTGCGTCGCCAACGGCAAGGTGCTGCGCGATGGGGCCTTCGCGAACCTCTGGGTCCAGCCTGCCGCCGGCGACGCGGGCGGCGCGCCCGGCGCGGCGCTGGCCACCTGGCACATGGAGCTGGACCAGCCCCGCGCGGCGGCGGGCGATGCCATGGCGGGAAGCTATCTCGGCCCGGAGTTCCCGCAGAACGAGATCGAGCGGCGGCTG
>CAZFPW010000223.1:0-4633 GCA_964520765.1 uncultured Novosphingobium sp.
GGTGATGCCCTCGGACGTGCCGGCCACCTTGAAGTCCATGTCGCCGAGGTGGTCCTCATCGCCGAGGATGTCGGACAGGACGGTGAACTCGTCGCCTTCCAGGATCAGGCCCATTGCGATGCCCGAGACCGGGCGCTTCAGCGGCACGCCGGCGTCCATCATCGACAGCGCCCCCCCGCAGACCGTGGCCATCGACGACGAGCCGTTGGACTCGGTGATGTCGGAGACGACGCGGATCGTATAGGGGAACTCGTCCTTGCTGGGCAGCACCGCCTGCAGCGCGCGCCAGGCGAGCTTGCCGTGGCCGGTGTCGCGGCGCGACGGCGCGCCGAAGCGGCCCACTTCACCGACCGAATAGGGCGGGAAGTTGTAGTGCAGCATGAAGTTCGAGTAGCTCAGCCCTTCCAGGCCGTCGATCATCTGCTCGCTGTCCTTGGTGCCCAGCGTGGTGGTGCAGATCGACTGCGTCTCGCCGCGGGTGAACAGCGCCGAGCCGTGGGTGCGCGGCAGGAAGCCGACCATCGCCTCGATCGGGCGGACCTGGGTGGTGGTGCGGCCGTCGATGCGCTGGCCGTCCTTGAGGATCGCGCCGCGGACGACGTCCGCTTCGACCTTCTTGACCGACTTGATCGCGACCATCTGGGTCTGCGCGTCCTCGCTAGCGAAAGCGGCCTTGGCCTTGTCGCGCGCGGCGTTGAGCGCAGCCGAGCGGGCCGACTTGTCGGTCAGCTTGTAGGCGGCGGCGATGTCCGCGCCGATCAGGTCCTTGAGCTTGGCCTTGATCGCCGAATTGTCGGAAACCTGGATGTCCCAGGGGTCCTTGGCGGCCTTCTCGGCAAGCTGGATGATCGCGCCGACGACCTTCTTGATCTCGTCGTGGGCGAAGATCACCGCGCCGAGCATGACGTCCTCGGACAGCTCCTTGGCTTCCGATTCCACCATCATCACGGCGTTGTCGGTGGCGGCGACGACTAGGTCGAGCTGGCCGTTCTTGATCGCGTCGTCCTGCTTCGGGTTCAGCGTGTATTCGCCGTCGACATAGCCGACGCGCGCCGCGCCGATCGGGCCCATGAAGGGCACGCCCGAGATGGTCAGCGCGGCAGAGGCGGCGATCATCGCGACGATGTCGGGCTCGGTCTCGCCGTCATAGCTCAGGACCTGGGCGATGACGTTGATCTCGTTGTAGAAGCCTTCGGGGAACAGCGGGCGGACCGGCCGGTCGATCAGGCGGGAGACCAGCGTCTCCTTCTCGGTGGCGCCGCGTTCGCGCTTGAAGAAACCGCCGGGGATGCGGCCCGCGGCGAAGAACTTTTCCTGGTAGTGGACGGTGAGCGGGAAGAAATCTTGCCCTTCCTTCACGCTCTTGGCGGCCGTGACGGCGCAGAGCACGACGGTTTCGCCATAGGTGGCGAGGACCGCGCCGTCAGCCTGACGGGCAATGCGGCCGGTTTCCAGAGTGAGGGTCTTTCCGCCCCACTCCAGCGATACGGTTTTGACGTCGAACATTTGGGTCTTCCTTCAGCCCGCGGCCCTATTGCGCGCGGGGTTTGCTGCCGGGTGTACCGTCCCGGTCCGGTCGAGGGCCGTTTTCGCCCTACAGGCCGGGAATGCCGAATTGCATCCCCCTTGCCCTATTTCGTCGTCCCGGACGTGATCCGGGACCGCTGTCCGCCGGGCTCCGCCTGGAGGCCGGCGATCCCGGGCAAGCCCGGGATGACGCAAAACGTAAACGGCCCGCCGAAGCGGGCCGAACGTTTGCGTTACTTGCGCAGACCGAGCTTTTGGATCAGCGCATTGTAGCGCTCGACATCCTTCTTCTTGAGGTAGTCGAGCAGCGAGCGGCGCTTGTTGACCATCATCAGCAGGCCGCGACGCGAATGGTTGTCCTTATGGTGCGCCTTGAAGTGCTCGGTCAGCGTGACGATCCTGCTGGTGAGGATGGCGACCTGCACTTCCGGCGAGCCGGTATCGCCCTTGGCGCGGGCGTTGTCGGAAATGATCTGCTGCTTCTTTTCGGCGGTAACCGACATATTCTCTACTCCGCGACATCGGGAAGATTGAAGCCCCGCGATACGGTCAGGCTGCCGCCTGAAAGCTCCACCAGGGCGACGGGAACAGTCCCGCTGCGCGCCCAGTACAGCCCGTCTCGAAAGGCCAGCCCGGTCAGAACCCGGCCCTGGCGGACCGCCCTTGCCTGTTCCGGGCCGAGGTCCAGAGCCGGGATGTCGACCAGCCCTGCCTCCAGCGGCAAGAGTACGTTCTCAAGGGGCGCGCCCTTGCCGATTTCGTTCAGCTTGTCCAGCGAAATCGCCTGTTGCTCGGTGAACGGCCCCGCGCGCAGGCGGCGCAGCATGGTGACATGCCCGACCGTGCCGAGCGCGCGGGCGATGTCGCGGGCCAGGCTGCGGATATAGGTGCCCTTGGAAACATGGGCGACGAGGGTGATTTCCTGACACCGATCCTCCCCCACCGGGGGAGGTGGCAGGCGCGCAGCGCCTGACGGAGGGGGCGCGGCTACAGAACCGGCGTCATCTCCTGGATCACCCCCTCCACCACCGGCTGCACCGGCGGTCCCCCTCCCCAGGTGGGGGAGGATTTCGAGCGTGTATACTGTCACACCCCGCGCCTTCAGCTCAACCGCTTCCCCCGCCCGCGCCCGATCATAGGCGCGCTGGCCGTCGATCATCAGCGCGGAATAGGCCGGCGGCACCTGCTCGATCGGACCGGTGAAGCGCGGCAGGACCGCCGCCACTTCCGCCCGGCCCGGCCGCACGTCGCTCGTCGCGATCACTTGACCTTCGAGGTCCAGCGTATCGGTCTCCGCCCCGAACCGCACGGTGAAGGCATAGCGCTTGCTGGCATCGAGCATCCGCCCGCACAGCTTGGTCGCCTCGCCCAGCGCGATGGGCAGGACCCCGTCGGCCAGCGGATCGAGCGTGCCGCCGTGGCCGACCTTGACCTTGCCGTAACCGGCTTCGCGCAGGTTGCGCTTGACCGCGCCGACGGCCTGGGTCGAGCCCAGGCCCACGGGCTTGTCGAGAATGATCCAGCCGTCGGGCATCAGTCGGCGTCGCCGGACCAGGCGAGCTTGCGGGCATGGTCGCGGATCGCCTCGGGCCAGGCCTGGGCATGGCCCTCGAACCGCACCCGATCGCCCTGGTAGAGCGCGCGGGCGGCCTCCTCGAACCCCGGCCTGTCGCCGGCCATGACGCTGAGGAAGCGATAGGCCGCGTCGCGGCATTCGCGCTCGCCGCGCCCGGCCCGCATCGCCGCCTCGACCAGCTTGCGCAGCGTGACCGAAGCGCCGCCGGGCTGGCCCGAGAGCCATTCCCAATGCCGCGGCAGCAGGGTCACCTCGCGCGCCTCGACGCCGAGCGAGGGCCGCCCGCGCGGGCGCGGAGCCGGGGCCGCCGCGCCCGTCAGGTCGAGATCGACCTGCTTGCCGGTCTCGTCATCGAAAGCCAGCAGGTCAGAGCTGCGCGCGAGGGGCTCCAGCCCGCGCAGGGCGCCGGCGAACTCGCCCGGCGCGCCGCGCGCGATCACTTCATCCTTGTAGAACACGGTTACGGACATGGACCCGCTCCTTTCGCGGAGTCTCAATATTTACCCTGGTAAAATATGTCAATATATATCCGGGTAATTTTATCTGACCTGGAGGCTGGCAAAGCTGAGGTACTGGCCGGTCAGCCATTGCACCGGCGGCAGGACCAGCTTGCCGACCAGATCGAAGCCGGGAACCAGCCAGGGCAGGACGATCAGCAGGCCGAAGACCAGCGGAAAGCCGAACGGCCGCAGCTTCTCATAGGCGGGCACCCAGGCGCGCGGCAGCAGGCCCTCGACGATGTGCGAGCCGTCGAAGGGCGGAATCGGCAGCAGGTTGAACAGCGCCAGGAAGATGTTGATCGTGATGAAGTTGAACAGGTTCTGCGTGGTGAAATGCGCCAGGCTGCCCGGCTCCGGCGCGGTCTGGAACTGTCCGGCCAGCAGCCCGAGGAACAGCGCGGCGATACCCGCCAGGATCAGGTTGCTGCCCGGCCCGGCCATCGCCACCGCCATCATCCCGAAGCGCGGGTTGCGCAGCATCCACTTGTTGACCGGCACCGGCTTCGCCCAGCCGAAGATCGGTGCCTTCGCCAGGGCCAGCATCCCTGGCAGGACCACGGTGCCGATCGGATCGACGTGGCGCAGCGGATTAAGACTGAGCCGCTTCATCCGGTAGGCGGTCGGATCGCCCAGCGCCCGCGCGACCCAGCCGTGCGCGACTTCATGGAAGACGATCGCCAGGATCAGCGGCAGGATCAGCGCCGCGGCTTGATAGAGAGTTCCGTCCATGGCGGGTCAGGTGGCGCTTCGCGGGGCGCGCTTCAAGCCGGCGCGGCCTCGGCCAGCAGGATTTCCGCCAGCGCCTGAGGCCGGGTGTTCATCACCTGGTGGCCGGCATCGACCCGGACCACCCGATCGACATGCAGTCGCTGGGCGAAGCGTTCCTGCCAGGCGGCCGGCAGGCTCTCGTCGCGCAGGCACAGGACGTAGGTGGAGGCGATGGCGGCAAGGTGATCGTAGCGCCAACCGCGCTCGGAATAGCAGCACATCGGCCAGCCGTCGCTGCCAAGCCGGGCGAGGAACGCCTCCG
>CAZFPW010000224.1:0-1105 GCA_964520765.1 uncultured Novosphingobium sp.
CGCGGATCGACCGCGAGCCGCTGGTTGTCGAGCAGCGGCCAGACCTTCACCTCTCCGCTCATGCCGCGTCTCCCCCGCGCGCCTGCCATTCGTCGAGGCGCATGAGCTGGTCGTAGTCGGCATAGCCGGGATAGTCGGGATTGAGCCGGGCGGTGAACGGCTCGCGGCCCTTGATCCACTTGTCGATGGCCTCGGTCAGCAGCCGCTCGGCCTCGGGCAGGAAGCGGTCGGGCGTGATCCCGGTGCGCTTGCCGTCGATCAGCAGCGGGGTCTGGACATAGCCGAAGCCGTCCTGCCCCTTGCGCCGCGCCAGCGACCAGTATTCGAAGGCCGCCGGCTCGCCCTTTGCCTTGTCGAACCCACCGGATCGCGCGATCAGCCCGAGCAGGCCGAGCTGGAGGGCATAGCCCTTCTCCACCATCCGCGCCGAGGGCGGCGAGCCGGTCTTGTAGTCGACGATGCCGAGCCCGCCGCCCTCGATCCGGTCGATCCGGTCGGCGCGGCCGTGGAGGGTGATCCCGTCGATCGTCACCCTGCCGGCCGCCTCGGTATCGAGGACTATGCGGCCATCGCCGCGCTGGCGGGCGACTTCTTCCTCGATCCATTCCAGCGCGGCGAGGAGGCGCGGCTGCCACAGGCTGCGCATCAGCGGATGGGCGCTCTTTTCGATGAGCACCTCCAGCGCGAGCGGGATGAGTTCGCCCACCCGGTCGCCCGCCTTGTGCCAGCGGTCGAGAATCTCGTGAACGGCCGTGCCTTTCCAGGCGGCGCTCGGCTCGGCGTCGAGCGCGTCCAGAGCCCGCAGGTTGAGGATCGCCCCGGCATAGAACTGGTAAGGATCGCCCAGCAGCCGGTCCAGCGCGGTCGCGGAAATGGAAACGAGCCGCTGTTCCGGGCTGGGATCGGGCGCGGGACGGGAGGCCGGCGGCACGGGCGGCGGCTCGTTCAGCGCGCGAGCGAGGGCTACCGCCGCCCGCTCGCGATGTCCCTCGGTCAACATGCCCAGCATGGCCTGGACCCGCAGCACGAAGCGCGAGGGGATCACCGGCCCCGCCTCGTCACGGCGCGCCCAGCTCAGCACCACCTCCGGCGCGCCGAGCGCGGC
>CAZFPW010000224.1:1205-4628 GCA_964520765.1 uncultured Novosphingobium sp.
CGTCGCCGGCAAGGGCGAGCAGCGGCCCCAGCGTGGCCTCGACCTCCCTCCACCATTCGCCGTCGATGCCCTCGCCCTTGTCCTGCAAGGCGGTGAGCCCCGGTCCGGGACGCGGCCCGCGCAGGGCGAGATCGAGTTCGCGCACCTTCTCCAGCCAGGCGGCGCGGCCTTCGCCCCGGCGCACCAGGGGATGGCCCAGCAACGCGACCAGCGGGACGGGCGCGGCAGCCTCCGCCGTGACTTCGGCCAGCAGCAGGAAGAGCCGCCCGGCCGGCGTCTGCGGCAGCGGCACGCCCGCCGTATCGTCGGCCTCGATCTCCCAGCGCTTCAGGTGCGCGATCACCCGGGCCGCCAGGCCGCGATCGGGCGTCACCAAGGCGACGCGGCGTTCCGGCACGGCCAGCGCCTCGCGGATCAATAGGGCGATCGCCTGGGCTTCCTCGCCCGGATGCGCGCTTTCCATGAGCCGCACGCCCGAGAGGCGGCGCTGATCCTCGGCCAGGCCGACCCACCGCGCGCTGGCCTCGGGCGGCAGGAAGAGGTTGGAGATCGCCCGGCTGCGGGCCGGAGGCGCCGGCGACAGGCCCGAACGGTGCCATGGCTGGACCTCTCCCCGCGCCACGCCCATCCGGTTGAGCAGGAGCTTCAGGTGATATTGCGGATGGGTGACCGCATCGTGCCGCCCGAACGGCGGATCGCCCGCCTCGGCCGGCTTGCCCGCCGTGCCCAGCGCCTCCCACACCTCGGCATCGAGCGACAGGTCGAGGTCGGGCAGGATCACCGCGCCCTTCGGCAGTTCGGCCACGACGCGCAGCAGGTCCGCCAGCGCGGGGGAGGCGCTGGTCACGCCGGCCGCGACGATGGGGTGGGCCGGCGGCTCCGCCTTCCAGCGCCGCGCCGCGTGGGCGAACAGCAGGTTGCGACGCGCCGGCCCGTCGACCTCACCGCGCGTCGCAAGATCATTCAACCAGGCGTGCTGGACCTTCAGGAAGGTCGCCGTGCTCGCCTGCCAGTGCTTGGCCTGGTCGGCGGCGATGCCGATCACCTCGGGATCGAGCAGGTCGTCGGGCGCGACGCCTTCCACCAGCAGCCGGTCCATCGTCCGCCCGACCTCATGGGCCTGCCGCAGCAGCGCCGCGCCGCGTGGGCCGTCCGAGCCCTGCACCTCGCGCAGGATTTCGGCCAGGCGCAGCCAGCGCCGCGTCGGATCGGCCGCGGGGGGGATGTCCGCGCCGTCGAGCAGCGGATCGAGCAAGGGCCCCAGCGTCTCGTCGAGATCGAGATCGCCGACCACGGCCATTCGCGGCAGCAGCATCCCGCCCTCGCTCAAGCGCACGAACGCCTCGGTCACGGTGCGCGCGGCGCGCTGGCTGGGCAGCAGCAAGGTCAGGCGGGCAAGGCCGAGGTCCGGCTCGGCGTAGCGCGGGATCAGCCCGGCGGCCAATGCATCCGCGAAGCCGCGATGGGCGGCGATGGAATAGACCTGGGGGCCTCCGGTCCGGCTTTCGCCCCGGTCAGGCACGCGTCAGCCAGGCCTCGGTGGGCCTGATCGCGCCGGGATCGCCGACCTCGAACCATTCGCCGGTGTGGATCAGGCCGTAGAGCCGCTGCTCCTCGATCGCCCTTTGCCAGAACAGGTTGGTCGAGAACGCCCCCTCGGGCGCATCGCGCAGCAGGCGATGGGAAACGAGCTGGATGCCGCTGTAGATGAACGGCGCGATGCGGCCGTGCCGGCGGCGGCTGACGAGGCCGACGGGATCGAGGTGGAAATCCCCCTGCCCCACATAGTTATGCGCGCGGCTGTGCGGGACCAGCAGCAGCAGGGCGTCCATCTCGTGCGGGCGCCAGGCGTCGGACAGCTCGCGGAACACGTCGCGCGGGCCGTCCAGCCAGATGTTGTCGCTGTTGAGGCAGAAGAAGGGGTCGGGCAGATGCGGCAAGGCCCGCGCCATCCCCCCTCCGGTTTCGAGCAGCAGGGCGCGCTCGTCCGAGATGGTGATGCTCGGAACCCGGCGCATTGCCAGGTGCGCTTCCAGCGCGTCGGCCAGGTAATGGACGTTGACCACGGCCTTCGCCACGCCGGCCTCGGCCAGGTGATCCAGGCTGTAGTCGATCAGCGCCTTGCCGGCGACGCGCACCAGCGGCTTGGGCTGGGTCGCGGTGAGCGGACGCATCCGCTTGCCGAGCCCGGCGGCCATGACCATCGCCGTATCGCTGGCGAGCGGTTTGCCGGTCATGCCGCGAAGGTTCCCCCTTTCGCCTCGCGCAGCTCGGCCGGGATATTGGCGTCGAACCAGCGCGCGACGGGTTCCAGCGCCGGGTGGGCAAGATCGCGCTCCAGCAGCGCCCAGACCCGCGGGATCAGGTCGAGGTAGCGCGCCTTGCCGTCGCGCTTCCACAGCCGGACGAAGATGCCGACGATCTTGGCGTTCCGCTGCGCGCCGAGCCGGGCGTAGTCGGCCAGGAAATCCTCCGCCGCGACGCCGGCCTTGCCCACGTAGTGGTCGAACATCTCGGCCTCCAGGTCGGGCGAAACGTCGCGCCGGGCATCTTGCAGCAGCGAGACGAGATCGTAGGCCGGATGGCCGACCAGCGCGTCCTGGAAATCGAGCAGGCCCTGTTCTTCCAGCCCGCCGAGCAGCATGATGTTCTCGGCGTGGTAATCGCGCAGCACGGTGACGCCGGGGCGCTGGCGCGGCAGCAGCGGGCTCAACGCCTGCTCCCAGGCGGCGGAATAGCCGGCCGCATCGACATAGAGGTTCTGCGCCGGGCAATACCATTCGATCAGCAGCCGCGCCTCGCGCTGATACTCGCTGAGCGAATAGTCGAGGAACGGGCCGGGCGGGAGGCGGTGCAGCTCGACCAGGGCATCGACCGCGCCGCGATAGACCGCGCGCTCGTCCCCCGGCCACTGATCGAGGTAGTCGCGCATCCGCGCCTCGCCGAAGTCCTCCAGTAGGACCAAGCCGCGCCCCGCGTCCTCGGCCAGGATGCGCGGGGCGCGCATGCCGTTGCCGTCGAGCCACTTGGCGGCGCGCAGGAACGGGGCCGGATCCTCGTTGGGCGGCGGGGCGTCCATCAGCATTGCCGTGCGGTCGCCCGAGCGGCGAATGCGGAAATAGCGGCGGAACGAGGCGTCGCCCGCCAGCGGCTCGATCGCGGCTTCACCCCAACCGGCGGCGGCAAGGAACGGTTCGATACCCTCGGGCAGATCTAGAGACATGGCATGCGCCCTAGCCAATCCGCCCCGCCCTCGACAATGGCGATCCGCCCCGCGCCCACACCTTCCGGCGCAAGTTCCAGCCGAACCGAAAGACAGCCGGGCTCATGTGCGAAGCCGCCGGCATGTTCGGGCCATTCGGCGATGAGCGCCGCGCCCTCGCGGTAGTCGTCGAGGCCAAGCTCCTCGGCCTCCTCGGGGCG
>CAZFPW010000225.1:0-2119 GCA_964520765.1 uncultured Novosphingobium sp.
AGCAGCTCCGCGATCTGCACGGCGTTGAGCGCGGCGCCCTTGCGCAGGTTGTCGGAGACGCACCACAGGGCCAGGCCGTTTTCGATCGTGGCGTCGTCGCGCACCCGGCTCACGTAGGTCGCGCCGTCACCGACGCATTCGATCGGGGTGACGTATCCGCCGTCCTCGCGCTTGTCGACGAGCATGACGCCGGGGGCCTCGCGCAGGATCTCCTGCGCCTTCTCCGCCGTCAGCTCGTTCTCGAACTCGATGTTCAGCGCCTCGGAATGGCCGACGAAGACCGGCACGCGCACGCAGGTCGCCTGGATCTTGATCTTCGGATCGAGGATCTTCTTGGTCTCGACCACCATCTTCCACTCTTCCTTGGTCGAGCCATCGTCCAGGAAGACGTCGATGTGCGGGATCACGTTGAAGGCGATCTGCTTGGTGAACTTCTTGGGCTCGACCGGATCGCCGACGAAGATCGCGCGGCTCTGCTCGAACAGTTCGTCCATGCCCGCCTTGCCGGCGCCCGAGGTCGACTGATAGGTCGAGACGATGACCCGCTTGATCGTCGCGGCGTCGTGCAGCGGCTTCAGCGCCACGACCATCTGCGCGGTCGAGCAGTTGGGGTTGGCGATGATGTTGCGCGCCGTATAGCCGTCGATCGCCTCGGGGTTCACTTCGGGCACGATCAGCGGCACGTCGGGGTCCATGCGGTAGAGCGACGAGTTGTCGATCACCACGCAGCCGGCCGCCGCGGCACGCGGGGCATGGATCTTGGTCGGGCCCGAGCCGGCCGAGAACAGGGCGATGTCCCAGCCGGTGAAGTCGAAATTATCGACGTTCTGGACCTTCAGCATCCGGCCCGTATCGCCGAACTCGATCTCCGTGCCCTGCGAGCGCGACGAGGCGAGCGCCGCGATCTCGTCGCAGGGAAACTCGCGCTCGGCGAGGATGTTCAGCATTTCGCGCCCGACATTGCCCGTCGCGCCGACGACAACTACCCGATAACCCATGACAATTTCCTTGGATGCATAAGAGAAACGGCCGGTCTCCTGGTAGGGAGCCGGCCGTCTCGGTCTGATCTGTCAGTCTGATCGTGTGCGATCAGTCTCCGCTCATTCCTGGCCAGCGTCGCTGGTTTTAATAGTCTTGCGCTCGGCAATACGCGCGCGTTTGCCGGTCCGGCCGCGCAGGTAGTAGAGCTTCGCACGACGCACCACGCCCTTGCGGACGACGGTGATGCTGTCGATATTCGGGGAATAGAGCGGGAAGACGCGCTCGACACCCTCGCCGAACGAGATCTTGCGAACGGTGAAGTTCGAGCTGATGCCCTTGTTGGCGCGGGCGATGCAGACGCCCTCGTAGGCCTGCACGCGGCTGCGCTCGCCTTCGATGACCTTCACGCCGACGCGCACGGTGTCACCGGGACGGAATTCGGGAATGTCCTTGCCGGCTCCGGTCGCCTTCGCGATTTCCTCGGCCTCGATCTGCTGAATCAGGTTCACTTGCCCTGGTCCTCATCTTCATACCGCGCGCCAGAGGCAGACTGGACCCGAGCGCCGGTGTGACGCTCCCAAAGGTCCGGCCTGCGTAACCGTGTGTGATCCTCGGACTGACGCCTGCGCCACTCCGCGATCTTCGCATGATCCCCCGATCGCAGCACTTCAGGGATCGTGCGCCCTTCCCATTCCTGGGGTCGGGTATAGTGCGGATACTCGAGGAGGTCGTTCTCGAACGATTCCTCGGACCCGCTTGAAGGCGCGCCCATTACGCCGGGAAGCAGCCGAATGCAAGCGTCGAGGAGCATCAGCGCGGCGGGCTCCCCGCCCGACAGCACGATGTCCCCGATCGACACCTCCTCGATTTCCCGCCCGGCGAAGATGCGCTCGTCGAAACCTTCGAACCGGCCGCACAGGATCGTGACGCCAGGGCCCGCCGCCAGTTCGCGCACGCGGGCCTGGGTGAGCGGCCGGCCGCGCGGCGTCATGGCCAGGATCGGGCATTGCGGATGCAGCGCCAGGGCGTGGTCCACCGCCGCCGCCAGCACGTCGACCCGCAGCACCATGCCCGCCCCGCCGCCGGCCGGCGTGTCGTCGACGGTGCGATGCCTGTCGATCGCGAAATCGCGAATCTG
>CAZFPW010000225.1:2219-4616 GCA_964520765.1 uncultured Novosphingobium sp.
ATCACAGAGTCCAGTTCTCGACCTTCAGCCCCGGCACCCTGGCAAAATCGTCCACATTCCGCGAAATGACGACCAGATCCAAACTGAGCGCATGAGCCGCGATCAGGCGGTCGAAGCTGCCGCGCTTGAACGGCATCCGCGAATATGCCCGCGCGGTCGCTTCATCGAACGTCAGCAGCGGCATTTCCTCGAGCAGGCCATCGAGCAAGGCTGGCTCCGGCGACTTGCCGTTTTCGCTGCCCAAGGCGACTTCGGCGAAGGCTACCGCCGAAATGCCGATGTCGCCCGCATCAGTCGCGGCGACCCGTTCGATCAGCTTGGGAAATTCGCCGGACAGCAGGTTGATGATGCTGTTGGCGTCCAGCATGTATTTCATGCCTTGCCGCCCGGCCTCTCGAGAGCATCCCAATCGCGCGGGGAATCGTCGAAGTCATACCGCGGCAGTTCCTTGAGCCCGGGGGCCTTGCCGGCGAACTTGCTGACGTCGATCTTCCGCTTTGGCTTCTCAGCCGGTTCGAAACTGTAGCCCTGCTTCATTTCGCGGACGACCATCTCCGAACCTTCTTCCAGACCCAGCGCTTTCGGCAGACGCAAAGCGAGTGAATTGCCGGACTTGAAAACCTTCGCCCTGTATTCCTTGCTCATCGCCGCCTCCGTATATACGCAATGTATATACTATTCCGCCCAGGCAGCGTCAATCAGCAGCCCGGTGAGATCGCTCCATTCCGGAACGGCTTCCTCACGCATCGGGACCATGAAGCGCTTGCCATCGGGGCGCTGGATTTCGAGCACGTCGCCCGCCCCGAAGTTCTCGACTGCGATGCAGGTGCCCAGCGCCTCGCCGGTGGTCGAGATCGCCGCCAGCCCGATCAGGTCGGCGTGATAGTATTCGCCTTCGCCCAGGGGCGGCATGGCCGAGCGGGGGACGGTCAAGGCGGTGCCGCGCAGCCTTTCAGCGGCCGTGCGATCCGCGACCTCCGCAAAGCGGGCAATCGCGCCGCCCTTGCCGTCGTCCTTGAGCTTTTCCAGCGTCAGGCTGGAATCGTTGAAGGCGCGGTAGCGCTTCAGCGCCGCCACGCCTTCTCCGAACAATTTCAGGCGGACCTCGCCCGTCACGCCGTGCGCGCCGGTGATGGCGGCGAGCGTAACGGGGCGGTCGTGCACCAAGGCTTAGCCCTCGGCGTTTTCCTGAGCGCTCTCGCCCACAACTTCGCCGGCGTCGCCAGCATCGCTGTTCGGGGTCGCTTCGTTGACTTCCTCGGCCGCCGGAGCTTCCTCGGCGGGAGCTTCAGCGGCAGGGGTCTCTTCGACGGCCGGAGCAGCGGCAGCGGCGGCAGCGGCTTCCTCAGCCTCACGCACCTTCTCGGCCTTCTCCTCGGCACGATCCTTGGCCTTCTGGCCGGGCTCGCCCTTCTTCGGGTTCACGGTCGCGGCGCGTTCCTTGATGCCGGCCTTGTCGAGCATGCGGGCGACGCGGTCGGTCGGCTGGGCGCCGACGCCGAGCCAGTAGCGGACGCGATCCTCGACCAGGCGCACGCGGTTCTCATCGTCCTTGGCAAGCAGCGGGTTGTAGGTGCCGACCTGCTCCAGGTACTTGCCGTCGCGCGGGGCGCGGCTGTTGGAGACGACGACCTTGTAATAGGGGCGCTTCTTGGAACCGCCACGCGAAAGACGAAGGGAAACAGCCATTTGAACTACCTTTCTACGAAACCTTGAAAACTACTTCTTGAGAAAATTCGAAAGATCTGGCGCGCCGCCGCCGCCGAGACCCGGCAGGCCGCCCGCGGAAGGGCCGCCCAGCCCCGGCATGGCGGCGCCCAGGCCACCCTTGCCGAACAGCGCGCCGAGGCCCTTGAGCCCGCCCATCTTCTTGATCTGCTTCATCGCGCGCTCCATTTCCTGGTGCATCTTGATGAGCTTGTTGACGTCCTGGACCTGCACGCCCGAACCGTTGGCGATGCGGATCTTGCGCTTGGCGTTGAGCAGGTCGGGCCGAGCGCGCTCCTTGGGCGTCATCGAGCCGATGATCGCGTCCATCCGCAGCAGCACGCGGTCGTCCATGCCCGACTGGGCCATCGCCGCCTTGGCCTTCTTCATGCCGGGCAGCATGCCCGCGAGCGCGCCGATGCCGCCCATGTTCTGCATCTGCTTCAACTGGCTGCGCAGGTCGTTCATGTCGAACTGACCCTTGGCCATGCGCTCGGCCATGCGCTCGGCCTCTTCGGCCTCGATGCTGGCGGCCGCCTTCTCGACGATCGAGACGATGTCGCCCATGCCGAGGATGCGCCCGGCGACGCGGCTGGGCTGGAACACTTCCAGCGCGTCGAGCTTTTCGCCCGTGCCGGCGAACTTGATCGGCTTGCCGGTGACCGCGCGCATCGAGAGCGCCGCGCCGCC
>CAZFPW010000226.1:0-1082 GCA_964520765.1 uncultured Novosphingobium sp.
ATCGGCCTGGCGCTGGTCGCCAATGCGCTGGGCTACAAGACCGTGATCGTCATGCCCGAGACGCAATCGCGCGAGAAGATGGACACGCTGCGCGCGCTCGGCGCCGAGCTGGTCCTGGTCCCGGCCGCGCCGTTCTCCAATCCGGGGCATTTCGTCCACACCTCGCGCCGTCTGGCGGAAGAGACGGAAGGGGCGATCTGGGCCAACCAGTTCGACAACACCGCCAACCGCAAGGCCCATATCGAAAGCACCGCGCCGGAAATCTGGGCGCAGCTCGATGGACGGATCGACGGCTTCACCTGCTCGGCCGGCACGGGCGGAACCATTGCCGGGGTCGGCATGGGGCTCAAGGAATTCGACGAGAAGATCACCATCGCGCTGACCGATCCCTATGGGGCGGCGCTCTACAACTACTACGCCCATGGCGAGCTGAAGGCGGAGGGGAACTCCGTCGCGGAAGGGATCGGCCAGGGGCGGATCACCGCCAACCTCGAAGGCGCGCCGATCGACACCCAGTTCCGCATCTCGGACGAGGAAGGCCTCGCCTGGGTCGCGCGCCTGCTCCAGGAGGAAGGGCTGTGCGTGGGGCTGTCGACCGGGATCAACGTCGCCGGCGCGGTCGCGCTGGGCCGGCAGCTCGGCAAGGGCGCGCGCGTGGCTACGATCCTGTGCGACACCGGCTTCCGCTATCTTTCGTCGCTGTACAATGCCGAGTGGCTCAGGTCGAAGAACCTGCCGGTCTTCCCGTGGCTGGATTGATCGGCTAAGCTGCGCACAATGCCGGCACATCGGGATCAACAGCTGGTGCAACAGGTCGCAGCACCCCAGCACTATGTACCCGCCACCGCGCGCGAGCTGCGGGCGCAGGCCGTGCATCGCCTCCAGATCGGGCTGTTCGGCCTGGCGGCCATGCTGCTGATCGTCGGCCTTGCCAATATCATCATGGATCGCGCCCGGCTGGGCGAGACCGGCGCGGACCTCCCGCGCGAGGCCGTGGCCTCCGCCAGCCCGGCGAGCGATCCGCTTGCCGACATCGGCGTCGTGCCGGCGCCGGACCCCTCGGTCGCCGCCAAGCCCCCGGC
>CAZFPW010000226.1:1182-4600 GCA_964520765.1 uncultured Novosphingobium sp.
CCTTCATTATGAATCAATTATTTACCGTTCTATCCCGTATTTTCCCGCGATTTTCCCTTCCCTCGGCTCGGGAAGAGCGTTAAGGAAAGTCCTCATCGGAAATGGTTTTCCATGCCGCCCCGCACGGGGTGCGCCGGTTCGTGAGCGCGGATCGGAATGGGGAGGTCGTTGCCGGTGAAGCGGGATTTTCCCAGTCGGGCAGGGTCGGGGCAGTGGAGGCGAGGCAGCCAATCAGCTACAGCGGTCAGGGATTTTCGCTTCGCGGCGAAAAGAACCGCTTCGTGCTGCCTCCGCAGTTCCGCAAGGCGGTCCGCGAATCCAGCTTCGGCAACCGCACCCTTTGCATCGCCAAGCATGAGCGCTGGAAGTGCCTCACCGGCTTCGGCCTCTCCCGCAAGGACGACCTCGCTGCCCAGATCGACCGCGAGGAGATGCTGGCGATCCAGATGGGGAAAGACTTCGACCGCGACTTGCGCGCCTCGCAGCTTTACGGCTTTTCGGAAGTCCCTTTCGACGATTCCGGCCGTTTCGTAATCCCCGACCATCTGCTCAATCTCGCCGGCCTGGGCGACTCTCTCTATTTCCAGGCGGCCGGCGGCTTCTTCACGCTGTGGAACCCGGACGAGCTGGCCCGGCTCGGCACCGGCTGGGAGGGCGCGCAGGCGGCCTGCGCCAACTTCGTCGCCGAAGCGAAGGCGCGCAAATGACCGGCGCCCCGCACATCCCCGTCCTGCTCGACGAGGTTCTGGCCGCGCTCCGCCCCGCGCCGGGCATGGTGATCGTCGACGCGACCTTCGGGGCCGGCGGCTATACCCGCCGCCTGCTCGACGCCGGGGCGACGGTCCACGCCTTCGACCGCGATCCCGATGCGGTGGCCGCCGGCCTCGCCTGGCCCGAGACGCGCGAGAACCCGCCGCGTCTCGTCATCCATCCGCGCCGCTTCTCCGAAATGCTCGCCGCGCTGGCCGAGGCGGGGGTCGCCCAGGTCGACGGCGTGGTGATGGACATCGGCGTCTCGTCGATGCAGCTCGACCAGCCGGAGCGGGGCTTCGCCTTTTCCAGCGACGGCCCGCTGGACATGACCATGTCGCGGAGCGGCCCCAATGCCGCCGACTTCGTCAATACGGCCCCGGAA
This sequence comes from uncultured Novosphingobium sp., assembly GCA_964520765.1. GTDB lineage: Bacteria > Pseudomonadota > Alphaproteobacteria > Sphingomonadales > Sphingomonadaceae > Novosphingobium. The sequence goes on from CAZFPW010000226.1 coordinate 2,318, forward strand.
GGCGAGATCGCCGACGTGCTCTACAAGTACGGGGAAGAGCGCCAGTCGCGCCGCGTCGCCCGCGCCATCGTCGCTGCGCGGCCGCTGGCGACGACCGGCGAGTTGGCCCACGTGGTGCGCAAGGCCCTCGGGCATCGGCCCGGCGCGCCCAAGGACCCCGCGACGCGCAGCTTCCAGGCGATCCGCATCCACGTGAACGCCGAGCTGGAGGAGCTGGAGGCGGGCCTGGCCTCGGCCGAGGCGCTGCTTCGGGCCGGTGGGCGGCTGGCGGTGGTCAGCTTCCACAGCCTGGAAGACCGTATCGTCAAGCAGTTCCTGCGCGAGGCGAGCGGCGCCGTCGCCGCCGGTTCGCGCCACCTGCCGCCCAGCCTTGCCGCCCGGCGTCCGGCGTTCGAGGCGGTCAGCAAGGCGATCCGTCCCGGCGCGGCCGAGCTTGACCGCAACCCGCGCGCCCGCAGCGCCACGCTGCGCCACGCCACCCGCACCGACGCTCCTGCGAGGAGGGCCGCATGAACCTGACCCGCGACCGCGTCCGCTCGATCGGCTGGGCCGTGATCCTCACGGTCTGCCTGGCGATGACGCTGGCCCTGACCATGCGCGTCAATGCGGTGAAGAGCCAGGTGTCGCTGGCCGAGCGCAAGATCGTCGCCCTGCGCCTCGAGAAGCAGATGCTGGAGACCGAGTTCGAGACCCGCGCCAACCAGCAGCAGCTCAAGGCGCTGAACGACGTCGAGTTCGGTTATCAGGCGCCGACGCCGGGCCAGTACCTGGAGGGCGAGCGCCAGCTGGCCGGCCTGGCCAAGGCCCGCGGCCCCAACGCGCCGAGCCCGATCCGCGTCGCCACGGCGCCGAGCGAGCAGACCCCGGCGCTGGTCGCGATGGTCTCGCCGCTCACCGGCAAGGCGCTGGCGGCGGAAGCGCCCGCCAAGGGCGAGCGCAAGCCCGCCACCGCCGCGCGCCTGGCGGACCGCCTGTCCCGGCTCGATCACGCCAAGGCCGTCCAGGAATGACCTCGCTGACCGTCTCGACCGTCATCACCACCGGCCGGGTCGAGCTTGTCAACGTGCGGCACCGGCTGCTGCTGGTGGCCAAGGTCCGCCTGCTCTGGATCCTGTGCATCTTCGCGCTGATCGCCCTGACGGCCCTGCTGCGGATCGCCTTCCTGGGGGTGTTCGAGCCGAGCCGCGCCAACCGCTCGCTGGCCGACGCGCTGCTGCCCTCGCGCGGGGAGATCGTCGACCGCCACGGCGTGCCGCTGGCCCGCGCCTTTCCCGCCTATGCCCTGTGGTACAACCCCAAGGTGCTGGGCGAGAACGGCCCGCCGCTGGTCAAGTCGCCGGCGGAGGTCGCCGCCGCCCTGGTCCGCATCTTCCCCAGCGAGAGCCCCGAGCGGCTGGCCCGGCTGCTCGCCGCCGGCAAGCCGACCTACCTGCGCCGTCGCATCCTGCCCGAGGACGCCAACAAGGTCCACGCCCTGGGCGAGCCCGCGCTGGAGTTCCCGCGCGAGAACGAGCGCTACTATCCGCAAGGATCGATGGCGGCCTCGGTGCTGGGCTTCGTCACCGCCGACGGCCACGGCCGCGTCGGCATGGAGGAGGTCTACGACAAGCGCCTGACCGATCCCGCCACCCGCGGCACCCCGGCGGTCCTCTCGATCGACACCCGCGTCCAGGGCGCGCTGGAGGACGAGCTGAGCAAGGGCATGGCCGACAGCAACGCCAAGGGCGCGGCCGGGATCATCCTCGACGTCGACAGCGGCGAGGTCCTCGCGCTCGCCTCGCTGCCCGCGTTCAACCCGAACCTGATCGACCAGGCGGGGGCCGGCAACATCTTCAACCGCGTGACCAACCAGGTCTATGAGCTTGGCTCCACCTTCAAGCCGATCACGGTCGCCGCCGCGATCGACGCGGGAACCGTGACGAGCCTGTCGCGCCGCTACCAGGCGAACCAGCCGATCGCGATCGGCGGCTTCCGCATCCGCGACAGCCACACGATCGGCGCTTCGCTCAACGTGCCGGAATCGCTGATCCACTCCTCCAACATCGTCACCGCCCAGATCGCGGACGAACTCGGCGGCGCCCGGCTCAACGCGACGATGAAGGCCCTGGGCTTCAACCAGCGGCCCGAGATCGAGCTGCCCGCCAAGGGTTTCCCCCTGTGGCCCAAGGGCGACTGGTCGCGGATCACGACGATGACGGTGTCCTACGGCCACGGCATCGCCGTGACCCCGCTGCACCTCGCCTCGGCCTATGCCGCGCTGGTCAACGGCGGGGTCTGGCGGCC
>CAZFPW010000227.1:0-4598 GCA_964520765.1 uncultured Novosphingobium sp.
GGACGGGAAAGGCAAGCGTGTCTGCGCTATTGACGCCCGAGGCGGAAGATAGTTCAACTTAGGAACCATAGAGAGACAGGGAGAAAGAGGACATGATCAGGACCTTCGCGCTGGGCACGGTCACAGCGATCGCCATCGCGCTGAGCGCGCCGCAGGCCGCCCTGGCGCAGGCGGCGGCACCCACGATCACGGCAGTGCCCGGCAAGCCCAACCTGCTCATCTCCAACTACGATCTCGCCGATATCGGATATGAGGCCAGCGAGGCCTTCCTTTCGGGAACCGCCACGTCCTATCGCCTGCCCGGCGCGCCCAGCGCAGACGGCGTATGGAACGCCAGCGCCGCGGCGACCGCCCCCTATACCACGCGAGTCGTGGTCATCCGCCCAGCCGATCCGGCGAGGTTCAACGGCACGGTCCTGGTCGAATGGCTGAACGTCACCGCAGGGCAGGATGCCGCGGCGGACTGGATGGTCGCCCACCGCGAGATGACCCGCAAGGGCTATGTCTGGGTCGGGGTCTCCGCGCAGAAAGTCGGGGTCGAGGGCGGAGGCAGCATCATGGGGGCGGGCACTCCGCTCAAGAAGGCCGACCCGGAACGCTACGGCACGCTCAGCCACCCCGGCGACGCTTATGCGTTCGACATCTTCAGCCAGGTGGGCAAGGCGCTGAAATCGCCGGGCGCCGGCGGCCTGCTAGGCACGATCGCACCGAAGCAGGTGATCGCGATCGGCGAATCCCAGTCGGCGGCGTTCCTGACCACCTATGTCAACGCGGTCGATCGCCTGGCGCGGGTCTATGACGGGTTCTTTGTCCACTCGCGCTTCGGCAGCGCCGCCGCGCTCGATGCCGGCGGCATGGGCGGTGCCGAGGGCGGGGTGCCGACGCATGTTCGCTTCCGCCCGAACCTGCGCGTGCCGGTCCTGTCGCTGATTACCGAAACCGACCTGCTCGGCGCGCGCATCTCGGGCTATCACGGCGCACGCCGGCCCGACGACAAGACCCTGCGGGTCTGGGAAGTCGCCGGGACGGCCCATGCCGACAACTACATGTTCGGCGGCGCCTTCATCGATTCGGGCAAGCAGGGCAGCGCCGTGCTGGCCAAGGTGTTCCAGCCCTCGAAGCAGGGGCCGACCGGCCCCGAAGCCGTGCCGCTCAACCCCGGCATGCCGCATCACTACGTGACCCAGGCCGCGCTCGCCTCGCTGGAAAGCTGGGTGCGCACCCGCCGCGCGCCAGCGAGCACGCCGCTCCTGACGCTCGATGCCGCCGCCGCCACGCCCACCCTCGTGCGCGACGCCCAGGGCATCGCCCATGGAGGCATCCGCACGCCGTGGACCGACGTGCCGACCGTGCGCCTGTCGGGCCAGGGCGATCCCAAGTCGTTCATCGGCATGCTCGCCGGCTCGGGCGAGCCGCTGACCAAGGCCGAACTCGCCGCGCTCTATCCGGGCGGCAAGGAGGAATACCTGCAGCGCTTCACCGCCTCGCTCGACGCCGCGATCCGCGCCGGCCACCTGCTGCTGGACGACCGCCAGGAGATCCTCGAGATCGCCGCGATCAACTTCGACGCGGCGCCCTGAGACGCCGCCGGGTGGTCAGCGCGCCAGGAAGCCCTTGAGGTGCTTGCGCATCCAGCCCTGCTTGGCCGGGGCGGGATCGTAGGCGACCTGCATGGGGCTGACCGAGATGTCCTTGCCGATCACGACCGCTTCATCGCCGGCCTGATCGGGATTCGGCTTTTCGGTGTTGCGGTGGACCGACACGCTGGGCAGGCTGGCCACGGTCATGCCCCGGGCTTCCGCCTGGGCCCGCAGCTCCGGCGTCAGCGATTTCGCGAGATCGTCGGTAAAGCCCAGGCGGAAGTAGTTGTAGGTGCCAATGCGCGTCGCCCGCCAGCGCGCGCCTTCCAGTTCGTCGGGGAAATTGACGTTCAGCGCGACGCCCGGCGGCAGCATCGGCCCCTTGCCGGCGCGGCGGTCGAGCTGGCGGACCAGGTCGACGGACAGCCGCGCGACCGCGGGCGAGCGCGGATTGGCGAGGCCCGGATCGTCGCGCGTGTTCTCTCCGGCGCTCAGCGCGATGGCGGGGATGCCGCGGCCGGCGGCGACCTGGGCGTTGCCGACCGTTCCCGAGGTGAGCACGATGAAGCCGACGTTCTGGCCTTCGTTCGGGCCTGACAGGACCAGGTCGGGCGCCTTGCCCCAGCGCTTCATCGCCACGACGTCCACCCCGTGCAGCATGGCCATGACCGGGGTGCCGTCGACATAGTAGAAGTCCTTGTCGAACCCCGGACGCGTCACCGGCCCCGCGCCCGGCTCTCCGGCCTTGGCCGCGCCGTTGAGGCAATCCGCCGCGAGCGGGCCGAGCGGCCGGTTGAACCGGATCGCCGCGCCCATCCCGCTCTGCCCGCTGCACGGCACCGAGACGATCACGTCATGGCCCTCCGCCTTGAGCGCCTCGTAAAGCGCCTTGACGTTGCTGGTCAGGCCATCGTCGTTGGACAGGACGATGTTGCGGGCAGCCGCCACGGTGGGCGCCGCAAGCAACAGGGTGGCGGCAAACAGGCGAACAAGCATCGTCGATTCTCCCCAAATTCGGCGAAAGCCCGTCGCCGGGCCGGTCAAGCGCTACGGATCGATGGCCGCAGGGTCAATGATGGCAGGCCAGCGCCTCGACCACGTCCTCCAGCCGCGCCGGATCGCCGAGCGCCAGGACGTGGCCGTCCGAGCCGGAATGCAGCGGCTCGCCGTTCCAGTCGCACATCAGCCCGCCGGCCCCTTCCACGACCGGGACCAGCGCCGCCCAGTCGTGCAGCTTCAGGCCCGCCTCGCAGACGAGGTCGAGGTGCCCCGAGGCGAGCATGGCGTAGTTGTAGCAGTCGCCGCCCATGACCATCCGCTTGTGGTCGGTCTTGGCGGCGAGGCCCATGAAGTGCGCCCCATCGTGGTCGTCGAAATAGTGCGGCCCGGTCGTCCCCAGGGTCGCCTCGGCCAGGGTGCGGCAGGGACGGGTCCGCGCCGGCTTGCCGTTGAGCGTGGTCGGCCGTCCGCTCGCGCCGATCCAGCGCTCGCCCGCGATCGGCTGGTCGATGATGCCGAGCACCGGCCAGCCTTCGACCACCAGGGCGATGAGCGTGCCGAACATCGCCCGGCCGGCGAGGAAGCCCGCGGTCCCGTCGATCGGATCGAGCACCCAGCTCCGCCCCGAGGTGCCCGCCTCGGCCCCGAATTCCTCGCCGATCACCGTATCGCGCGGCACCTCGGCCTTGAGGATGCGGCGCATGGCCTCTTCGGCGGCGCGGTCGGCCAGGGTCACCGGCGTCGCGTCCTCCTTGCGCTCAGGCGGCAGGTCGCTGCGGAAATAGGGGCGGATCGCCGCGCCGGCGGCGTCGGCCAGCCTGAGGGCGAGGGCGATGTCATCGTCCAACTTCATCGCCCCGCTCTGCCCGGATTGCTCCGCTTTGGTCAAGGTTGTGGGCGATTCACCCTTGTTAACCACTTCCCTTTTCCCGTGATTGGATCGATAATCGATGCAAGGCGGATCGCCTCGTTCAATCGATCAAACGAGGGGCTCGCCCACAAGGGGGCAAATGTTGAGGCGTCGTACGCCAGCTGTCGATTCAGCGATCGCGCCCAAGAGCGGCTCGACCCGCGAAGGGCAGCCGATTTCCTATAACCGCGCGCCCGCGGCTGATCTCGCGCCCTGGATCGCGCGGCTCTATGCAACGGTGGTCGACTTGCCGGCAGGGCACACCCTGCACTGCGGCCTGCTCAACGATTCGTCCCAGTTCCGCATCCAGCTCAAGGGCCGGTGGTCCGCCGATACCGCCGACGGGCCGATCACGGGGGAGCGCACCGCGCTGTTCTTCGGCCCCCAGACCAAGCGGATGCCGATCAGCGTGACCGGCAGCTTCGTGAGCGTGGGCATCGCCCTGCGCCCCGGCACCGGCCACGCCCTGCGCCGGGCCAAGACTGCCGACTACCTCGACCGGATCGTGCCATGCGAGGAGTTCGGCCTGCCCGGCGAGACCGTGCTGCAGATGCTCGAGCGCGAGATCGACAGCGAGCCGGAGGCCTGGCTACGCATCCTCGAGGACGTGATCCGCCGCGTGGTCGCGGAAGCGGGGGCGGAGCGGCCCGATCCGATCACCCAGCGGTTCGAGGCCCGGGCCTTCGCCGATCCCACGGTGAGCATCGCCGGCTTCGCCCAGGAATGCGGGATCGACCAGCGCAAGCTCGAACGCATCATCCGCCGCGACTTCGGCATGTCGCCCAAGCAGCTGCTGCGCCGCGCCCGGGCGCTCGACATGGCGAGCTACCTGCGCGGCGTGGGCGATCCGGCCGAAGCGGAGGAGCTGCTCCTGCGCTATTACGACCAGAGCCACCTGATCCGCGAGTTCACCGAGCTGTTCGGGATGTCTCCGCGCCAGTTCATCGCGACGCCGCAGCCGATCCTCACCCTGGCGCTCGAATCGCGCCAGGCCCGGCGGCTGGAGATGATCGAGCGGGTTCCGCCCGGCGGGGTCCGGCCCTGGCAATAGCTTGATCGCCTAACGGCGATAGCCACCCACCGCCCCGCACCCCCGGCCCAACCGCCCA
>CAZFPW010000228.1:0-4576 GCA_964520765.1 uncultured Novosphingobium sp.
ACGCCTGCGCTGGAGGGAGCGGGCCGAGGCGCGCTATGACACGGGCATGGATTCGGCCGCCCCCGACGAAGACGACGATGCCGCGCCCGGCCTGCGCAAGATCATCCATGTCGACATGGACGCCTTCTACGCCAGCGTCGAGCAGCGCGACGATCCCACCCTGCGCGGCAAGCCCGTGGCGGTCGGCGGCTCTTCCGAGCGCGGCGTGGTCGCGGCGGCGAGCTATGAGGCGCGCCGGTTCGGGGTCCGCTCGGCCATGCCCTCGGTGCGGGCGGCGCGGCTCTGCCCGGGGCTGATCTTCCGCAAGGCGCGGTTCGACGTCTATCGCCAGGTCTCGCAGCAGATCCGGGCGATCTTCCTGGACTACACCCCGCACGTCGAGCCGCTGAGCCTGGACGAAGCCTATCTCGACGTGACCGACGACCTGCGCGGCATCGGCTCGGCCACGCGGATCGCCGCGCTGATCCGGGCGCGCATCCGGGCGGAGACGGGCCTGACCGCCAGCGCCGGCGTTTCCTACAACAAGTTCCTCGCCAAGCTCGCCAGCGACCAGAACAAGCCGGACGGCCTGTGCGTGATCAAGCCGGGCGACGGCGCGGCCTTCGTCGCCGGGCTGCCGGTGCGGCGCTTCCACGGGGTCGGCCCGCGCGGGGCGGAGAAGATGGCCCGGCTGGGAATCGAGACCGGGGCGGACCTCGCGGCCCGCGACCTTGCCTTCCTGCGCGCCGAGTTCGGGAGCCAGGCCGATTACCTCTATCGCGCCGCGCGCGGCATCGACCTGCGCCGGGTCCGCGCCGACCGGTCCCGCAAGTCGGTCGGCGGAGAGCGGACCTTCGGCCACGACCTGTCCTCCGGCGCGGCCCTGCGCGAGGCGCTGGACAATATCGTCGACATCGTCTGGGAACGGATCGAGCGCTCCGAAGCCAGGGGACGGACGGTGACGCTGAAGCTCAAGCACGTCGATTTCACCCTGCTCACTCGGGCGCGGTCGCTGCCGCATCCGGTGGCGAGCAAGGAGGAATTCGCGCGCACGGGCCATGCCCTGCTGGAAGAGGTCCTGCCGCTCGGCCAGCCGATCCGGCTGATGGGGCTCACGCTGTCGGCGCTGGAAGGCCGGGAGGAAGAGGATCAGGCGACGCCCGACGGCCAGCTGTCGCTGCTCTGATCAGCAGAAGCACGTCACCTTGTGCGCCGCCTTCAGCAGCCGGGCCACCGGCAGGTCGCTCTCTCCCCGCATCGCCGCCTCGAACACCGCGCGCTTGTCGGCGCCGCGAATCACGAAGAGCAGTTCGTCGCTGTCGAGCAGGGTAGGGATCGTCAGGCTCAGCCGATCGAACGGCGCTTCCGGCGGCAGCGGGTCGGGCGTCAGGCGGCGGACGCGCAGCGGATCGTCGGCACGCGGGTCGGTATTGGGAAACAGCGAGGCGATGTGCCCGTCGCCGCCCATGCCGAGCCAGGCGAGCGCGAAACGGCGGGGGTCGGCATCCTCCGACAGAGGCTCGATCCTTGCGCCCACCGGCTCCAGCAGGGCGCGAATCCGGCCGACATTGCTGGCCGGGTGATCCTCGGCAACGATCCGGTCGTCACCGGGCCAGACCGCGATCCGCGCCCAGGGCAAGGCCCGCTTCGCCAGGTCGGCCAGGATCGGGAAAGGCGTCGAGCCGCCGGGCACGGTGATCGCGATCTCGCCCGGCCAGACCGCGAGCGCCGCGCGCAGGCGCAGCTCGATCCAGTCGGCAATCTCGCCATCCGTCGCGTTCTCGATCAGGTCGACCTGGGCCATTCCGGCATCATAGCCGATCACAGCAGCGCCCGCAGCATCAACCAGACGCCGACCAAGATCAGCAGGCCGCCGATTCCCCGCCGCGCCCAGCGCAGGCGGGCGGCCGGCAGCATCTCTCCCGCCAGCGCCCCGATCAGCACGGTCGCCGCCCCGCCGGCCGCCCCGCCCAGCCCCGCCGCCGTCGGCACCGCGGTCGCCACGGCGATGGCGAAGACCAGGAAGCGCGCGCCATCGGTAAGCTGGTGCGCCAGCAGCACGACGACCGCCGCGAAGACGGAACGCGTGGGCTCGACCGGAGCCTTGGCCGGGCCCACGACGAGGCACTCCACTCCGGCGATGGCGGCCGCCATGCCGGCGAACATGATGCGGGCGTCGCCCGCCAGCATCGGCGCGATGACCTGGGCCGCCTTGCCCGCGACGATCCCGGCACAGGCGGCGGTGAGCAGGGCGATGGCCAGCAGGAACCCCGGCAGCATGCGCCGTCCGGCCAGCCCGGCGACCAGCATCTGGTCGCGCGCGCCGACGCCCGCGAGCACGGCGGCCAGGAAGGCGAGGAACGCCGCCGTCATCCTCCCGCTCCCATCTTCCCGCGCCCCCTTCGCTTGACTTGCCCGGCTCTCGCTAACACCGTGACGCGGCAAGGACAAAACCACCGGAGAGGACAATGCCCGACAATTACGAGCCGATCGCCAAGGGCACCTACCTCGAAGGGCTGGCGGTCGACTACGCGCGCGATATCGTCTGGTATTCCGACGTGATCGCCGGGGGCGTCCACGGCGTGGGCCGCGACGGATCGACCACCGCGTTCAACCAGGACCGGATGTGGACCGGCGGGATTATGATGAACGAGGACGGCGCGGTGCTTTCCTCCGGCCAGGGCGGCATCATGTGGAACCACCCCGATACCGGCGCCAGCGGCTGGCTGATCCGGGAGATCGCCGGCCAGCCGATCAACGGCATCAACGAGATGGTCGCCGATGGGCACGGCGGCCTCTTCTGCGGCACGGTCGACCTGGAGATGGTGATCGCCGGCCAGCCGACCCGGCCCGCCAGCATCTATCACATCGCGGCCGACGGCACCGCGCGGATCGCCGCGGACGGCCTCGGCTTCGCCAACGGGATCATGCTGAGCGCGGACGGCCGGCAATTGTTCTACAACGACACCTTCGATGCGACCTACGTGTTCGACGTTTCGCCCGACCTGGAACTGTCGAACCGCCGCCGGCTGCTCGCCAAGGACAATTGCGACGGCATGGCGCTCGACGCCGAGGGCAATCTCTGGATCACCGGCTACAGCTCGGGCGAGATCGTGCGGATGCGGCCGGACGGAGCCCTGCTCGATCCCATCGCCACCCCGGCGGGCGGCATCACCCAGGTCCGCTTCGGCGGACCGGACATGCGCGATTTCTGGATCACCACGGTCGCCGCCGATGCGGGGGAGACGCTGAAGGCCGGCGACATGCCGAGCGAGCCCAACTCGTTCCTCTATCGCGGCCGCGCGGAGACGCCGGGACTGCCCTTGGCGCCGGCGCGGTTCAAGCTGAGCTAGGAGCGTAGCGATGAGCGTGGCATTCCGCCGGGAAAGCGATGATGAGCATCTCGAGCCCAAGTTCGAGCTGCCGATCCCACCGGGACCGAACCTGGTCACCCCGCGCGGCCTGGCCCTGATCGCCGAGCGGGTGGCCGAGCTGGAAGCCCGGATCGCCCAGGCCGCCCCCGACGATCCCGATTCGGAAGCCGCCAAGCGCGACCTGCGCTATTGGCGCACGCGCCAGGCCACGGCCGAGCTGGTCCCCGCCCCCTCGGGAGACACGGTGGAGTTCGGAACGCGCGTGACCTTCCTTCTGAAAGGCAAGCGGCGGACCTTGCGCATCGTCGGAGACGACGAAGCCGATCCGCCCAACGGCTCGATTTCGTTCTCCGCCCCGCTCGCCCGCGCCTTGATGGGCGCCGAAGCGGGCGAGGCGCTGCCCTTCGCCGGCGACGACGAAGCCATCGAGGTGCTGGAGATCGCTCCGCTCGACGGGGCTTGAGCCATGGGGAAAATGGAGCGGGTGAGGGGAATCGAACCCCCGTATTCAGCTTGGGAAGCTGCTGCTCTACCATTGAGCTACACCCGCGTGAGGCGCGCCGCTTGCCACAGGAACGGGGCCGCGGTCAACGCGTAGGACGAACGATGCGGCAGGCGACCACGATCCTGACCTTCTCGACCCCGGGCCAAGGCTTCACCGAGATCACCGGCGAAGTCGCCCGCTGGGTGGGGGAGACGGGCATCCGCGAAGGGCTCGCCAGCCTGCTGTGCCGCCACACCTCCGCCTCACTGCTGATCCAGGAGAATGCCGCGCGGGCGGTGCGGACCGACCTGGCCCGCTGGCTCGACCGCCTCGCGCCCGAAGGCGATCACTACGCCCATGACGACGAAGGGCCAGACGACATGCCCGCGCACCTGCGCGCCACGCTGACCGGGGTTACCCTGGCGATCCCGGTGATCGGCGGCCGCCTCGCGCTCGGCACCTGGCAGGGCATCTATCTGGCCGAGCACCGCCGCGCCCCGCACCGGCGGGAGATCGCGATTCATCTCTCGGGCGAATAGAGTTTTGATCCACTGCCGTGGAAGCGGCACCGGCCCACTCCCCCGGCCCGGCCACCCGACAGGATATGCTATGGGTGGCCGGGCCGGGGGAGTGGGCCGGTGCCGTACCTGATTCAGCCGCGCTGAATCAGACCTATACTAGTCACCATTGCCGAACCGCGCCCAGCGGCTATGCAGGCCGCAAAATGGAACGCGAGAGG
>CAZFPW010000229.1:0-4557 GCA_964520765.1 uncultured Novosphingobium sp.
GATCGCCGGATCGTCGTGCTCAAGCAGCCGATCGGCGTCGTCGCGGCGATCACCCCGTGGAACTTCCCCAGCGCGATGATCGGGCGCAAGATCGGCCCGGCCCTGGCCGCGGGCTGCACCGTGGTGCTCAAGCCCGCCTCGGCCACGCCCTTCTCCGCCCTGGCCCTCGCCCAGATCGCGGAAGAGGCCGGCGTGCCGGCGGGCGTGTTCAGCGTCGTCACCGGCAGCGCCCGCGCGATCGGCGGGGAGCTGACCCGCAATCCCAAGGTCCGCAAGCTGACCTTCACCGGATCGACCGAGATCGGCGTGCAGCTCATGCGCGAATGCGCCGAGACGGTGAAGAAGGTCTCGATGGAGCTGGGCGGCAATGCGCCGTTCCTGGTCTTCGACGATGCCGATGTCGACGCGGCGGTGGAGGGGGCGATGGTCTCCAAGTTCCGCAACAACGGCCAGACCTGCGTCTGCACCAACCGCTTCTACGTCCAGGACGGCGTCTACGACGAATTCGTCGCGAAGCTGGCCAAGCGCGTCAACGCCATGAAGATCGGCTACGGCCTGGAGGCGGGCGTCGATGTCGGCCCGCTGATCGACCAGGCGGCGGTCGAGAAGGTCGAGGAGCATCTGGAGAACGCGCTGGCGGGCGGGGCCACGGTGCTGGCCGGCGGCAAGCGCGCGGCGCAGGGCGGCACCTTCTTCGAGCCGACCGTGGTCGCCAACGTCAAGGCCGACATGCTGCTCGCCCGCGAGGAGACCTTCGGGCCGCTCGCCGGGGTGATCCGCTTCAAGGACGAGGACGAGGCGATTCGCCTCGCCAACGACAGCGAGTTCGGCCTGGCCAGCTACTTCTACGCCCGCGACCTGTCGCGCGTGTGGCGCGTGGGAGAGGCGCTGGAGGCGGGGATCGTCGGGATCAACACCGGCCTCATCTCCACCGAGGTCGCGCCGTTCGGCGGGATCAAGCAGTCCGGCCTCGGCCGCGAAGGCTCGAAGCACGGCCTGGATGACTACATGGAGATCAAGTACCTCTGCATGGGTATTTGATTAGGAGCAACCGCACCTCCGCCCGCTCGGCCTGAGCCTGTCGAAGGCCACAAGCGAGCCCTTGCCTCAAGTCCCCTGGACCTGGCGGCACCGGAATCGCGTGGCCTTCGACAGGCTCAGGCCGAGCGGAAGTGGTTGTGGCCGCCCGAGAAGGGCGACCTCGCGCGATCAGCGCGCCCACGGCGCCTGGTAGCGAATGGCCACGGCGGCCTCGGAAGCCTGGAACAGGCTGTGCCACAAGCGGCCGATCATTCCGAAGGTAGCCATTACGAAATCCCCGTGGTTGGTGCCTGCCTCCGAACTCGGGGGCGGCGTGATGTGCGGGGCGTTATCTAGGCTGGGCAGGCAGGCTATTGGCGCCTATTTTGATAGCTCGACCACCCAATTTTTGCGATAATATCGCTATCATGCAAAAAATGATCGATCTCGATTCCTTCGACCGCCGCCTGCTCGAACTGGTGCGGCAGGACAATCTCCAGCCCGCGCGGACCCTGGCCGACAAGGTGGGGCTGTCGATCTCGGCCGTGCTGCGCCGGCTGCGGCGGCTGCGCGCCGAAGGGGTGATCGTTTCCGACATCGCGGTGGTGAACCCGGCGCTGACCGGCTCCGCGATCACCATGCATGTGCTGGTGCGGATGAAGGAGCCGGGGGTGCGGGTGATGGACGCCTTCGCGCGCAGGATCGCCGCCTGCCCGGAAGTCGCGGCGGCCTGGGAGGTGACGGGCGACGACGATTTCGTGCTCAAGGTCCAGATCGGCTCGATGGCGGAATACGACGCCTTCACCCGCGACGCCCTGTCCGACGAGCAGGGCGTGCTCTCGTTCAAGACGCTGATCGCGATCCGCGCCATCGTGGAGGACAGCCCCTCGAACCGTCCCTTGCAGGTGTAGCTCAGCCCTGCGCGGCCTTGTAGGCCGCCGCCCATTCGCCGAAGCGGTGGATGCGGTCCCAGAACAGCGCGCGCGTTCCGCCGAAATTGTGCATGTGGCCCAGGCGCGGGCAGACGAACAGGTCGAAGCTCGGCGCCGAGCGGAAGGCGCGCGATTCGCCGCGCGGATCGAGCACCAGGTCGCGCACGCCCATCGCGCTCAGCACCGGCACGGCGACGGCGGCGGCCTCCGGCGCGACGGCTCCGGGGGTCAGGACGAAGCGCGCCGCGTCGGGCGTGGTATAGGAATTGTAGGGGTGAGGCGGCGCGCCCTCGGGCTGCTTTCCGCCCAGCGCGATCGCCTCGTAATGGGCCATGTCCTCTTCCACCAGCTCGGCGGGCACGTCGTCGTAGTGGAAGCCCCAGGTGAGCGAGGTCCAGGCCGAATCCTGCTCCGCGCCCTCGGTCGCCTGGACCAGCGCCGCGGCGTTGAGCACGGCGCCGGGCTGCTCGGGCGGCAGGTCGCGGGCGAACCAGGCGGTGACCACGGGCAGTCCGCCCGGCGGGGTCGGCGGCTGGCTCTGCACGGCGCTGAAGCCCAGGACGCCGATCCCGTCATAGGAGCGGTGGCGGGCCTGCTGGACGATGGTCAGCAGGCCGCCGGTCGACTGGCCCAGGCCGATCACCACGGGCTGGGTGACGGGCGGATAGCCGGGCGCGATCAGCCCGTTGGCGAGGCGCAGCAGGATCTCGCTTTCCGCCGCTTGGGCCGCCTCGACGGGCGCGGACAGGCCGGGCCGCTGCGCGGTCGTGGCGCTGTCGCCGCCGCCCAGGTTGTCCATCGCGACGAAGATCCAGCCCCGCTCGACATGGAAATCCGCCTGCGCGCCCGCAGCCGGGCCGGGCAGGTCGCAGGTGTAGTAGCCGCGCGAATAGCCGCCGCCGGGCTTGGCGAAGCAGACCACCGGGCGGTCGCCCAGCGCCTCGGGTTCGGGCAGGACCACGGTGGCGGCGAGCAGCACCGTCTCGCCCGCGCCGATCGCGCCGCCGACGTCGATCCGCAGTTCGATCCGCTGGCCCATGTGCTTCTCCCCTCGTGTCGGATCGCGCCGATACCGCAATCGAATCGAACATGCGTTGACCGATCGTCCAATGCGCATATCTTGGTTCGCGACAAAAGCCCAAGCGCGGGCAAGTGGGAGAACATGCCTTGCCGACCGACGGCGTCCAGCCCGGCACCGAATCGCGGGAGCTTTCAGAGCTGCTGTCCGGCCTGGAGCTTGGCGGCCGGACCTGGTGCTATTGCGACCTTTCCGGCGACGGCGGCTTCAGCGTGCCGCACGGCGACGCGGTGCTGTTCCACATGGTCTTGCACGGCACGGTGCGGATCGCCCTCTCGGCGGGCGAGACGCTGGAGCTGCGCGCTGGGGAAGCCGTGGCGGTGATGGGGGGAGAGGCCCATGCCCTGCGCGTCACGCCGGGCAGCGCGGCCAATTCCCTGGATTTCCTGCGCCGCGAGCAGGCGGTCGACGTGCCGGGGACGATCGCCGTCGGTTCGGGCGGCCCGGTGGTGGCGCGGATCGTCAGTGGACGAATGAGCATCGCGCTTCCGGCCGGGGCGAGCCGGTCCAGCCTGCCCGGCCTGCTGCGCCTCGGCGGCGCGGATTCGTCGGCCTGGGGCAATCTCCTGCGGCCCGAGGCGCTGGCCCTGGCGGGGATCGGGCCGGGCTCCGCCGCGCTGCTGACGCGGATCGCCGGGCTGATGATCGTCGCCCAGCTGCGGGCCGATCCGCGCTGCCGGCGCATGTTCTCGTCCGAGCAGCGCGATCCCATCGGCCAGGCGCAGCGGCTGATCGCGGGCAATCCTTCGGCCAACTGGACGGTGGAGCGGCTGGCCCGCTCGGTCGGGATGGGGCGGTCGAACTTCGCCGCGCACTTCACCGCCCAGGTCGGCCGCGCGCCGATGGAGGTCGTCGCGGAGGCGCGGATGGAGCATGCGGCCCAGCTCCTGCGCAAGAGCCGGCTCAAGGTCGCGGAGATCAGCGAGCTGTCGGGCTATGGCTCCGAAGCGGCGTTCAGCCGGCGCTTCACCCGCAATTTCGGGATGTCGCCCAGCCAGATGCGCGAGCAGGCGCGGGCGGCGGAGGCCGTGCGGGGCGGCGAGCCGGCGCGGGGCGCCCTGCTCGCCGGGCCGCGCCAGAAGAACGCCGCCGCCTTGCTCCGGCGCCCAGCGCCGCCGCCCGCCGACCCCGCGCCGGCCGCGAATCGCTCCGCCAGCGCGACGATCTTCCGGGCGCGGGTCGACTGAGTCGTTCGGACGATCGGGCATGGGGCATGGCGGCGTGGCCATTGCCGTTCCCCAAGGGAACCATAAGGGTCGCCGCATAGGGCCGCGCGAGGCCCGCCTGACTGGGAGAACCCGATGTCCGCCGCCACCCTGGACAAGCCCGCCCCTGGCTCCGGCCGGAAGTCGACGATCAAGGTCATCGACGCCGACACCCACCTGACCGAGCCGCACGACCTGTGGACCCGCCGCGCCCCGGCCAGGTTCCGCGACCGGGTGCCGCAGGTGAAGCTGCTCGACGGCGTGCGATCCTGGGTGATCGACGGCAACCAGTCGATCGGCACCGGCGCCCATCCCAATTCCT
>CAZFPW010000230.1:0-4538 GCA_964520765.1 uncultured Novosphingobium sp.
CCGTCCACGTGTTGTTCATTTGTCATCTTTACCTATCTCAGGCACAATACCCGCTCAGCCGCACGCCCCGGCTTTGGGGAGGAGCGGGATTTCGCGCGCAAGAACTGGACCCGATACGTGACTGTCGAAATCGTCATCCTGGCCATGATCGCAGCCTTCCTGGGCCTGCGGCTCTATTCGGTGCTCGGCCGCCGGGCGGAGCATGAGGAGGAGCCGATCCAGGGCCGCTTCGACGCGCCCAAGCCCGGTGCGCCCGGCCAGCCTTCGGCCCGTCCGAACGATCGTCCGGCCGACCGCCCGAACGACCGTGCCCAGCTTGCCCCCCGCGCCCGCGACCTGCCGCAGGTCGTCCCCGCCGTGGAGCGCGGCCTGCGCGAGATCGCGGCGGCCGACCGCCGGTTCGACGCCTTCGCCTTCCTCGAAGGCGCGCGCGGCGCCTATCGCATGATCCTCGAGGCGTTCTGGCGCGGCGACAAGGAAGAGCTGGCCCAGCTGTGCGACAGCGACGTCTATGAAGCCTTCGCCGGCGCGATCGATGCGCGTGAGGCGGCGGGCGAGACGCTGGAGAATCGCCTGGTCCGCATCGACGAGACCACGATCACCGCCGCCTCCTTCACCGCGCCCATGGCCCGGATCACCATCACCTTCGTCGCCGACATCGCCGCGGTCACGCGCGACGCGGCCGGCAATGTCGTGGCCGGCTCGCTCAACGACGCGATCGAGGCGCGCGACGTCTGGACCTTCAGCCGGGACGTCACCTCGGCTGATCCCGACTGGCTGCTCGACGAAACCGACGAGGCCTGATTCCGTGATCTTGGGGGGCGCAAGCAGGCTGGCGGCGCTTGCCGCGCTGGCCCTGCTCGGGCTCGGCGCGCCGGCGCTGGCCCAGGAATCGCTCCCACCGCGCGTTCCCCCGGCCCCGGTCCCGGCCCTAACCCTGGGCGTTGCCCCCGGCCCGCCGATCGACAGCCTGTTCCTGGCCGACAAGGCCGACATGGCGCTCTTCTCCTTTCGCGAAAGCTGCCCCAAGCTGCTCAAGCGCGACGATGTCAGCGGCCTGACCCGGCCCGGTGACTGGGAGCAGGTGTGCGAACTGGCCGAGACCTGGCCCGAGGCCGATGCGGCGCGGTTCTTCGCCCTGTGGTTCGAAACCGCCGTGGTGGGCGACGGCACGGCCTTCGCCACGGGCTACTACGAGCCGGAGATCGCCGGGGTGCGGACCCATGAGAAGGGGTTCGACGTACCGGTCTATGGCCTGCCCGACGATCTGGTCCGCGCCTGGCCGGCCGACATGCCCGAGGCCGAGCGGGTGGGGCGTCCGCCGCTGGGCCGCTATGACGAGGGCGGGGCGTTCGTGCCCTATCACGACCGCGCCGCAATCGAGGACGGGGCGCTGGCCGGCCGGGGCCTTGAGATTGCCTGGGCGGCCGATCCGGTCGAGTTCTTCTTCCTCCAGATCCAGGGTTCCGGCCGGCTGCGCGGGCCCGACGGCGCGGTCATGCGGATCGGCTATGCCGGGCAGAACGGGCGCGACTATGTGGCGCTCGGCGGCCTGATGCGGGAACGCGGGCTGATCGGCGAGGGGGAGGGGCAATATCCCGGCTCGATGCAGGGGATCATGCGCTTCCTGCGCGAGCGGCCCGAGGAAGGCCGCGCCCTGATGCGCGAGAACCTGAGCTGGGTGTTCTTCCGCGAGCTGACCGGGGACGGCCCGCTCGGCGCGCTGAGCGTGCCGGTGCGGCCAAAGGCGAGCGTGGCGGCGGACCCCAATTACGTCCCGCTGGGCGCGCCGGTCTGGCTGGAGCTGGACCGGCCCGAGGCGAACGGCCTGTGGATCGCGCAGGACACCGGCGGGGCGATCAAGGGCGCCAACCGCTTCGACACCTTCTGGGGCGCGGGCGAGGAGGCGCGGCGGATCGCCGGCGGGATGAGCGGCCGGGGCCGCGCCGCGCTGCTCCTGCCGCTGGGCACTCTGGCACGGCTGGACGCGCCGTCCGACCTCCCGGAATGAGGCGGCCTCGCGGGCTGACGCCGGAGGAAGCGGAGCTGTGGCAGCGGGTAGCGGCAACGGTGACGCCGATACGCGGCCGTAGAAATCCTCCCCCGCCGGGGGAGGTGGCAGAGCGCAGCTCTGACGGAGGGGGCGCGGTTGCAAAGCCTCGTCCCGCCCGGATCGCCCCCTCTACCACCCGCTCCGCGGGCGGTCCCCCTCCCCCGGTGGGGGAGGATCTGAAGAAGCCCCGCCCGCTGCACGGGCACACCCTCGATGCCACCTGGGACCGCAAGCTGGGGCGCGGCGTGGTCTCGCCCGATTTCACCCTGGACCTGCACGGGCACACCCTGGATTCGGCCCATGCCCGGCTCGACCACGGCCTGACCCAGGCCCTGGCCCAGGGCGCCCGCGTCCTCCTGCTCATCACCGGCAAGCCGCGCCCGAGCGAGGACCACGCCTCGCGCGCCTCGCGGCGGGGGGTGATCCGGGCCAAGGTGCTGGACTGGCTGGCGGCCGGTCCCCACGCCGCCAGGATCGCCGCCGTGCGCGCGGCCCATCCCCGGCACGGCGGGGCGGGGGCGCTCTATATCGTGCTGAAGCGGGGGCGGTAGCGCGTGGCCTTCGACAGGCTCAGGCTGAGCGGGTCTTGGTAAAACGTCCGCTCAGCCTGAGCCTGTCGAAGGCCACGCGTCCACGTTTGCCCGGCTAGCCCATCTGCCCCCGGTGGAGCAGCTTGTGATCGGCCAGGACCAGGGCCATCATCGCCTCCACCACCGGCGCGCCGCGGATGCCGACGCAGGGGTCGTGGCGGCCCTTGGTGCGGATCTTGGTCGCCTCACCCTCGCGGGTGACGGTCTCCACCGGCGTCAGGATCGAGCTGGTCGGCTTGAAGGCGACCCGCACCACCACCGGCTGGCCGGTGGAGATGCCGCCGGCGATCCCGCCCGCGTGGTTGTCGAGGAACTCCGGCGCGCCCTGGCCGGGGCGCATGGGGTCGGCGTTCTGCTCCCCGGTCAGGCGCGCGGCGGCGAAGCCGTCGCCGATCTCCACGCCCTTGACCGCGTTGATCCCCATCATCCCGGCGGCAAGGTCCGCATCGAGCTTGCCGTAGAGCGGCGCGCCCCAGCCGGCGGGCACGCCGCTGGCCACGCATTCCACCACGGCGCCGAGCGAGGAACCGGCCAGCCGCGCGTCGTCGACCAGTTGCTCCCACCGCCTGGCCGCCTCGGCATCGGGGCAGAAGAAGGGGTTGTTGCCGATCTCGTCGAAGTCGAAGTTGCCGGGATCGATCGCGTCGCTGCCGATCTCGGTGACATAGGCGTAGACCTTCACCTCCGGGATCACCAGCCGCGCCACCCCGCCGGCCGCGACCCGCGCCGCCGTCTCCCGCGCCGAGCTGCGCCCGCCGCCGCGATAGTCGCGAAAGCCGTACTTGGCGTCATAGGCATAGTCGGCATGGCCGGGACGATAGGCCTTGGCGACCTCGGAATAGTCCTTGGACCGCTGATCGACGTTCTCGATCATCAGCGAGATCGGCGTGCCGGTGGTGCGGCCCTCGAACACGCCGGACAGGATCTTCACCGCGTCGGGCTCCTGCCGCTGGGTGGTGAACTTCGACTGGCCCGGCCGCCGCGCGTCGAGATAGGGCTGGAGGTCCGCCTCGCTCAGCGTCAGCCCCGGCGGGCACCCGTCGACCACGGCGCCTAGCGCGGGTCCATGGCTTTCGCCCCAGGTGGTGAAGCGCAGCAGGCGGCCGAAGGTGTTGACGCTCATGGAGCCGCGTTTGTCGCGGTTTGGCGGAAAAGTCTATGGGGCGAGCGTAAGCGCGTGGGCTTCGACAAGCTCAGCCGGAGCGGGCCTGGGTAGAATATCCGCTCAGGCTGAGCTTGTCGAAGCCCACACACCGCGGCTAGGAACCGGGGCATGACGATCACCCTCTACGGCATTCCGAACTGCGACACGGTCAAAAAGGCGCGCGCCTGGCTGGACGGCAAGGGCATCGCCTATCAGTTCCACGACTACAAGAAGGCCGGGGCCGATCCCGCCAGGCTGGCCGAATGGCAGCAGCAGGCCGGGTGGGAGAAGGTCATCAACCGCGCCGGCACGACCTTCCGCAAGCTGCCCGATGCCGACAAGGACGGTCTCGACGCGGCCAAGGCGGTGGAGGTGATGGCGGCCAACCCCAGCACGATCAAGCGGCCGATCGTCGAATATCCGGGCGGGCTGCTGGTCGGCTTCAAGCCCGAGGAATGGGACGCCGCCTTCAGCGGGTGAAGAACTCCGCCGCCGTGGCGGTGTCGAGGTATTCCTTCACGGCGACGATCTTGCCGTCGCGGAAGGTGAACAGGTAGTGATAGGCGTTGCTGTAGTGCCGCCCGTCCGCCGTCGTGCCGCTGGTGACGGCCTCGATCGCGACCCGGTCGTCCTCCGCCGTCACCGCGCCGAACGCCACGCTCGCCCCGCCGACGAAGATGCTGGGCGTCCCCATGTAGGCGACGATCTCGGCCTTGGAGCGGGTGCCGGCATAGGCGAAGAGGCGCGGGGT
>CAZFPW010000231.1:0-4526 GCA_964520765.1 uncultured Novosphingobium sp.
GAGATCACGCCGCGGGCCTGGAGCAGGTTGAACAGATGGCTCGCCTCGATCGCCTGGTCATAGGCGGCGAGCGGAATTTCCGCCTCGATGCAGCGCTTGCACTCGGCCTCGGCATGCTGGAAGCCCTTGAAGAGCTGCTCGGTGTCCGCGATCTCGAAGTTGTATTTCGACAGCTCCTGCTCATTCTTCAGGAACACGTCGCCATAGGTCACGCCTGCGTCGTTGAAAGCCAGGTCATAGACGTTGTCGACGCCCTGGATGTACATCGCCAGGCGCTCCAGGCCATAGGTCAGCTCGCCGGCGACCGGCTTGCAGTCGAACCCGCCAACCTGCTGGAAATAGGTGAACTGGGTGACTTCCATCCCGTCGCACCAGACCTCCCAGCCCAGGCCCCAGGCGCCCAGGGTCGGGCTTTCCCAGTCGTCCTCGACGAAGCGGATGTCGTGCGCCAGGGGATCGACGCCGATCTCTGCCAGGCTGGCGAGATAGAGTTCCTGGAGGTTCTCCGGGTTCGGCTTCAGGATCACCTGGTACTGGTAATAGTGCTGCAGCCGGTTCGGGTTCTCGCCATAGCGGCCGTCGGTCGGCCGACGCGAGGGCTGGACATAGGCGGCCTTCCACGGTTCCGGCCCCAGCGCGCGCAGCGTGGTCGCGGGGTGGAAGGTGCCCGCGCCCATGCGCATGTCGTAGGGCTGGAGAATCAGGCAGCCCTGCGCGCTCCAGAAGGCATGGAGGCGCAGGATCATCTCCTGAAAGCTGAGAGGCTTTGCGGTCTCGCTCATGGCCCGGGCCTTTGGCGCACGGCCGATGATGAATCAACCGTCGTTCATCGACTGATTAGGGAAACCGTCTATAGCGGCCGCCATGACCAAGCTGTTCCGCCTGTTCCTGGCCCGCTTCACCGTGCTGGCCGCCATCCTCCTGGCCTCGCTTTCCATCACCGCTCCGGCACGGCAGACGGCCTCGCCGGCTGCGGCGCCCGCAACGCTTGCCAAGCCGGCCCTGTGGAAGATCCAGGACGAGGACACGACGATCTACCTGTTCGGCACGATCCACCTTCTGCCCAAGGGCGTGCAATGGTTCGCCGGCCCGATCGCCACCGCATTCCAGTCCTCGGACGAGTTCGTCAGCGAGCTTGGCGAAACCGACCCGGCGGAAATCCAGGCGGTGACGGTGGCCAAGGCGATCCTGCCGCCCGACCAGAGCCTGCGCACTCTGCTGAACGCGGAGGAAAGGGCGGCGCTCGAAAAGGCCCTGGCCGGCCTCAACCTGCCGCCGGAGATGCTCGACCGTTTCGAGCCCTGGTACGCGGGCGTCTATCTTTCGACCGCCCCGCTGCTCGATGCCGGCTATTCCGCCGAGCATGGGGTCGAAGCGACGCTGGAGGTCCGCGCGAAGGCGCTCAAGCAGCGGCGCGTCGGGCTGGAGACGATCGAATACCAGCTCGGCCTGTTCGACACCCTGCCCGAAGAGGTGCAGCGCAATTACCTGGCCCAGGTCGCCAAGCATGCCCCGACGATAAAGGACCAGCTCACCGAGATGGTCGAGGAATGGAAGCGCGGCAACGCGGCTCGGCTCGCCGAGCTGATGAATGCCGACGAGGACGATCCGCAGATGGTCGAGGCCCTGCTGACCGGCCGCAACCGCACCTGGACGCAGTGGATCAAGGCGCGGATGGACAAGCCGGGCAAGGTCTTCCTCGCCGTCGGCACCGGGCATCTGGCCGGCAAGGACAGCGTGATCGAGCAGCTCGAGGCGCTCGGCTATACCGTCACCCGCCTGCAATAGGACGATGCGCGGGCGGCTCGTCTGGCTGGCGCTGCTGAGCGCGATCGCGCTGGCCGGGTGCAAGCCCGCGCCGGTGCCGGCCACCCCCGCGCTGTGGGAGGTGACCGGCCCTAAGGGGGAGCGCGCCTGGCTGTTCGGCACGATCCACGCCCTGCCCCGTCCCGCCGCCTGGCGCTCACCCGCGATCGACGCGGCGATCGCGGACGCCGACCGGATCGTGGTCGAGGTTGCCGCGGTTGGCGATACGGCGGCGATGCAGCGGGATTTCGCCGCGCTTTCCCGCACGCCCGGCCAACCGCCGCTGGCGAGCAAGCTGCCCCCGGAACTGCACGGCAAGCTGGCGGCGCAGCTCAAGGCGTCCGGCATGACGGAACGCCATTTCGCGGAGCTGGAGACCTGGGCCGCCGCCCTCACCCTCGCCCGCAACGGGGCGAAGGGCATGGACCCCGCCAACGGCATCGACCGCGCGGTGCTGGGCCTTGCCGGCAAGCGGCCGGTGATCGAGCTGGAAGGCACGCGCGGCCAGCTCGCCATCTTCGACGGCCTGCCCGAGTCCGAGCAGCGCGACCTGCTGGCCCTGGTCGTATCCGACCCCGGACAGTCCACCGACAGTCCGGCCGAGGCTTGGCTGCGGGGCGACATGGCTGCGATCGAGCGGGAGACACGTCGTGGGCTCCTGGCTGACCCCGAGCTGCGCGCGGCGCTGTTCACCGGCCGGAACCAGGCCTGGGCAGAGCGCATCGCGGCCATGCTCGCCGCCGGGCAGCGGCCCTTCGTGGCGGTCGGCGGGGCGCACATGGCGGGCGGCGAAGGCCTGCCCGCCTTGCTGGCGGCGCGCGGCTATCAAGTGACGCGGATGCAATAATGTCGTCCCGGGCTCGACCCGGGACCGCTGGCCTTCAGGTCGAACCCGGCCGACCGCGATCCTGGGTCAAGCCCGGGATGACGGGATCACCTTGCCTTTCCGCGCCTTTCCCGCTAGGGGCGCCCGCTTCCCGTCATGGTCATCCCTGGAGGCGTGGCGGAGAAGCATATCAACCGTATTTCGAAAGGTAACGTCAGATGAGTGAAACCCTGACCCTGCCGGCCGAGACGCGCGAACGGGCTGGCAAGGGAGCCTCCCGTGCACTGCGTCGCGAAGGCCGCGTCCCCGCCGTCGTCTATGGCGGCAATGAAGAGCCTATCTCGATCCACCTCGAGGAGAAGGAACTGCGTCGCCAGCTCGGCACCGGCCACTTCTTCAACTCGGTCGTCGAAGTCGAGGTTGGCGGCAAGAAAGTGCGGACGCTGCCCAAGGACGTTGCCTTCCACCCCGTCACCGACCGCCCGCTCCACGCGGACTTCCTGCGCCTGTCGAAGGATTCCAAGGTCCACGTGAACGTGCCCGTGGTCTTCGCCAACGAAGATGCCTCGCCCGGCCTCAAGAAGGGCGGCGTGCTCAACATCGTGCGCCACGACCTCGATCTCGTCTGCGAGGCGGACAAGATCCCCGAGAACGTGACGATCGACGTGACCGGCCTCGAAGTCGGCGATGCGATCCACATCAGCAACGTGACGCTGCCCAAGGGCACCGAGAGCGGCATCACCGACCGCGACTTCACGATCGCCACGATCGTCGCTCCCTCCGCGCTGAAGAGCGAGGAAGGCGACAACGAGACCCCGGCGACAGAAGCCGAATAAGCCACGCGTCGTCCCGGGCCTCGCCCGGGACCGCTGGCGGCCCAGCCCGACCGGGAGGTCCGGCCCGGAGGCGCGCGATCCCGGATCATGTCCGGGATGACGCTTCCTTGCGGAGGATGCCATGCAACTCTGGGTCGGCCTCGGCAATCCCGGTCCTCAATATGCGCTGAACCGGCATAACGTCGGCTTCATGGCGGCCGACGCCATCGCGGAAATCCACGGCTTCGGCCCGGTCCAGAAGAAGTTCTCGGGCTGGCTCCAGGAAGGCCGGATCGGCGGCGGCAAGGTGCTGCTGCTCAAGCCCGCCACCTTCATGAACGAAAGCGGCCGCGCGGTCGGCGAAGCCCTGCGCTTCTACAAGCTCGGCACCGATGCGCTGACCGTGTTCCACGATGAGTTGGACCTTGCCCCCTTCAAGGTGAAGGTGAAGCAGGGCGGCGGCACCGCCGGGCACAACGGCCTGCGCTCGATCGACCAGCACCTCGGCCCCGATTTCCGCCGGGTGCGGCTCGGCATCGGCCATCCCGGACACAAGGACCGGGTCACCGGCTGGGTCCTGGGCAATTACGCCAAGGCGGAGATGGACCCGCTCGCGGACATGCTCGGTGCCGTCGCCGGCGAGGCGGAATGGCTGGCGAAGGGCGACGACACCCGGTTCATGAACGACGTGGCGCTGCGGCTGGCGGAGTAGCCGCCGCGCGGGGGTGGCAATCCCCTGCCCGCCCCGCTAAGCGCGCGCCAACTCTACGGAAGGATTGATCAGATGGGTTTCCGCTGCGGGATCGTTGGGCTGCCGAACGTCGGCAAGTCGACCCTGTTCAACGCGCTGACCGAAACGCAGGCGGCGCAGGCGGCGAACTATCCGTTCTGCACGATCGAGCCCAATGTCGGCCAGGTCGGCGTGCCCGATCCCCGGCTGGACAAGCTTGCCGCGATCGCCGGCAGCCAGAAGATCCTCCCGACCCAGCTCGGCTTCGTCGACATCGCCGGCCTCGTCCGCGGCGCGTCGAAGGGCGAAGGGCTGGGCAACCAGTTCCTCGGCAACATCCGCGAAGTCG
>CAZFPW010000232.1:0-4480 GCA_964520765.1 uncultured Novosphingobium sp.
GGCGACCACGCGACCGCGAGATCGTGCCGTGCACGCGCACGACCGGGCCCGCGAACTCGACGATATGGCCTTTCCCGCCGGACGAACCGAGCCGGCCGATCAGGTGCAGGATCACGTCCTTGGGCGTGACGCCGGGGGCCAGCTTGCCTTCGACGCGCACCTCGAAGGTCTTGGACGGCTGGAGCAGCAGGGTCTGCGTCGCCAGGACGTGCTCGACCTCGGTCGTGCCGATGCCGAAGGCCAGCGCCCCCAGGCCGCCGTGGCAGGAGGTGTGGCTGTCGCCGCACACGATGGTGGCGCCCGGAACGGAAAAGCCCTGTTCCGGTCCGACCACGTGGACGATGCCCTGCTCGGGATCGACCTCGCTGATATAGCGGATGCCGAACTCGGGCGCGTTCTTCGCCAGGGTGGCGAGCTGGTTGGCGCTCTCCGCATCGGCGATGGGGATGCGGTTGCCCGCCGCATCCTTGCGCGGGGTGGTCGGCAGGTTGTGATCCGGCACGGCCAGGGTCAGGTCCGGCCGCCACACCTTGCGCCCGGCGGTGCGTAGCCCCTCGAAGGCCTGCGGGCTGGTGACTTCGTGGACCAGGTGGCGGTCGATGTAGATCAGGCAGGTGCCGTCGTCCTGGCGGGCGACGACATGGGCGTCCCAGATCTTTTCGTAGAGGGTGCGTGGGCTTTCGGACATGCCGGCGAACTAGAAAGCCGGCGGGCCTTTTACAATAGCGAAGGGGCGCCCGCTGCGCGCGGACGCCCCTCGTCTGGTGCCTTGCCCGATCAGTACGGACGGTTCGGACGCGGATCGCGGCGGTCGGGGATGCCATCGCGATCCCGGTCGCGCCAGCGGTTGCCGCGCCAGTAATCCTCGCGGTCCCAATCGGCCCGCTCCATCCGCAAGCGGGTGCGGACGGTGTTGACCCGAGCCTGGAGGGTGCGAACCTCCTGCAGGGTCAGGCCGTTCCGGCTGTAGGCCTGGTACTGATTGCGCAACCACCGCACGTCCCGGCGCAGACTGGTCGCCTCACGTCGCGTAATGGTCCTCCGCTGGGCGGCGCGATCGATGTCGCGGTCCAGGTTCCAGATCTGGGTGCGGATCGCGTTGGAGCGTTCCGGCGTCCAATAGCCCGGCGCGCCAAAGCGCACGGAGGCCTGCGCATTTGCCGTGGCCGGGATCGCCACGGCGCCGAGCGCGGTCGCTGCCATCAGGGCCGAGGCGGCAACGGCGGTTATCCTTTTCATCGGTCTTCTCCTTGTGTGACCTCGGACAAAAACCCCGGAAAGCCGTTGCGTTCCCCTTCATCTGGGGTTCAGGCGGCGAGGGCGGCCAGCCTTCCGGGACTGCGACAAGGGGTCTGCCATGGCTGAGATGACGCTTCCCTGGATCGTCCGTTCATTCCCCGTTTGGGAGCGTTTGGGCGCGCCCAAACAAAGACGGCCGCCCCGAAGGACGGCCGCCCTGGCTCGGCTCGGCCGATCAGCGGTTCTGGCGCGAATCCGACTGACCGCCCGCCTGGCGCGACTGGCCTGACTGCTGGTTCTGCTGACCCTGGCGATTACGGTCGCTGCCGCCTTGCTGGCCCATCTGGCCCCCTTGGTTCTGGCCGCCCTGCTGGCCTTGCTGGCCCGATTGGTTCTGCTGCGGCTGGCGCTGCTGGTTCTGCCGGGCGTTATCCTTGTCCTTGTTCATCATGTCTCTCCATCTGCGAGCCGCCGAGGGAAGCGGCTGCATGGAAACGAATGGACGGAATGCGGGATGTTTCCCGCCCCGCATCTCGTCGCGCCAACGCTTCGGCGCGCAAAGCGCACAGTCCGCGACGGGCCGAGTTCGCGAGCCGAATTTCGTTTTCGCGCCATGCATCCATTCGTCGTGCCGAGCGTTCAGGATGGGCTAGTCAGGAGATACGAAATGGTCGATACCAGCCAGATCAGCGAACATATGGAAGTCATCGGTGCCGACGGCGTGCACATTGGAACGGTCGACAAGGTCGAAGGCAACCGGATCAAGCTGACCCGGGCCGACAGCGGCTCGCACGGCGATCACCACCACTATATCTCGCAAGGGTTGATCGCCGGCGTCGAAGGCAACCAGGTCCGCCTTTCGGCCACGGGCGCATCGGCCATGTTGTTCGAGGAGGAAAAGGACGGCGGCGCGCTCGCGGACCGGAACCCCGATTGAACTCCCATTTTGAGCAGCGCGTTTGACTACGACTGCACCGGATCGCTCAGTGCGTCCTTGGGGTGACGAAGCCGATGTCGTCCGCTATTTAGGGAACGGTATCGGGCGGTTTGGGGGAACGGGCCATGATCTCATTGTTCAAGGCGGTCATTCCGGGCTGCCTGCTGACATGGATAGTGTCGACCGTGATCGGTTCGAACAACTCCACGGGCGGCTTCCTCAATATTTTTCGCGCCCACGTCATGAACCACGATGTCTATTGGTCCTGGCCGCTGATGCTTGCGGCCATCGGCTTGGCCTGGGCGATGTTCTATCTGACCGAATAGGGGCGGCGGCGTCGAGTGAAGATGGGTCAGCCCGCTTCGACCCGCAGGCGCGTCACCTTGGTGGACTTGAGCAGCCATTCGCCGCCGACCTTTTCATAGGTTTCGCGATAGTGGCCATAGCCGGTGAGTTGGGCATGGGCCCATTTGCCAATATCGGGAAACCACAGCCGATCGGTCATCGGAAATACCGCTCGTGCCGTCGTTTCGCTCTCCAGCTCGATCTCGGCGTTATAGACCTGATGGACGCTGACGATGCCGAGGTCGACCAGCGCCGATCCGAACTTGTCCCGGCCCTTGAGGACGATGCCCATCGCCGGAAAGAAATCGTGACCCGTCTGCGGATCGACGAAGCAGCCCCGGTAGTCGAGTTCGCAGTCGGGGTGGAGGATCGAGCGGACGAGGGCGGCGTCGCCTTCGTCCACGCCGCGGATATAGCGCGCCTTGGCCTGGCGGATCGCTTCGATCTCGGTGAGGAGGGGCAGTGCCAGGAAAGTTTTATAAGCAGACATCATCATCTCCCCATTCTTTGCGGCAGGGTTTACTGAAATCGCTTTGGCGCGCCAGAGTGCAGCGATGCAGGGGGGGCGTGCAGCGGCGCGCTTGACCCGCGGCGTGAATCTCCCTAAGGGCGCTCGCTTCCGGGAAGGCTCATGCCTTTGCCAGAACATAGAGCTGAACATTGCCGGCACGTGCGGAACCTCCGCGTAACCCGTCAAAGTAACCCGGTGCTCCGGCCCGGGTGGAGCGTTTTCGGCTCACACTGCGCCGCCGGCCTTCCTGGCCCGCATCGGCGCTGCGTGAGATTTTCCGCGAACCTTCACCTCGGTCCGGCCGTGCCCAAACCAAGGTGAAGAGTACTTCATGCCCACTATCAACCAGCTGATCCGCAAGGGGCGCGTGCCGCAGAAGGCCAAGTCCAAGGTCCCGGCGATGGAGCAGAACCCGCAGAAGCGCGGCGTCTGCACCCGCGTCTACACGACCACCCCGAAGAAGCCGAACTCGGCGCTTCGCAAGGTCGCCAAGATCCGCCTGACCAACAGCCGCGAGGTCATCTCGTACATCCCGGGCGAGGGCCACAACCTGCAGGAGCACTCGGTGGTGCTGATCCGCGGCGGCCGTGTGCGCGACCTTCCGGGCGTGCGCTATCACGTGCTGCGCGGCGTGCTCGACACGCAGGGTGTCAAGGACCGCAAGCAGAGCCGTTCCAAATACGGCGCCAAGCGTCCTAAGTAAGGGGAGACCAGAACCATGTCCCGTCGTCGTCGCCCCGAGAAGCGCGAAATCCTCCCCGATCCGAAGTTCGGGGACATCGTCCTGTCGAAGTTCATGAACAACATCATGCTCGACGGCAAGAAGTCCACCGCCGAAGGCATCGTCTATGGCGCGCTCGACAATGTCGAATCGCGCGCCAAGAAGGATCCGATCGGCGTGTTCCATGAGGCGCTCAACAATGTGAAGCCGGGCATCGAGGTCCGCTCCCGCCGGGTCGGCGGCGCGACCTACCAGGTGCCGGTCGAGGTGCGCCCCGAGCGCGCCCAGGCGCTGGCGATCCGCTGGCTGATCTCCGCCGCCCGCGCCCGGTCCGAAAAGACCATGGCGGGCCGCCTGTCGGGCGAGCTGCTCGACGCTTCGAGCAATCGCGGCAACGCGGTCAAGAAGCGCGAGGACACGCACCGCATGGCCGAGGCGAACCGCGCCTTCAGCCACTACCGCTGGTAACGAAGACACCTATATATGGAGAGCCGGATCGGCCGGCTCCCCATATCGCTAAGGAACAAACGACATGGCCCGCAGCCATCCGCTCGAGCGCTATCGCAATTTCGGCATCATGGCGCATATCGACGCCGGCAAGACGACGACGACCGAGCGGATTCTCTTTTACACCGGCAAGTCCCACAAGATCGGCGAAGTCCATGACGGCGCCGCCACGATGGACTGGATGGAGCAGGAGCAGGAGCGCGGCATCACGATCACGTCG
>CAZFPW010000233.1:0-4470 GCA_964520765.1 uncultured Novosphingobium sp.
GCTGAAGGCCGAAAAGGTGGTGAAGCCGCCCAGCAGGCCGACGCCCAGCAGCAGCCGCCAGCTTTCCCCGCCGCCGCCGTGGCGCGCCAGCCAGCCCACCAGCAGCCCCATCGCGAAGCTGCCGAGCAGGTTGACGGTGAGGGTGGCCCAGGGAAAGGCGCTCGCCGCCACCGGGCCGATCGCGGCAAGCCACAGCCGCCCGGTCAGGTAGCGCAGCCAGGTGCCGAACCCGCCGCCGACGACGACGAAGAGCGATGAGGTGAGGAAGGAAGGCGGGGTCATTCCGGGGGCCTTAAACCGAGACGGAGGCCCAGGGAAGCACTCGTATGGCACGATATGGCGCGATTTCCCGCCGCCATGCCTTGCCTTCGCGGCGACTCTTTGCTAGCGGGCCGCCTTCTTGAGCCGTTCCCCTGTGGGTTCGGCATGGTTTTTTGTTGCCATTCAGGATGTTCCCCCACGGCGGTTTCGCGTGCGATTGGGGTTCTCGTCCGAATTCGTGAGGTGTGTCGGTTTATGCAAATTCTCGTCCGCGACAACAATGTCGACCAGGCCCTGCGCGCGCTCAAGAAGAAGCTGCAGCGCGAGGGCGTGTATCGCGAGATGAAGCTGCGCCGCCACTATGAGAAGCCGTCTGAGAAGCGCGCCCGCGAAAAGGCCGCCGCCGTCCGCCGCGCCCGCAAGCTGGAGCGCAAGCGGATCGAGCGCGACGGGGGCAAGTAAGCTTGAACGCTTGACCTTGTTGAGCCATGAGGGCGCGGATTTGATTCCGCGCCCTTTTGCTATCCGCACTTAGGAATTTCCGATGACCGAGATCACCCGCGTTCCCCTCCAGCCGATCGCCAAGGGCGCCCTGGGCAAGCTGTGGCTGGGCGTCGCCGCTGCCGTGGCGCTCGGCGCGGGTCTCGCCTGGGCGACCATCCCCCTCTCGGTCCAGGTCCAGACGCTGACCGCCGGCACCGGACCGTCTCCGACGGTCACCGACGTGGTGCTGATCAACTACAAGGGCACGCTGCCCGACGGGAAGGTGTTCGACCAGGGCGAGCGCGCCCCGCTCGAGGTCGGCGGCGTGATCCCCGGCTTCACCCGCGCGCTGGAGCAGATGCAGCGCGGCGGCAAGTACAAGGTCCATATCCCGGCCAAGCTCGGCTATGGCGAAAAGGGCGCAGGCCCGATCCCGCCGAACACCGACATCGATTTCGAGGTCGAACTGCTCGACTTCCGCAGCATGGCCGAGATCCAGCAGCAGCAGGCGATGATGCAGCAGATGCAGCAGCAGATGATGCAGCAGGGCGGCGCTCCGGGCGCGGGCGCTCCTCCGGCCGGCGCGCCGGGCGAATAATTCTCAGATAGTCGAGGTCGAACAATGTCGGTCGATACCGCCACCGTGGCTAGAATCGCCGCGCTGGCCCGCATCAAGGTTTCCGAGGCCGAGCTTGAGGCGATGGTGCCGGAGCTTAACGGCATCCTCGCCTGGGTCGAGCAGCTGGGCGAGGTCGACGTCACCGGCGTCGAGCCGATGACCGCCGTGATTCCCAACACCCTGCGCCTGCGCGACGACGTGGTGAACGCCGATCCGCTGGCCGGCGGCGGCATCCGCGACGCGATTCTGGCCAATGCGCCGGCGGCCGAGCACGGCTTCTTCGGCGTGCCCAAGGTGATCGAGTGATGGGCGGGCGTTTTCCCGTGGCCTTCGACAAGCTCAGGCTGAGCGGATATTCTATGAAATTCGAACCCAAACCCGCTCAGGCTGAGCCTGTCGAAGCCCCCGCGCCGACGGAAAGGCTGGGCGCATGACCGACCTCACCGAACTCGGCGTCGCCGCGATCCGTGCGGGCGTGGCCCAGGGCGATTTCTCCGCCGTAGAAGTGGCTGAGACGTTCAATGCCCAGGTCGCCGCCGCTCAGGAGGCGCTCAACGTCTTCATCGTCGCCACCCCGGAAAAGGCGCTGGACGCCGCCAAGCAGGTCGATGCGGACCGCGCCGCCGGCAAGCCGCTGGGCAAGATGGCCGGCGTGCCGATCGGCATGAAGGACCTCTTCGCCACGCGCGGCACTCAGACCACGGCGGCGAGCCACATCCTCGAAGGTTTCACGCCCCAGTACGAATCCACTGTCTCCCAGAAACTGTGGGATGCCGGCGCGGGCATGCTGGGCAAGCTCAACCTCGACCAGTTCGCCATGGGCTCGTCGAACGAGACGAGCTATTTCGGCAATGTCGTCTCACCCTGGCGCAGGAACGACGGCGGCAATGCCTCGCTTGCCCCTGGCGGTTCCTCGGGCGGTAGCTCGGCGGCGGTTGCGGCGCGGCTCTGTCCGGCGGCGACCGGCACGGACACCGGCGGCTCAATCCGCCAGCCCGCCGCCTTCACCGGCATTTCCGGCATCAAGCCGACCTACGGCCGCTGTTCGCGCTGGGGCGTGGTCGCCTTCGCCTCCTCGCTCGACCAGGCCGGGCCGATGGCCCGCGACGTGCGCGACTGCGCAATCATGCTGGAGGCGATGGCCGGCTTCGATCCCAAGGACGCGACCAGCCTCGACCTGCCGGTGCCCGAATGGGAGGCGAACCTTTCGGCCGATCTCAAGGGCAAGAAGGTGGGCCTCCCGCGCGAATACCGGCTCGACGGGATCGACGCCGACGTGGCGCGGAGCTGGGACGAGGGCATCGCCTGGCTGAAGGACGCCGGGGCCGAGATCGTCGACATCTCGCTGCCGCATACCAAGTACGCGCTGCCGACCTACTACATCATCGCCCCGGCCGAGGCCTCGTCCAACCTCGCGCGCTATGACGGCGTGCGCTACGGCCTGCGCGACCTGCCGGACGGAGCGGGCCTTCAGGACATGTACGCCGCGACCCGCGCCGCGGGCTTCGGCGCCGAGGTCAAGCGGCGCATCCTGATCGGCACCTACGTGCTCTCGGCCGGCTTCTACGACGCCTATTACACCCAGGCGCAGAAGGTCCGCACGCTGATCAGCCGCGACTTCACCGATGCCTTCGCGCAGTGCGACGTGATCCTGGCGCCGACCACGCCGACCGCCGCCTTCGCGCTCGGCGAGAAGAGCGGCGATCCGCTGGAGATGTACCTGAACGACGTGTTCTCGGTCCCTGCCTCGCTGGCGGGACTGCCGGCCATGTCGGTGCCGGCCGGGCTCAACGCCGAAGGCCTGCCGCTCGGCCTGCAGATCGTCGGCAAGCCCTTCGACGAGCAGGGCGTGCTGAACGCCGGGCTCGCAATCGAGGCCCGCGCCGATTTCGCGGCCCGGCCGCAGCGGTGGTGGTGACGATGGCGACGGACCCCATGGGTACTCCCGCCCGGCTGCGGCCCCTGCCGCTGCTGATCTTCAGCTCGCGCTGGCTGCAGCTTCCGCTCTACGTCGGCCTGATCGCCGCGCAGTGCGTCTACGTGTTCCTGTTCGTCAAGGAACTGTACCACCTCATCATGCACGCCTGGGAGTTCACCGAGCAGCAGATCATGCTGGTCGTGCTCGGCCTGATCGACGTGGTGATGATCTCCAACCTGCTGGTGATGGTGATCGTCGGCGGGTACGAAACCTTCGTCTCGCGGCTCGGCCTGCAGGGGCATCCCGACCAGCCCGAGTGGCTCAGCCACGTCAATGCCGGGGTCCTCAAGGTCAAGCTGGCCATGGCGATCATCGGCATCTCCTCGATCCACCTCCTGCGCACCTTCATCGAGGCGGGGGCGATCGGCGGGCCGAACGCGCGGGTGACGGAGGCCGCCGTGCTGTGGCAGACGATCATCCACATGGCCTTCATAGTCTCGGCCATCGGCATCGCCTGGGTGGACCGCATGACGCAGCAGAAGCACTGATATGAGCACCTATCGCATCCAGGGAGCCACCGGCGATTGGGAGGTCGTGGTCGGCCTTGAGGTCCACGCCCAGGTCACCTCCAACGCCAAGCTGTTTTCCGGCGCGGCGACCGCCTTCGGGGCCGAGCCCAACGCCCAGGTCAGCCTGATCGACGCGGCCATGCCCGGCATGCTGCCCGTGCCGAACCGTGAGTGCATCCGCCAGGCCGTGCGCACCGGCATGGCGGTCGAGGCGCAGATCAACAAGTGGAGCCGGTTCGACCGCAAGAACTACTTCTACGCGGACCTGCCGCAGGGCTACCAGATCAGCCAGCTCTACCACCCGCTGGTGGGCGAGGGGCGGCTCGAGGTCCAGCTCGACGACAAGGACCCGGAGAGCGTCAAGACCATCGGCATCGAGCGCATCCACGTCGAGCAGGACGCCGGCAAGCTGATGCACGATCAGCACCCGACCATGTCCTACGTCGACCTCAACCGCTGCGGCGTGGCGCTGATGGAGATCGTCAGCCGCCCCGACATGCGCTCTCCGGTCGAGGCCGGGGCCTACCTGCGCAAGCTGCGCACGATCCTGCGCTATGTCGGAAGCTGCGACGGCAACATGGAAGAAGGCTCGATGCGGGCCGACGTGAACGTCTCGGTGC
>CAZFPW010000234.1:0-3231 GCA_964520765.1 uncultured Novosphingobium sp.
CGTTGCGGCTCTTGGGCACGAAGACGATGCGGATCTGCTCGTCGCTCTCGTCGCGAACGTCCTCCAGGATCGGCAGCTTCTTGTCGGCGATGAGCTGGGCGACCTGCTCGATCAGCTTGCCCTTCTGGAGCATGTAGGGGATTTCGCTGACGACGAGCTGCCATTGCCCGCCGCCCAGCTTCTCGACCCCCGTCTCTTCCCATTCGCCCTTGTCGTCTCGCCCGGTGGAAAAGCGCCCGCGCACGCGGATGGCGCCCTTGCCGGTCTCATAGGCGGCGGAGATCGCGGCCGGGCTGTCCACCACCAGGCCGCCCGTGGCGAAGTCCGGCCCCTTGAACACCTCCATCAGCGCGGCGTGCTCGACATGGGGATTGTCGATCAGCAGCAGGGTGGCGTCGATGATCTCGGCGACGTTGTGGCTCGGGATCGAGGTGGCCATGCCCACCGCGATCCCGGTCGAGCCATTGGCCAGAAGGTTCGGGAAAAGCCCCGGAAAGATCTCAGGTTCTTCCTCTTCCCCATTGTAAGTAGGGTGAAAATTGACCGTGCCTTCGTCCAGCCCGGCCATGAGCTGGATCGCCGTCCTGGTCAGCCGCGCCTCGGTATAACGGTAGGCGGCGGCGTTATCGCCGTCGATGTTGCCGAAGTTGCCCTGCCCCTCGACCAGCGGATAGCGCAGCGAGAAATCCTGCGCGAGGCGGACCATCGCATCATAGACCGAGGCGTCGCCGTGCGGGTGGTACTTGCCGATCACGTCGCCGACGACGCGGGCCGATTTCTTGAAGGCCTGGCTGGGATCGAGCTTCAACTGCCGCATCGCCCAGAGCAGGCGGCGGTGGACCGGCTTCAGCCCGTCGCGCAGGTCCGGCAGGGAGCGAGCGGTGATGGTCGAGAGCGCATAGACGAGATAGCGTTCCGACAGCGCGGAATCGAACGGCGCGTCGACGATCGCGTCGAAGGGATCGGGTTCGGTAACGTCGGTGACCATAGGCCCAGGGCTTTAGCAGGCAGGGATTCCATGCGCCAAGCCTAGCCGAGCTGCATGTCGCGGCTTTCCCCCGGAATCCGCACTTCCAGGCCGTCCAGCGCCTCGTCCAGCACGATCTGGCAGGACAGGCGGCTGGTGCGGGCGACCCCGGCGGCCAGGTCCAGCATGTCCTCCTCGTCGTCCGAGGCCGAGCCCAGCGCCTCGAACCATTCGGGCGCGACGATGACGTGGCAGGTGGAGCAGGCCATCTGCCCCTCGCAGGTGCCCTCCAGCGCCATTCCGGCGGCCTGGGCGATCTCCAGCAGGCGGGTTCCGGGCAAGGCTTCGGCCCGCACCTTGGCGCCTTCTGCGGTGACGAAACAGACGCTGACCACGTTCAAAACTCCCTGCTCTCAGGCACCCTGGGCCGCGGCGGCGGCTTCGATTCGAGCGCAGGCATCCTCGATGTCTTTTTCTGTCGTATAGCGGCCAAAACCCAGTCGCACAGAGCTTTTTGCAGCACTGTCGGCCAGCCCGATGGCGCGCAGGACGTGGCTGGGGCGGCCGGAGCCGCTGGCGCAGGCCGAGCCGGCGGAGAAGGCGAGGTCGCGGCAATCGGACATCAGCCGGGCGACGTCGAGGCCCTCGCGGCGCAGGTTGAGGTTGCCGCGCCAGCGCAGATCGGCGCTGCCGTTGAGATTCCAGGCAGCCAGTAGGCGACGCGCGAGCGACCAGAGGCGACCGACGTGCCCGGCATCCTCCGCCATCCGCGACCTGGCGACCGCCGCCGCCGCGCCGAAGCCGACACAGAGCGCCGGGCTCAGCGTGCCGGAGCGCAAGCCCCCCTCCTGGCCCCCGCCATGGATCAGCGGGGCAAGCTCCACGCCATCGCGAATCCACAGCGCGCCGATGCTCTTGGGGCCGTAGAGCTTGTGGGCGGAGAGCGCGATGAGGTCGGCGCCTTCGGGCGGGGCGACCTTGCCCCCGCCCTGGACCGCATCGCAGAGGAACAGGGCGCCGACGGCATGGGCGGCCTCGGCCCACTCGGCGACGGGCTGGATCGTGCCGATCTCGTTGTTCACCTGCATCACGGCGACGAGATCGGTGCTGGGGACGAGGGCCTGGGGGTTGACGATGCCGTCGCTGTCGGCGGCCAGCGTCTGGACTCCGGCCCCGCTTGCCTGGGCGGTGTCGAGGACGGCGGCATGTTCGATAGTGGAAACAGCCACTTGCCTTGGCTTCCTGCCAAGGATCGCGAGGTTTAGAGCCTCGGTCGCGCTGCCGGTGAAGATCACCCGCCCGCCCGGCGGCAGCAAGGCCGCAACCTGCTCGCGCGCCACCTGCACCGCCGCCGCCGCCGCGCGGCCGGGGCGGTGCGGGCTATGGGGATTTGCGAAGCCCGTTCCCTCCGGCCCGCCGAGCCAGGGCTCCATGGCCTCGCGCGCTTCGGGCGCGAGCGGGGTGGTCGCCTGATAGTCGAGGTAGATCATGCCGCCGCCCGATCCGGGAGCAGCGCGCGCCAGGCCGCCAGGAAGGCGTCGATCTCCGCCTCCGTGGTCTCGCGGCCGAGCGAGACGCGGATCACCTCGCCGGCGCCGGCCAGGCCCATCGCCTTCAGCACGTGGCTACCCTTCAAGGAACCGGAGGAGCAGGCGCTGCCTGCCGAAACGGCGATGCCCCTGGCGTCGAAGCCGATGAGCTGGGCCGCGGCGGACTTGCCCGGCATGCGATAGGCGCCGATCGTCGCGAGGCGCGGCGCGGCGGCGGCCACGACCTCTCCCCCCGCTCCGGCGATCCCCTCCTCCAGCCGGGCGCGCAGCCGGGCGGCCTGCGCCAGCCAGCCGGTGCCGACCTCCAGCGCCGCGGCCAGAGCCAGGACGCCGGGCAGGTTCTCGGTCCCGCCGCGATAGCCGCGCTCCTGACCGCCGGTGGGGTGGAGCATGGCCCAGTCGCGCACCAGCAGCGCGCCGACGCCGATCGGCCCGCCGAACTTGTGGGCGGCGAGCGCGATCAGGTCGGCATCGGGCAAGGCGAGCTTGCCGGCGCTCTGCGCGCAGTCGGCCAGCAGCAGCCCCCCCGCCCCGCGCACGGCGGCGGCGATTTCGGGAAGCGGCTGGATCACGCCGGTCTCGTTGTTGACGTGCTGGACGGCGACCAGGCCGGGCAAGGCCGTGGCGGCCGGATCGATCAAGCCGTTGGGGTCGACCGGCAGCATCGATCCTCCCCCACCGGGGGAGGTGGCGGCCCGCAGGGCTGACGGAGGG
>CAZFPW010000234.1:3241-4457 GCA_964520765.1 uncultured Novosphingobium sp.
GAGGGGGCGCGGCTGCGGGAGAAGCTCTCTGCTGGGGCACCCCCTCCACCACCTGCGGCGGTTCCCCTCCCCCGGTGGGGGAGGATTTGCGGTGGCGCAGGACCGCCTCGTGCTCGACGGCCGAGACCGCCGCCAGGGGCAGGCGGCAGCGGGTGATCGCCAGGGCCAGGGCCTCGCTAGCGCCCGAGGTGAAGATCACCTCGCCCGGCCAGTCCAGCATGGCCTTCACCCGTTCGCGCGCGTCTTCCAATGCCGCGCGCGCGGCGCGGCCGGCGGCGTGGGGGCTCGACGGATTGGCCCATTTCGCCGCCCCCTCCAGCCACGCCTCGCGCGCCGCGGGCAGCAGCGGCGTCGTCGCGGCATGGTCGAGGTAAATCACGAAGTTAGGCCTCACTGTTCGCAATGGTGAAAAAGTTGCTTTCGCCCTCGGGACTTCTATATAGCCCCTCACTTCCTATCACAGTCCTTTGCCGGATCGGTCGCGGATTTCCAGCGCCGCCGGCAGGCGACGTCCCGACCTGAAAGCGAGACCCATGCCCGCAGTCATCTTTCCCGGCCCCGAAGGCCGCCTCGAAGGCCGTTTCCAGCCGGGCCCGCGCCCGCGCGCGCCCGTCGCGATGATCCTGCATCCCCACCCCCAGGCGGGCGGCACGATGAACGACCGGATCACCCAGGCGATGTACAAGACCTTCGTGAACCGCGGCTTCGCCACCCTGCGCTTCAACTTCCGCGGGGTCGGCCGCAGCCAGGGCTCGTTCGACAACGGCATCGGCGAGCTGAGCGACGCCGCCGCCGCGCTCGACTGGGTGCAGTCGATCCACGCCGAGGCCTCGACCACCTGGATCGCCGGCTATTCGTTCGGCGCGCTGATCGGCATGCAACTCCTGATGCGCCGGCCCGAGGTGCGCGGCTTCATCTCCATCTCGCCGCCGGCCAACATGTACGATTTCAGCTTCCTGGCCCCCTGCCCCTCCTCAGGCATCATCGTCCAGGGCGTGAACGATACGGTGGTGACGCCAGGCGCGGTGCAGAAGCTGGTCGACAAGCTGCGCACCCAGAAGCACATCACCATCCACCACGAGGAAATCCCGCGGGCGAACCATTTCTACGAGCACGAGCTGGACGACATGATGCGCTCGGTGGACAATTACCTCGACATGCGCCTCTCGCCGGACTGCCCGATCAAATAGTCGGAAGCGGCGTCAGAGGGTAGTCA
>CAZFPW010000235.1:0-2573 GCA_964520765.1 uncultured Novosphingobium sp.
ACCGCATCAAGCGACTGCCGCCCTATGTCATCGCCGAAGTGAATGACATGCGAGCCGCAGCACGCGCAGCGGGCCGGGACATCATCGACCTGGGCATGGGCAACC
The DNA here is from genome assembly GCA_964520765.1 of uncultured Novosphingobium sp. Classification (GTDB taxonomy): domain Bacteria; phylum Pseudomonadota; class Alphaproteobacteria; order Sphingomonadales; family Sphingomonadaceae; genus Novosphingobium. The sequence continues at coordinate 106 of CAZFPW010000235.1, forward strand.
CCGACCTTCCGCCGCCCCAGCACGTGATCGACAAGCTATGCGAAGTGGCGATGAAGCCCGACGCGCACGGCTATTCGGCGTCCAAGGGCATTCCCGGCGTGCGCAAGGCGCAGGCCAACTACTACGCCCGCCGCTTCGGCGTGGAGCTTGATCCCAACACCGAGGTCGTGATGACCATGGGGTCCAAGGAAGGGCTGGCCAGCCTGGCGACGGCGATCACCGCGCCGGGCGACGTCGTGCTGGCCCCGAACCCGAGCTATCCGATCCACACCTTCGGCTTCATCATCGCCGGGGCGACGATCCGCTCGGTCCCGACCACGCCGGACGAGCGCTATTGGGAATCGCTCGACCGGGCGATGGCCTTCACCGTGCCGCGGCCGTCGATCCTGATCGTCAACTACCCGTCGAACCCGACGGCCGAGACGGTCGACCTGGCGTTCTACGAGCGGCTGGTCGCCTGGGCGAAGGAGAACAAGGTCTGGGTGCTGTCCGACCTTGCCTATTCGGAGTTGTATTACGACGGCAACCCGACGCCCTCGATCCTCCAGGTGCCGGGGGCGAAGGACATCGCGGTGGAGTTCACCTCGATGAGCAAGACCTTCTCGATGGCCGGCTGGCGCGTCGGCTTCGCGGTGGGCAACAAGAAGCTGATCGCGGCGCTGACGCGGGTGAAGTCGTACCTCGATTACGGTGCGTTCACCCCGATCCAGGCGGCGGCCTGCGCCGCGCTCAACGGCCCGCAGGACATCGTCGAGATGAACCGCAACCTCTACCAGAAGCGCCGCGACGTGATGGTCGAGGCGTTCGGCCGGGCCGGCTGGGACATCCCCAAGCCGCGCGCCTCGATGTTCGCCTGGGCGCCGCTGCCGCCGGCGCTGAAGGACATGGGGTCACTGGAGTTCTCCAAGCAGCTCCTGACCCATGCCGAGGTCGCGGTCGCGCCGGGCGTCGGCTATGGCGAGGACGGCGAGGGCTTCGTGCGCATCGCCATGGTCGAGAACGAGCAGCGCCTCCGCCAGGCCGCGCGCAACATCAAGCGCTACCTGGCCTCCATGGGCATCAACAGCTCGGCGGCCTAGCAGCCTGGTTTCCCCTCCTCTTCAGAGGAGGGGATCAAGGGGTGGTGGCGATGCGGCACGCATCGCTCGCGAAGCGACAGGTCGCGCCCAGCCGCGCACCACCCCCGCGCCCCCTCCTCTGAAGAGGAGGGGGAGAGTGTGCCGCCTTCCTCGCACTCGGCGCTCGACATCTCGGGGCCGGCGATTAACCTTCGCTCCACCTCTGTGTGGAACGGTGCGGCCATGCGACACGAATTCCGCGAGAACGATCGCGTCTCTCTGGCGCTCGGCGCCGATGGCGTCGCGCAGGTCCGGCTGACCCGCGACGATAAGCTCAACGCGCTCGACGGCGCGATGTTCGAGGCGCTGCTCGATGCGGGCAAGGCGCTGTTCGACATGCCGGGCCTGCGCGCCGTGGTCCTGGCGGGAGAGGGCCGGGCGTTCTGCGCCGGGCTCGACCTGGCGGAGATGGGCAAGCCGGACGGCCTCGGCGGCCCGGCGGCGCTGAGCGACCGGACCCACGGCAACGCCAACGAATTCCAGCAGGCCGCGCTGCAATGGCGCAAGCTGCCGGTGCCGGTCGTCGCGGCGATCCACGGCGTCTGCTTCGGCGGCGGCCTGCAGATCGCGGCGGGGACGGACATCCGCGTCGTCGATCCAGCGGCGCGCCTGGCGATCATGGAGCTGAAGTGGGGCATCGTTCCCGACATGGGCGGCTTCGCCCTGTGGCGGAACCAGGTCCGCGAGGACGTGCTGCGCCTGCTGACCTACACCAACCGGGAGTTCTCGGGCGAGGAGGCCGTGGCCCACGGCTTGGCGACCCTGGCCGATCCAGACCCGGTCGCCCGCGCCACCGCCATCGCCGCCGAGATCGCATCGCGCAGCCCGACCGCGATCCGCGCCGCCAAGTCGCTGTTCAACCGCAGCCCGGACCTGACCTTCGACGAGATCCTGAGCGCCGAATCCATCGAGCAGCAGCGCCTGATCGGCAGCCGCAACCAGATCGAGGCGGTGATGAGCCAGATGGAGCATCGGGCGGCGAACTTCGTCGATCCCTGAGGGGGATCGCGCACCACTTTCAACCTCCGCTCAGCCTGAGCCTGTCGAAGGCCACGCGGTGCACTTGCCGCTAGGTCCAAGGAGGCTTGGGGCGAAGGTTCGCGTGTGGCCTTCGACAGGCTCAGGCTGAGCGGGTTTGGCTATGCTCCGGTCTCAGCCCGATAGTCCTCCACCATCTCCACGACCGTCTCGTAGAGGTGGCGCAGCAGCATCTCGTGGTTCTGGAAATGCACCTTGTCGAGCCAGCCCCCGGCCAGCCCGCGCTGCCCGGCCTCGACTGCGTGGCGGTCCTCGCTCAGCACGTCGCGGATCGACATGGTGGTGAACTCGCGGGCGTAGAGGCGCGAGGCG
>CAZFPW010000235.1:2673-4442 GCA_964520765.1 uncultured Novosphingobium sp.
TCCGCCGCGCGCATGTGGGCGGCGAGCAGGGCGGGCGGGATCGGCGGCGGGCTGGGGTTCTTCCATAGCGTCTGGCTGCGGTGCGGCCCGCGAAAGCCGTATTCGGTGGGATAGCCGAACGGGTTCTCCTTGCCGATCGCGGAAGCCCCGGTGTTGGGGTGGATGAAGCGCAGGTGGTAGTTTTCCTGGAAGTTGTCGAAATTGGTCTTCCAGTTCGCCGCGATCTCGTATTCCCACTGGGTGAAGTTCACCGCGCGGGCGACGGGCAGGGCGTCCAGCCGATCCGCGATCGGCCCGAAGAACCCGCGCAGGGTCTGCTTCGGCTCGGGCGCGAGATTCACGAAGATCATCCCGCCGCAGACGTCGAGATGGACCTGCTTGAGCGCGCAGTCGTCCTTGGCGAGGTCGAAGGCCTCGAAATCCGGCGCGGAGAGCAGGCGGCCGTCCGCGCCGAAGGTCCACCTGTGATAGCGGCAGGAAAACTGCGACTTGCGGCCCGCCGCCTCGTCGACGAGCTGGGTGCCGCGATGGGTGCAGATGTTGTGGAAGGCGCGGATCTGCCCGTCCTTGCCCCGCACGATCAGCAGCGAGGCCTGGGCGAACTCCAGCTCGCGCCGCACGAAGCTGCCGGGCTCCGGCAATTCGCAGACGTGGCCGACATGCAGCCAGGTGCGCATCCAGATCGCGCGCTTTTCCAGCTCCCACCATTCGGGATCGTGATAGGGCCTGGCCGAAACCGGCCCGCGCCCGCGCAGCCGGGCCGCCTCCTCGACCGGCAGCATGGGGATGGGTTGCTGGATGTTCATGACTTTCTCCCGCCGCGCAGGATGCCACGGCGGCGCGGGACGCGGCAAGCCGCGCGGGACGGTGGGGCGGCAGAGGTGGACGATCTAATAGGTCGATAAATCCTCCCCCACCGGGAGAGGGGGACCGCCCGCGCAGCGGGTGGTGGAGGGGGCGCCCCAGGGGCAAGTCTGTTCTGTAGCCGCGCCCCCTCCGTCAGCCCTGCGGGCTGCCACCTCCCCCGGTGGGGGAGGATCGGGTGAGGGCTTCCAGGTCGGCGGGGGTATTGACGTTGGCCGGGGGGCGCTCCAGCCGCACCGCCCGCGCGCCGAGCGCCTGGGCGAAGGCGTGCAGCGAATGGCGGCCCTCGCCGGTCAGGATCGCCTCCAGCGTCTCCAGCGCGGCCGTGGGCCAGATGCCGACGACCGGCTGCGCCTCCAGATAGGCGGGCGCCTCGCCCAGCAGGTCGGGCAGGTTCTCCGGCAGGCCGACCGAATCCACCCCGCAGGTCAGGACCGCCGCATAGCCTTCGTCCCGCGCCAGGTGGAGCGCCCCGGCGATCCCCGCCAGCGGCCCCATGCCGGGGCGCGGCCAGTCGGGCAGGGTGGGGGCGGGGGCGGTCTCCCGCCCGACCACCACGACATATTCGCACCAGCCCGACAGCGCATCGACCGCCGTGGCCAGCAGGGTATGCCCGTCAAGCTCGGCCAGCGCCTTGTCGCTGCCGAAGCGGGTCGACTGTCCGCCCGCGAGAACTGCCCCCAGGATCATTCGTTGCCCCTTCGTGGCCACCTGCGATTCGAACCGGCCGCCGCGCCGGATGTTCCCGGCCCGCCGGGATTATCCGCGGCCCAGATGGCCGGCATGCCAGGCGACATGCTCGGCCATGAAGCTGGAGATGAAGTAATAGGAATGGTCGTAGCCCGGCTGCATACGGATCGTCGCCTCCGCTCCGGCCGCCTCGCAGGCCTCGGCCAGGAGGTGGG
>CAZFPW010000236.1:0-4410 GCA_964520765.1 uncultured Novosphingobium sp.
TAGCCCAGCTCCAGCAATTGCCCCATCTGCCGTTCGAGCGGGACCACCCCGTCGCCCGGCACGGCGCGGCAGGGGGTGGAGCGGTCGCCCAGCACATAGTCGCTGACCTGGACCAGAACGGTGCGCGGCAGGGCGCGGCGGAACTTGTCGGCCAGGCCGCCCTCGAACCAGCAGGCGCCAAGGTCGATGGTGACGCCGATCTCCGCGATCTCGGCCAGGCGGATCGTGTCGTCCAGGGTGTGGGCGATGTGGATGTCGGCGTTGAGCAGGTTGGCGGTCTCGACCGACAGGCTCACGCCCCGCGCCTCGGCAAGGTCGCGGCAGGGGGCGAGCAGCGCGGCGAAGCGGGCCGCCGCCCCCTCCCAGTCGAGCGATCCGCGCCCGCCGCTGACGAGGTAGATGTGCGGCATGGCCATGGCGACGGCGGCGTCGATCGCCAGGTTGAGCACGATGGCCGCCTCGCCCTCGTCGCGGTCGAGATCGGGATAGCGGGCGAAGGGCTGGGCCATGTTGGTGGCGCTCGTCCCGCCTTCGGCCAGGGCCGCCAGGGTGTCGTCGAGCGCCGCCGGGCCGAGCATCCGCGGGTTGGCCAGGGTCATGTGCTGCACGCCATTCTCGCGGCAGAACTGGACGAAGGCCGGGGTGCTCTCGCTGAGGAAGCCGACCTGGTGGAGGCAGACCCTGGGGTGCATGGCCTAAATCCTCCCCTTCCGGGGGAGGTGGCAGCGCGTAGCGCTGACGGAGGAGGCGCGGCTACAGGATGACGCTGCGGGTGGGGCGCCCCCTCCGTCAGCCTGCGGCTGCCACCTCCCCCGGAAAGGGAGGACCTTCTGCCGTGCCGTCATCACCGCTTCTCCATCTCCACGCCGAACCGCTCGCGGAACGGCCGGAACTCCTCGTTCAGCGCGTCGAGGTCGTAGCCGGCGTCGACGAGCACCTGGCTTGAATATTCGAACTTGCCGTGCCGGTCGCCCCTGTTCTCGGCCAGGTAGGTGCGCATCGCCGTTTCCGCCCGGTCCGTCAGCGCGCGGCCGGCGAAGGCGTAGTAGCCGCGGATCGTCTCAACCGGCTCGGCCACGAAATCGCGATAGCGCACGTGGTGGATGCGGGGATCGTCGACCAGCGGGTTCGCCAGGGTATTGGCGATGGAGGCGCGCACCCGCTCGACGTGCATCCGGGCCTCCTTCACCAGGTCGATCCGGCCGACGATCCCTTCCATGATGTCGGCCATCATCATCGTGCTCGACGCGGCGACCTGCACCGGATCGCGGTGGAGCCAGACCAGGGTGGCGTCGGGATAGGTCGCGAAGAACTCCTTGAGGCGGAAGCCGTGGAATCCCTTGCACACCCAGTATTTCCGGGGCCGCCGGTATTGCAGCGCCTGGAGCATCATCTTGTGCAGCCGGTTCTGCGCCGCGCTGTCGGTCGGCAGGCCGAGCGAAAGGTTCTGCATCGGCACCCGCCACCAGGCCGTGGGGGTCATCACCCGGAAGTCGAAGGCCCAGGTCCGCTCGTCCTCGGGCAGGCCGTTGCCGAGCATGTCGTTGTAGGGGTGGCAGTGCAGCCATTTCCACATCTTGGCGTTGATCTCGCGCCATTCGGCGTCGGCCTGGGCCATGCGCGGATCGACACCCTCCACCGTGCCGGGCGGCGGGGAAGGGTGCATGACCTCCCAGAAGCGCAGGGCGCGGGCGTCGGGATCGACGCTCATCAGCGCGTGCATCAGCGTGGTGCCGGAACGCGGCTCGCCCGTGGCGAACATCGGGCGCTCGATCACCTCCCGGTCCAGCGGGAAGCGCTTGCGGTCCTCGAAGAATTTCAGCCGGTCGGTCAGCAGCCAATGGATGTTCCCGGCCGCCGCCTGTCGCCCGGCATCGTCCATCGGGATCGAATTGATGTGCGCCACGGCCAGGCCGAAGCGCTCCTCGAAGCTGTCGTCGCCCCAGTCGGAGAGGCCGGTGGCCTCCTGGGCGCGGGCCAGCAGCGCGGTGGGGTCCAGCATCATGCCACCAGCTTCTGGATCTCGTCCTCGGTCTCGCGGACCTTGGCCGCCGAGTTGGCGGTGAACCGCGCCCCGCCCATCGCGCCGTATTCCATCAGCTTGTAGACCTGCATCCCGGCATCGGCGAAGCCCTTGATCTTGGCGGCCACCTCCTTGGGCGTGCCGACCGGGAAGATGTCGCGGATCATCCGGGTGTCCAGCACCTCGCAGAACTCGATCATCTTTTCGCGGGTCAGCACGTGCGGATCGAAATCCATGATCCCGTGCCAGTCGGAGCCCATCGGGTGGGCATAGCCGAACTGCTCCACGTCCTTGGCGTTGAGCATCAGGATGATCGACTTGACCATCGGCGCACGCAGCATCTCCTCGATCTCGCCCTCGTCGCCGATCAGGCAGATCTGGGTGAGCGCGGGGGTGAACCGGCTCATGTCGCGCCCGGCCGCGTCGCCCGCGTCGAGGATGACCTTGAGCTTGGCCGCATAGTCCTCCGGCGTGTAGGAACCCGCCGGCCACCAGCCGTCCGCCTCGCGCCCGGTGATGCCCAGCATCCGGGGGCCGGCCGCGCCGGTCCAGATCTCGGGGGCTTTCCCGTCGTACAGCTCGGTATCCAGGCGGGCGTGCTCCAGCTTGTAGAACTCGCCTTCGAAATCGACCGGGCCGTCCGAATGCCACAGCAGCTTGATGACCCGGATCGCCTCTTCGAAGCGGCTGACCGGTTTCCTGAAGTCGAAGCCGTAGGGCACCGTGTTCTCCAGCTCGCCCGAGCCGAGGCCGAGGATGAAGCGGCCCTTCGACAGGTGGCTGATGGTCAGCGCGCTCTGCGCCAGCAGCGAGGGATGGCGCCGCACCGTGTCGATCACCGTGGTCGCGATCGGCACGTTCCGGGTCAGGACGGCGGTCGCGGCGGCGACGGCCATGCCGTCGAGGTGCCGGTGCGGGCTGGGCGAGGCGATGGCGAGGTCGGTGAATTCCGGCGTCCAGATCGAATCCGGCCAGAAGCTCACCATGTGATCGGGCAGCCAGATCGAATGGTAGCGGCCCGAATCGTACTGCGCCGCCATGTCGATGCCGAGCGGCAGGGTGGTGCGCAGGAAGGCTGCGGGCTGGACGGTCATGCGGGGCCTCTCCCGGTTGTTATCGCCATGGTTGTGGCATATCTGCGGCGGGGGAGAATTTCCCATTTGGGGATATCGGATGCCGGGCCTGCCAGACCTGATCCTGCCGCTGCTCGAAGGCCTGGGGGAAGAGCCGCTGTGGCGCACCTTCGTCGCCCGCCTGCGGGAGCGGCTGGGCGCGGACTATGCCTCGATCGTATTCCGCCCGATCCCCGTGGGCCAGCCGCAGAGCCGGGTGGTGCACCTGTTCTCCGGCGCCGACTGGCCGCCGCTGATCGCCCAGGCCTATCGCGAGGGCGGCTATCACGAAGACCCGTTGCCCTACTTCAACCTGGCGGAAGGGCGGGTCTATCGGCTGGGCGAGCTGCTCACCGCCGGCGATCCCCGGCACGAGGACTATCGCCGCCGGATGCTGGAGCCGAGCGGGATGAACGTGCTGCGCATCCTCCGCGTCGAGGAGCGCGGCGGGATCAGCGCCTGGCTCACCGCCTCGCGCCGGTCGGGCGAGTTCGCCGCCGAGGCCGACGGCCTGCTGCGCGAACTCGCCCCCTACCTGCGCGCCGCCATCGCCGCCCAGGTCGCCCTGGAGCGGGAGCGGACCAGCGCCACGGTCGCCAACGAGGCGATCCGGCGGATGAACTTCGGCTGGATCACCCTCGATGCGGCCGGCAAGGTGCTCGACGCCGACAGCCATGGGGCCAACCTGCTCGATGCCGCGGCGATCCTGCTGCGCGGCCGGGGCGGGCGGCTGGCGGCGCGCGATCCCCAGGCCAATCGCGAGATCGCGGAGGCGGTGCGCGCGCTGGCCGGCAATGCCGCCACCCGGCCGCGCGCCATCGTGCTCAGCCGCGAGCCCTGGCTCGACATGCTGCTGGTCCCCGCGAACCTGCGCGAGAGCGCGGCGGGGCCGGCCCCGGCGCTGGTCGCCTACGTCCATTCGGACCGCTGGTCCTCGGCCGACCGCTGCGAGCAGCTTGCCCAGCTCTTCGACCTGATCCCCAGCGAGGCGCGGCTGGCGCTCGCCCTGTCGCGCGGCATGTCCATCGCCGAGGCGGCGGCCGAGCTGGGCCTCACGGTCGAGAGCGCGCGGACCTATTCCAAGCGCATCTACGCCAAGACGGCGGCGCGCGGCCAGGCGGACCTGGTGCGCTTCATCCACCGCAGCGTGCTGGCGATCGCCTGAAAATCGCTTGAAGAATCGCGTCGTCCCGGACTTGATCCGGGACCGCTGGCCTCATCGACGCGACCTTGCGACCTGGCCGCCAGCGGTCCCGGATCAAGTCCGGGACGACG
>CAZFPW010000237.1:0-4372 GCA_964520765.1 uncultured Novosphingobium sp.
TCTGATCGAACCGGAACGGCTCTATGTTATCTTTTGCTTACCGTGATTTCCGAGTCGCCGGATGATTCCATCCGGCTCGAAATCACTCTAGGCGCCGCGCGGATTCCGCGGACGCAGGGGGAGAAATTGATGCGCAAAGCTTCGGCCAGCCTGCTCGCAGCCCTGGCGCTGGCCCTACCCGTCCTGGCGCGCGCGCAAGACGGGGCGCAAGGCGTCATCGACGTGGCCGACACCGGCGATACGGCCTGGGTGCTCACCTCCTCGGCGCTCGTCCTGCTGATGACCCTTCCCGGCCTCGCCCTGCTCTACGGCGGCCTGGTCCGCGCCAAGAACTTCCTCTCGGTGATGCTCCAGTGCGGCGCGGTCGCCGCCGCGGCCTCGCTGCTGTGGATCGTGGTCGGTTATACCCTGGCCTTCGGCGCCGTGACGGATGGCGCGCTCGGCGGCTGGCTGGGCGCGGGCAATGCCTGGATGCTGATCCAGCTCGGCAACGTGCGCGAAGGCTACTACATCCCGGAGAGCGCCTTCGCCCTGTTCCAGATGTGCTTCGCGGCGATCACCCCGGCGCTGATGGTTGGCGCCTGGGTGGACCGGGCGCGGTTCGGCTGGGTCGTCGGCTTCTGCGCGCTGTGGAGCCTGGTGGTCTACGCCCCCGTGGCGCACTGGATCTGGGGCGGCGGCTGGCTCTCAGCCGGCTTCGGCACGCTCGACTTCGCGGGCGGCATCGTCGTCCATACCACGGCGGGCGTCTCGGCACTGGTAGTCGCCCTACTGCTCGGCAAACGCAAGGGCTTCCCCACCACGCTGATGCTGCCGCACAGCCCCTCACTGGCCATCCTCGGCGCGACGCTGCTGTGGGTGGGCTGGTTCGGCTTCAACGGCGGCTCGGCCGTCGCGGCCAACGACGATGCGGCCAGCGCGATCATCAACACCCATGCCGCGGCCGCGACGGCCGCCCTCACCTGGATATTGATCGAGCGCTTCGTGGTCGGCAAGCCGACCGGCATCGGCTTCGCGACCGGGGCCATCGCCGGCCTGGCGACGATCACGCCGGCGGCGGGCTTCATCTCGCCGGGCGCGGCGCTGCTGTTCGGCGTGATCGCGGCGGGCGCCTGCTTCCCGGCGATCCAGCTGGTGAAGCAAAAGCTCCAGATCGACGATTCGCTCGACGTCTTCGCCATCCATGGGATCGGCGGCATCGCCGGCTCGCTGTTGCTGGCGGTGTTCCTCTCGCCCGACCTGGGCGGCACGGGCTATGCCGAAGGCATGTCGATGCTGAGCCAGCTCGGCGGTCAGGCCCTGGCCGTGGCCGCCGTGGCGATCTGGTCGATCATCGCCAGCGCGGTCATCGCGCTCGCGGTGTCCGTGGTGATTCCGATGCGGGTCAGCGAGGATGAGGAACGCGAGGGGCTGGACATCACCAGCCACGGCGAGCGGGCCTGGGAGATGGATTGAGGGGCAGAAGCGTGAAACGGTGCCGGCCTTCCGAAAGAGCCGGCCATTCAATATTCCGCCATCCCTACCACCCTGAATTATCGCTTATAAATCAGTAGAGTCCTTTCGCCGCCGCTGCCGTCGAACCAAATAATGCGGCCTGCAACTTCCCTCGATCATGGGGGCGTTTCTTCGGCATCGCCAGCGCCCGGCCGCAATCCTGATTAAATCAATTGCTCCACTTGCGTTTTCCCGATAGCCAATAACCCTTAATTGCTTTGATTGGGGGCAACCATGAGAGCAGCCGGCGTAACGCGCGTTCACCGCGCAGAGGGAAGTCGTGCCAAAATGAGGGGGATATTCGGCCGGGAACGCCGATTGCTCGCCTCCATGACCAAGGAAGAAATGGCCATCTGGGCGGGATTGGAGCTTATCGTTCTAGCCGCGCTTCTCGCCGTCATTCTTCGCGAGACGAGTTTCACCGTCTTCGGCGTGTCGTAGGCGAACGGTTCGCGGAACCTTCACGGCTGAGCCGGTTCGACCAACGCCGAGACGCCCCCGCAAAAGTGGAATGGCGCCCCCCGCAAACGGCGGAAAAGGCCCAGTCCACGAGGCGTGGGCGGCCACCGCAAGAGGCGACCGCACCCCAACCTCAGCCTCGGCATCAGTCGCCGGTGAGGATCCGATCGACCAATTGCTTGACGGTCGGCGTGAAGTTGTTCGAATAGAACGGGTCCTGCTTGAACCGATAGGCGGCGTGGCCGGCGAACATCAGGTTCCGGTCGATATCGTCGCCATGGGCGATGTCCTGCAGGGTCTTCTGGATGCAGAAGCTGCGCGGATCGGCCAGGCGGCCCGTGGTGTAATCGTCATGGTCCTTCCACGACGAGAACCCGCAATGCGACAGGCAGCCCATGCAATCGGCCTGGTCCTTGCGGATCAGGTCGCGCTCGACCGGATCGACGAAGACGATCGTGTCGTCGGGCGTGCGCAGCCCCTCGGTATAGCCGGCCGCCGCCCAGGTCCGCGCGCGGTCCAGATCGCGCGGGGCGACCCAGAAGTTCTTGCCGCGCACCCCGACGTCGAGCTGCACGGTATGCTCGCCGGCCTGGACCTTCGAATAGGGAACCTGCCGCTCGCTGCGCGCCTCGAGGTTGCGCAGGAAGGGGTTGCGCACGGCCGAGGAATAGAACCCCGTGGGCGAGAAGCGGTGGAGCAGCACGTCGCCGGGCTCAAGCTCTCGCAGGGCGTTCTTCCACCCGTCGGGAATCGGGCTTTCCTCGGTCAGCAAGGGCCGCGTGCCGAACTGGAAGGCGATCGAACCCAGCTCGTCATTGTCGATCCAGTTATCCCACTCGCGCAGGAACCAGACGCCGCCGGCCATGACGATCGGCACGGAATCGGGCACGCCCTCGGCGCGCATCGTGTCGCGCAGCGCCTTGACGCGGGGATAGGGGTCCTCCGGCTTCAGCGGGTCTTCCGCGTTCGACAGGCCGTTGTGCCCGCCAGCCAGCCAGGGGTCTTCATAGACCACCGCGCCCATCAGCTCCGACACCTTGTGATAGGCGCGCTTCCACAACGCGCGGAAGGCGCGGGCCGAGCTGACGATCGGCAGATAGTTGACGTTGAACCGCGCGGCGATCTCGGACAGCTTGTAGGGCATGCCCGCGCCGCAGGTAACGCCCGTCACCATGCCGCGGGTCTTTTCCAGCACGCTTTCGAGGATCGGCTGCGCGCCGCCCATTTCCCACAGCACGTTGATGTTGATCGCGCCCTTGCCGCCGGCGATGTCGTAGGCCCGGCGGACCTGCTCCACCGCGCCGTCGATGGCGTACTTGATCAGCTCCTCGTGCCGTTCCTTGCGGGTCAGCGCGTGGTAGACCTGGGGCACGATCTTGCCCTCGGCGTCATAGCTGTCGGCATTGACCGCGCTGACCGTGCCGATTCCGCCCGCGGCGGCCCAGGCGCCAGAGCTGGCGTGATTGGTCGCGGAAACCCCCTTGCCGCCCTCGATCAACGGCCAGACTTCGCGTCCGCCGTACAGGATCGGCTTCAACCCCTTGAAACTCATCGACACTTTCCTTGCGCACTCACCCTGCACGCCCCGCGACCGGGCTTCTCGTATCGCGGCAGGGCTCGATCGCGGCCGGCTGCGGACGCTCGCCCACAGCCTCGAACTGCGCATAATAGCCCTGGAGTTCCGGCTTACGAACAAATTGCGTCAAACGAAAGCCCACGCGGCTGAATTCGCAGAAAAGCAGCGTCGGGGGAATCCCGTGCTGATCGGTCGCCCGATCGACGTCGACCACGATCACCCGCCCGCCGGGGCGCAGTGCCGGGCGCAGCCGCCAGAGGAAGGCATAGGGCTCGGTGACTTCGTGGTACATGTGGACCAGGAATATCCGGTCGAAGCTGGCCACCGGCAGCCGCGGATCGTCCGGCGCGCCGGGCTTGATCGAGACGTTGTCGAGCCGTTCGCGCTCCACCCGCTCGCCAAGCCGGCTCAGCGCCGCCTCGTCGATGTCCTGGGCCAGGACGCGGCCCTTCCTGCCGACGCGCTCGGCCAGGCGGACGGTGTAATAGCCCTCACCCGCGCCGATGTCGGCAACGGTCGTGCCGGCGCGGATGTCGGCAAGGTCCATCACCGTCTGCGCCTCGTTCACCTTGTCGCGCTGGACCTCGGTGGAGAAGGCGTTGGAATTGGACCGGGACACCGGCCGGTCGGCGCGCGGGAACTCGCGCGAGGTTTCCGGGCGGCCGGCCTGGCCGTCGTCACGCGCCGGGCAGCCGGCCAGCAGGCCCGCAGCCAACAGGACGGCGGCCGCGCGCTGCATCAATCGACGTCCTCCACCGCGACCTTCTCGCCCGTCACGCGCTGCGACAGGGCGGCCGCCATGAAGGGATCGAGTTCTCCGTCGAGCACGTCGTCGGGAGAGGT
>CAZFPW010000238.1:0-4364 GCA_964520765.1 uncultured Novosphingobium sp.
CGAAGGCCACGCGATGCCGGTGCCGCCAGGTCCAGGGACTTGGGGCGAAGGTTTCCCGCGGCCTTCGACAAGCTCAGGCTGAGCGGAGGCAGGCTGGCTCTCCCAGCTAAAAGAGGCCGAAACCAAGGTCAGCGTCCCACGGGCGCTTGTGCCGACGGGCAAGTTCCCCTACCCGCGCGGCCATGAAGACCGACCGCCTCAAACGCCTGCAATTCCGCGCCTGGCACCGCGGCACGCGCGAGGCCGACTATATGATCGGCGGCTTCTTCGACCGCTTCCATGCCGAATGGGGCGAGGAAGAGCTGGTCTGGTTCGAGACGCTGATCGAGGAAGAGGACGTCGACATCCTCGGCTGGGCGCTCGGCACGCTTTCGGTGCCTGAGGAATATGCCGGGCCGCTGATGACCCGTATGCAGCAGCTCGACTACGTGGACATTCCGCGCTGATCTCAGCGAACCTCGGCGATGTCGTAGATCGCCACCCGGTCCCACAGGTCGCCGTAAGCCTCGACGAAGCGCTTGTGCAGGGGGTGCCGCTGGTACAGCGCCTCGTCCGCGAGAGTGGCGAAGGTGAGCGTCTCCGAAACGTCGAACGAATGATCGACCCCGTCGCGCCGCTCGGTCTCGGCGGGAATGCCGACGTGCAGGGAGCGTACGACCTCGATCGCCGCCAGGCCGCGAATCCCCGCGATCAGCGTGTTGCGATCGGCCACCGAACCCGGGTTCTTCAGCCAGAACAGGACGACATGGGTAATCATCGGGCGGCCCTTCTTGCGCGAATGCCGGGCGGATAGGCGGCGCGGCGGGGCGGCGCAAGGATGCGCACTTGGAACGGAACGGATAGGCGGCTAGTGGCCTTGTCCTTCCGATGCCCGATTTCTCCCGAATCCTTTCCGCCAAGTCCCCGCTGACCCTGGCCTCCGTCGCCCGCGGCGCGCAGCCGCTGGTGCTGGCCGACCTCGCCCGCGCCGCGAAAGGCCGCGCCGTGTTCATCGCCCCGGACGAGGCGGCGATGCGTAGCATGAGCGAGGCCGCCGCCTTCTTCGCGCCCGAGCTGGAGGTGATCGAGTTTCCCGCGTGGGACTGCCTGCCCTACGACCGCGCCAGCCCGGCCCTGTCGGTCAGCGCCCGGCGGCTCGCCGCGCTGCACCGGCTTCAGGCAAAGGCCGGCCAAAGAGACAGAGGCGGCCCGCAACTGCTCGTCACCACGATCAACGCCGTGCTCCAGCGCGTGCTGACCCCGTTCCGCATCCGCGAATCGGTCCGCCTGCTGAAGCCCGGCATGGAGATCGGGCGCGAAAGCCTGATCGCCCTGCTCCAGCGCCAAGGCTATTCGCGCACCGACACCGTGGTCGACGCCGGCGAGTACGCGGTGCGCGGATCGCTGTTCGACATCTTCCCCTCGGGCCTCGACCAGGGCCTGCGGCTGGACTTCTTCGGAGACGAGCTGGAAACGCTGCGGCTGTTCGATCCCAACAGCCAGCGTTCCAGCGGAACGATCGCGGAGCACCTGCTGCTCCCCGCCAGCGAGGCCCTGATCGACGACGAATCGGTCAAGCGCTTCCGCGGCCGCTATCGCGAGCTGTTCGGCGCCAACGCCACTTCCGATCCGCTCTACCAGGCGGTCAGCGACGGGCGGCGGCTCGCCGGGATGGAGCACTGGCTGCCGCTGTTCGAGGATCGCGTCGTCACCCTGTTCGATCACCTGGCCGAGGGCGACCTGGCGGTGATCGACAGCGCCGCCCTGGGCGCGGCGGACGAGCGGCTGGGCGACGTGGCCGATTACTTCGCGGCGCGCAGCGACACTTCCGGCAAGGCGCCCGGCTCCTACCGCCCGCTGAAGCCCGATGCGCTCTACCTGACCCGCGAGGAGCTGGACACCCGGCTGGCGGACTGGCCGATCCACCGCACCGAGATCTTCGCCCAGCCCGACGGGGAGCGGATCGTCGACTTCGGCTTTTCCGGCGGGCGCGACTTCACGCCGGAGCGGGCGCGGGGCGACAACGTCTATGAGGCGGCAGCCCAATACCTCACCGGCCAGGTCAAGCGCGGCCGCAAGGCGCTGATCGCCGCCTATTCCACCGGCAGCCGGGCGCGCCTCGCCGCGATCCTGGGAGAGGCCGCCAAGCCCGCGCCGGTCCTGGCCGACGACTGGCAGGAAGCCCTGGGCCTCGCCGCCAAGGGCGCGCCGGTCGCCTTGGTCCTGCCGCTCGAAACGGGCTTCGCCAACGACCAGCTCGAGATCGTCACCGAGCAGGACATCCTCGGGGACCGGCTGGTCCGCCGCAAGAAGCGCCGCAAGGACGCCGACGCCTTTCTGGCCGAGCTGTCCGCCCTGACGCCGGGCGACCTGGTGGTCCACATGGACCACGGCATCGGCCGCTACGAGGGCCTCCAATCGATCCCCGTGGGCCAGAGCCCGCACGACTGCGTGATGCTGACCTATGCCGGCGGCGACAAGCTCTACATCCCGGTCGAGAACCTGGAGGTCCTCAGCCGCTACGGCAGCGGCGAGGAAGGCGTCGCGCTGGACCGGCTCGGCGGCGAGGCCTGGCAGAAGCGCAAGGCCCGGCTCAAGGAACGCATCCGCGAGATCGCCGGGGAACTGCTCAAGACCGCCGCCCAGCGCGCCCTGCGCCAGGCCCCGGTCCTGCTGCCCGACGCGGCGAGCTACGACCCCTTCGTCGACCGCTTCCCCTGGCAGGAGACCGACGACCAGGACCGCGCGATCGAGGACGTGCTGGGCGACCTTGGCGAAGGCAAGCCGATGGACCGCCTGATCTGCGGCGACGTCGGCTTCGGCAAGACCGAGGTGGCCCTGCGCGCCGCCTTCGTCGCGGCGATGGCCGGGCAGCAGGTCGTCGTCGTCGCGCCCACCACCCTGCTGGCGCGCCAGCATTACGCGGGCTTCAAGGAGCGCTTCGCCGGCTTCCCGATCGAGATCGGCCGCCTCTCCCGCCTGGTGCCGGAGAAAGAGGCCAAGGCCACCCGCGAGGGGCTGGCCGACGGCACGGTCGACATCGTCATCGGCACCCACGCGATCCTCTCCAAGAGCGTGAAGTTCAAGCGGCTCGGCCTAGTGATCGTCGACGAGGAGCAGCGCTTCGGCGTCACCCACAAGGAAAAGCTCAAGCAGCTTCGCACCGACGTCCACGTCCTCACCCTCACCGCCACGCCGATCCCGCGCACGCTCCAGATGGCGATGTCGGGCCTGCGCGAGCTGTCGACCATCCAGACCCCGCCGGTCGACCGCCTGGCGGTGCGGACCTACGTGATGGAATGGGACGACATGGTGATGCGCGAGGCCCTGCTGCGCGAGCATCATCGCGGCGGGCAATCCTTCATCGTCGTCCCCCGCATCGCCGACATGGCCGAGGTCGAGGAATGGCTGCGCAAGACCGTGCCCGAGGTCCGCTTTGTCACCGCCCACGGCCAGATGGGCGCGGGCGAGGTGGAAGAGCGGATGAGCGCCTTCTACGAGAAGAAGTACGAAGTCCTGCTCTCGACCACGATCATCGAAAGCGGGCTCGACATCCCGAGCGCCAACACGATGATCATCCACCGCGCCGACCGCTTCGGCCTGGCCCAGCTCTACCAGCTTCGCGGCCGGGTCGGGCGCTCCAAGCTGCGGGCCTATGCCTATCTCACCCATCCGACCGACCAGCAGCTTTCCGAAGTGGCGGAAAAGCGGCTGAAGGTGTTGGGCGACCTCGATTCGCTGGGCGCGGGCTTCCAGCTCGCCAGCCACGACCTCGACATTCGCGGCGCGGGCAACCTGCTGGGCGACGAGCAATCGGGCCATATCCGCGAGGTCGGGTTCGAGCTTTACCAGGCCATGCTGGAGGACGCGATCCTGGCCGCCAAGGCCGGCGACATCGGCCTGGTGAAGGAGCGGTCCTCGCTCAGCCCGCAGATCACCGTCGACGCGCCGATCATGATCCCCGAGGACTACGTGCCCGACCTTGCCGTGCGCATGGCGCTCTACCGCCGCCTCAACGAGGCCGAGGACCAGACCGAGATCGAGGCCCTCTCGGCCGAGATGATCGACCGCTTCGGCCCCCTCCCCGCGCCGACCGCGAACCTCGTCAAGCTGATCGAGATCAAGCGCCAGGCGATCCTGGCCAACATCGCCAAGATCGACGTCGGCGCTAAGGGCTCGCTCGTCACCTTCCACGAAGACAGGTTCCCCGATCCCCTGGGCTTGGTCGCCTATGCCCAGCGGCTGGAGGGGACGGTGAAGCTGCGCCCGGACAACAAGCTCGCGATCACCCGCACCTGGGGCGATCCCAAGGCGCGGTTGAACGGCCTGTTCCAGCTCACCAAGGGCCTGAGCGCGATCGCGCGCAAGGCAGCGGGATGATCGGC
>CAZFPW010000239.1:0-4356 GCA_964520765.1 uncultured Novosphingobium sp.
CCTGCGCGGCCTTTTGCACCAGTTCCATCGCGTGCATCGACTGTTCCATGCCGTTCTGGATCGGCGCATCGGTGCTGCGGTCGCTGATCTTGTCCCAGGCGGCGGCGAAGCCTTCGACCGTGCGCTGGTCCTCGGGCAGCAGGGTGCCGTGATTCATCGTGACCCAGGCGCTCTGATAGACGCCCGCGCCCGCGCCGACGATCGCGTTGGTCGGGGCGTCCTCGGACACCAGGTAGAGCGCGGCCGGGACGACGTTCTCCGCCTTGAAGGCCTGGAACGCTTCCTCGGGGAAGATGTCCTGGGTCATGCGGGTGCCCGCCGTGGGGGCGAGCGAGTTGACGCGGATGTTGTTCTTCGCGCCTTCGAGGTAGAGCGTCTTGGCGAGGCCGACCATGCCGAGCTTGGCCGCGCCGTAGTTCGACTGGCCGAAGTTGCCGCCGAGGCCGGTGGACGAGGTGGTCATGAGGATGCGGCCATAGTTCTGCTCGCGCATCGTTTCCCAGCAGGCCTTGGTGGCGAAGGCCGCGCCGAACAGGTGGACGCGCACGACCGCCTCGAAATCCGCCGGCTCCATCTTGGCGAAGCTCTTGTCGCGCAGGATGCCGGCGTTGTTGATGAGGATATGGACGCCGCCCCAGGCTTCCTTCGCCTTGGCGACCATCTCGGTCATCTGCTGGAAGTCCGCGACGTTGCCGCCGTTCGACATCGCCTCGCCGCCGGCGGCCTTGATCTCCTCGACCACTTGCAGCGCCGCGTCGGAATGCCCGGTGCCGTCGCGCGCCGCGCCGAGGTCGTTGACCACGACCTTGGCCCCGCGCCGGGCCAGCTCGAGCGCATAGGCCCGCCCGAGGCCGCCGCCGGCTCCGGTGACGATGGCTACGCGGTCCTGGAAGGAGATGGTCATGGGCTGGGCTCCGATGCTGGAATCTGGCGGGTTCGCGGGGGTGGTTGTTGCTGCGGTGCGGGATGGCACGATGTCCCGCGCCTTTCAATGGGCATGGAGCCTGGATCGCAAACGGCGAAGAGGGGTTTCTTTTTATCGAATAGGTGCCACTGGACCGTTTCAGACATGACAACAGCTCGCAACAAAGGGACCGCCCTCGTGCTTCGATCGATCCGCACTTCGGTGCTCGCCGTCACGGTCGCCGCCGGATGGGCGCTTCCGGCCCAGGCGCAGAGCGCGGATGTCGCGCAGGAATTGGCCGCGATGCGCGCGCAGATGGCGCGGATGGCGGCGCGGATCGACTCGCTGGAGAGCCAGCTGGCCGATGCCCGGGCCAAGGCCGATGCCGCGACGACTGCCGCCGGGGCCGCCACCGCCGCGGTCGAGAAGCTGCCCGCGCCAACCGCGACGGCCAAGCCCGCGACCGAGATCACCTGGGACGGCGCGCCGAAGCTCGCCACCAAGGACGGCTGGTCGTTCAAGCCGCGCGGGCGGCTGCAGATAGATGTCGGCTCGGTCAGCGCTCCGGCCATGACCACGCCCGACCGGCAGCGTCAGCTCGGCTTCGCCGCCGAGGCCCGCCGCGCCTATATCGGGTTCGACGGGACCATGCCGGGCGGCTTCGGCTACCGCATGGAGATCGACGTCGCGGCGAGCACCGTCAGTCTCACCGACCTCTACCTGACCTACAAAGCCAATCCCGAGATCACCCTGACCCTCGGACATCACAAGCCATTTTGGGGGCTGGAGGACGGGACGTCAGACCTGTTCACCAGCTTCCAGGAGCGCGCGTCCTACAACAGCGCCTTCGGGTTCGAGCGCCGCATAGGCCTGAGCGCGACCTATCTGGGCAAGACCTTCATGGCCCAGGCCGGGGTCTTCGCCGACGACGCGGCGGCCTCGAACAGCGATAGCGACAACAGTTACAGCTTCGATGGCCGGGTGGTGTTCATGCCCAGGCTGGGCGGGGGGCAGTTGCACCTGGGCGGGTCGGTCCACTACCGCCTCATCAAGGATCAAGGCCTGGCCGAGCCGCTCCGCTATCGCGCCCGGCCCTTCGTCCACACCACCGATCTGCGCTTCGTCGATACGGGCAATATCGCCGGCGCAACGGCCGAGCGCGGGCTCGGCCTGGAAGCCGCCTATGTCAACGGCCGCTTCCACGCGAGCGCGGAAGGCTTCTGGCAGAAGGTCTCGCGCGCGGGACTGGCCGATCCCACCTTCAACGGTGGCTATGCCGAGTTGGGCTATCTGCTGACCGACGACGTGACGGCCTATCGCAACGGCGCCTTCGACCGCATCCGGCCGAAGAACCCGGTCGGCAAGGGCGGGATGGGCGCCTTGCAGGTCAACGCCCGGTACGATTGGCTGGACCTCAATTCCGCCGGGATCGTCGGCGGGCGGCAGCAGTTGGCGGCCGTCTCGCTGATCTGGATACCGATCGACTACGTCCGCTTCATCGCCAACTACAGCCGCCTGTGGATCAAGGATTCGCCGGTCGTGGCGGGCGGCAGCGCCAATTACGGCGCGGATGCCTTCGGATTACGGGCGCAGTTCGACTTCTAGGGTTCGATCCGGGCGCTCGCCAGCAGGCGGAGCCATTGTTGCCGCCGCGCCTCGTCCATCGCGCCCTTATGGCGCGCGGCCAGCGTGAACAGCGATCTGCGGCCGGCGACGATGCGATAGAGGGTCATTTCTTCCGGCGTGCTGGCGCAGGGTTCGGCCCGGCGCATGAAGGTCAGCGACCTGGCGTCCTCGGCAATCGGAGTGAACGCGGCGGGGCAGGCATCGCCCGCCTGGCCGCGGAGCCGCTCCAGCCAGTCGGCGGGGGATTTCACCTGGCGGCTGGGCTGGCGCACCACGATCTCCAGCGCTTCGGTCCAGTTCTCGGCCGAGGTGCCCTGGATCGCGATCCGGTTGAAGACGTAGGCCGGATTGCTGTCGTCGAAGTGGATCATCTCCTTGCGCCCGCTGTCGAGCACCGCGCCGATCTCGGGATAGATTCGATGGTCGAACAACAGCCGCTCGGCACGGGCAGGCGCCGCGAAGAGCAGCAGGGGGACAAGGAGAACCGCGAGTCGACCCATCACCGTTCGGCTCCTCCCGATGATCGTTGCACTATGATGACGATAGCCGGGCGGGCCGCATTTTAACAGGAAGGCGTCAGGAAACCCGCAGATTTCTGCGGATTGTCACATCACAGTCGCATCAGTGTCGGGATCAGCTCGTCGAAATGGCCGATCACCGCGTCGGCGCCCAGCTCGGCCGGCGGCTTGTCGTTGTAGCCGAAGCTGACGGCGACCGCCGGCACTTTCGCGCCTCGTGCTGCGCCGATGTCGTATGTCGTATCTCCGACGAAGGCGGTGCGGGCGCCGGCTCCCGATCCGCTGCCGAGCCGGGCGACCATCTCCTCGATCATGTCGGGGGCGGGCTTGGCCCGGCCGGGGCCGAGGGTGTCGCCGCCCAGCGTCAGGGCGAAGCGGTGCGACAGGTCCAGCGCGTCGAGCAGCTTGACCGCCAGCGCTTCAAGCTTGTTGGTTACCACGGCCAGCTTCACCCCGCGCGCGGCGAGGCCGTCGAGCATGGCTTCGCCGCCGGGGTACAGCCGGGAATGCACCGCGATGTTCGCCTCGTAATGGGCGAGCAGGGCGCGATAGGCCGGTTCGAACTCCGCTTCGGCGATTCCCCCGGTGAGGGCGAAGGCCCGCACCAGCATCTTCTTCGCGCCGCCGCCGACGAGGTGCTCCACCTCGTGGATCGGCACGGGCGGGCGACCCGCCAGCGCGAGGGCATGGTTGACCGCATTGCCCAGGTCCTGGTGCGTGTCGACAAGGGTGCCGTCGAGGTCGAAGCCGACGATCTGAAAGGGGAACGCGCTCATCGCCGGTGCGGATGGCCCGGCATTCTGGAAACGGCAAGCATTTGCTGGCATGGCTGCGCGCATGACCGCGTCTGATACCTCCTCCGCACCGCTCGCCATCGTCGTTCTCGCTGCCGGCAAGGGCACGCGCATGAAGAGCGACCTGCACAAGGTGCTCCACCCGATCGCGGGGCGGCCGATGATCGAGCACCTGCTGGCCAGCGCGGCGGAATTGAGGCCGGAGCGCCAGGTCGTCGTGGTCGGCAGCGGGCGCGAGCAATTGGAACAGGCGCTCGGCGGACGCGCGGCGATCGCGGTGCAGGAGCCGCAGCACGGCACCGGCCATGCCGTGCAGCAGGCCGAGGCTGCCTTGCAGGGCTTCGCGGGCGACGTGCTGATCCTCTACGGCGACGTGCCGTTCGTCAGCGCGGAGACGATGCGCGCGATGATCGCGCGGCTGCATGGCGATGATGCGCCGGCCGTGGTCGTGCTCGGCTTCGAGCCGGCCGACGCGCTGCAATATGGTCGCGTCATCGTGGAGCAGGGGCGGATC
>CAZFPW010000240.1:0-4329 GCA_964520765.1 uncultured Novosphingobium sp.
CGGGCGACCTCGATATATTTGGGGTTGGTCAGGAACCTGTCGGCCAGCTTCTTGATCGGCGGCGGCATCGTCGCCGAGAACAGCAGCGTCTGGCGGTTCGCCGGCAGCTTGGAGCAGATCGTCTCGATGTCCGGGATGAAGCCCATGTCGAGCATGCGGTCCGCCTCGTCGATGACCAGGAGGTCGCAGCCGGTCAGCAGGATCTTGCCCCGCTCGAACAGGTCCATCAGGCGGCCCGGCGTGGCGATCAGCACGTCGACGCCCTCTTGCAGGGCCTTCACCTGATCGCCCATCTGCACGCCGCCGATCAGCAGGGCCATCTTGAGGTCGTGGTTCTTGCCGTACTTCTCGAAGTTCTCGGCCACCTGGGCCGCCAGTTCGCGCGTCGGCTCAAGGATCAGCGAGCGCGGCATCAGGGCGCGGCGGCGGCCATGGGCAAGGATGTCGATCATCGGCAGCACGAAGCTGGCGGTCTTGCCGGTGCCCGTCTGGGCGATGCCGATGATGTCCTTCATCATCAGCACGGGAGGAATGGCCTGCGCCTGGATCGGAGTCGGCTCGTCGTAACCGGCCGTGGTGACCGATTGCAGCAATTCGTCAGACAGGCCGAGATCGGCGAACTTCATAGGCAGCGGTATCCGGAAAGATCGGATGGCGGGCCGTGATCGGACCGCCAGTCTTCATCCACCCGTTGTGCAGGCGCGAAGGCACGCGCGCTTAGGCGCAGGCGCAACGAAAAGTCAAGGATTTCCCCGTCATTCCTCGATGAGCTGACGCAGCCGGGTCAGCGCGCAGTTCGCGCCGCTGCGCGATTGCAGCCGGTCGCGATCGACGCAAAGCTGCCCGTCGGGGCTGCGCTCGACGTAGAAGCCCGAATAGAAATCCTGCGCGCGGCAGGACTTTTCCAGGCCCAGGGCGATCGTCCGCTGATCGCGCATGAACAGCATCAGCCGGTTGTCGCGCCCGACCTGGACCCCGGCGATCCCGGCGATGGGCAGGCACTTGCCCACATGCCGCTCCGTCATGCGCGGGGGCATGCGGCCCGGCGCGTCGAACATGAAGGGGCGCGGCGGCGGCGGCGGAGCGCGGGGCGCGATGCGGATCGTGATGCGCTGCTCGATCCGCACCTGGTTCTCGGCGGGGGGCTGGAAGCTTTCGGAAATCGGGAAGACGAACCGGCCTTCGTCGGTCATCGCTTCCGGCACTTCGGGGGGAGGGAACAACCGGCCGTACGTCTGCGGCGCCGCCGCTTCCAGCCCCGGCACGTCCGGCGCCAGTTCCGCCGCCCCGGCCGGGGGCATCAGCGCGGCGAGCGGCGCAAGCAGAACGATCAGTTGATCCATCAATTGCCCTCAGTCTGCCGGACCGGCCACGAGTAAAGACGCTAATACTGTTGCAATTTGAACCGTCGCTTAACTCCACCGCCCCGCGATGCAAGCCGGATAAGCGTCGTACCGGCCAATTCACGCTGGCTTCTGCGCGAATCCCTGTGTCATAGCGCCGGGATGACCGACCATGCCGCCTTCCTTGCCGCCGCCGAGGCCCTGCTGGGTCCGCGCGGCCTGACCGTCGATCCCGACCTGATGGCCCCCTGGCTGACCGATTGGCGCGGGCGCTATACCGGGCGGGCCGTGGCGCTCGCCTCGCCGGCATCGACGGAGGAACTGGCCGAGCTGGTCCGCCTCTGTGCGCGGCACGGCCTGCCCATCGTGCCCCAGGGCGGCAACAGCGGCATGTCGGGCGGGGCGACGCCCGATGCGGGCGGCGGCCAGCTTCTGCTCAGCCTGCGCCGGATGAACGCGATCCTCGACATCGACCGCGAAGCCCGGCGCGTGACCGCCCAGGCGGGCGTGATCCTCCAGACCCTGCACGACGCGACGGAGGCGGTGGGCTTGCGCTTTCCCCTGACGCTGGGCGGCAAGGGGTCGGCCACGGTCGGCGGTCTGATCTCGACCAATGCCGGCGGTTGCCAGGTCTTGCGCCACGGTTCGATGCGCGCGCTGGTCCTCGGGCTGGAGGCCGTGCTGGCCGACGGTCAAGTCTATTCGGCCCTGACCCCGCTCAAGAAGGACAATCGCGGCTTCGACCTGAAGCAGCTGCTGATCGGGTCGGAGGGCACGCTGGGCATCGTCACCGCCGCCACCCTGAAGCTGCTGCCGGCGGTGGCCGAGCGCCGGGTGATCTGGGCGGGCCTGCCCTCGCTCCAGGCCGCGCGGGCGTTGCTCCTCCACTGCGAGGGCGAGATGGGCGATGCGCTCGAAGGCTTCGAGGTCATGCCGCAGTCCTGCCTGGAGGCTGTGCTGGCCTACCTGCCCGATGCCCGCGCGCCCCTGGGCGAGGACCACGCCTGGCACGCCCTGATCGAGGTCGTGGCCGACAGCGCCGCGGCCGACACCCTGCATGACCGGACCGAGGCCATGCTGGCCTCCGCCTTCGAGGCGGGCCTGGTCGAGGACGGGACGATCGCCGTCAGCGAGGCCCAGGCCGAGGCGTTCTGGCTGCTGCGCGAATCCGTCGCCCCGGCCGAGCGCGCGCAGGGACCGGCGGTTCAGCACGACATCTCGGTCCCGGTCGAGAAGATGCCGGATTTCGTCGACGCCGCGGTTCCCGCGATTCAGGCGTCCTGGCCCGGTACGCAGGCGCTCGCCTTCGGGCACCTGGGCGACGGCAACGTGCATTTCCACGTCCTCGCGCCCAAGGGGGTCGAGGCGAAGGCCTGGGACGGCGGCGAGGGCAGGGCGATCAGCCGGCAGGTCCATGATCTGGTCACGGCCTGGGGCGGCTCGATTTCGGCCGAGCACGGCATCGGCCAGTCCAAGCGGGCCGAGTTGGAACGGCTGGGCGATCCGGTCGCCCTGTCGATGCTGCGCGCGGTGAAGCGGGCGCTTGATCCGAACTGGTTGCTCAATCCCGGCAAGCTGGTTGCGCCGGTCGCGTCCGACGCCTAGAACGCGGCGCTTTCAAGCCTTACGAAGATCGGAGAGTTTCCCAATGGCCAGCGCGCCGCAAGCCCAGCTTCCCCTGTTCTACCAGGACCTGATGCCGCTCAACAGCCGCGACCATGGCGCCTGGAAGAGCAAGCCGACCGATAAGGCGCCCTGGCTGGTCGGGCAGCACGCCATTCCCCTGACGGTCGAGGAATTCCCCCAGGCGGCCCGCAACTTCCCGATCATCTTCACCTCGGGCGACGATCCGGTGCCGCTGGCGCTGATGGGCCTCAACGAGGGCGTCAACGCCTTCGTCGACGATGAGGGCAAGCTGCTCGAGAACGTCTATGTCCCGGCCTATGTCCGCCGCTATCCGTTTCTCCTGGCCAAGCTGACCCCGGATGCGAGCGAGCTGTCGCTGTGCTTCGACCCGACCAGCGACCTGATCGGCGAATATGATGAGGGCGCGCCTCTGTTCGAGGGCGAGCAGGCCAGCGACGCCTGCAAGGCGATGCTCGACTTCTGCCAGCAGTTCGAGGAAGCCGGCATGCGCACCGGCGCCTTCATCGAGGAGCTGAAGAAGCACAAGCTGCTGATGGACGGCGAAGTGGCGATCCAGGTCGAAGGGCAGGAGCAGCCCTACGTCTATCGCGGCTTCCAGATGATCAACCAGGAAGCCCTGCGCGAGGTTCGCGGCGACGTGCTGCGCGGCTGGAACCAGAGCGGATTGCTGCCGCTGATCTACGCCCACCTGTTCTCGCTGGAGCTGGTGCGCGAGGTGTTCGGTCGCCAGGCGCAGCAGGGCAAGGGCCCGGTCGCCGTGCCGGCTGCGGCCAACGCCTGACCGGCCGACCCGCCCGAGCGGCAGGTAGCTGACATTCGGTTCGGGTTGTTGCTGGCGGGGCTTGAAAGCCGTTCGCAATAGGCCTATCTTGCAAGTCCCGCCACGGCTTCCCTCATGGCCTGGCGGGAAGGTGCACTTCGTGCACCTCCTCCCTGAACCTTGGCCACCTCGTGCGTTGCACGAGGTGGTTTTTTATGTGCCGTATGGTGTTGCCGGCGAGCGCGAATCGGGGCGGGAAGTCGCCTATTCCGCGGCTTCGACCCAGCGCGAGGCATCGTCGCGCCCAAGCGTTGCGACGTCCTGCGCCAGGCGGCGAACCAGCCCGGCAAGAAGCTGGACGATGGTGGCGAATCCCGCGCCCGGCTCGATGAGTCGGGCATCGAGATAGCTGCTGCGGTCGATCTCGAGCTGGATCGCATGGAGGCCGCGGGCCGGATCGGCGTGGCGCTCCAGCACATAGCCGCCGGCATAGGGCCGGTTGTGCGCCGTGCCCCGGCGCATCTCCGCGAAATAGTTGAACACCGAGCCGACCAGCAGGCCGTGGCAGGTGGAGCCGAA
>CAZFPW010000241.1:0-2568 GCA_964520765.1 uncultured Novosphingobium sp.
CGGGGGCTGGCTGATCGCTGCTCGATCTGCCACGTTTGCAAACGATATAACCACCTTTCGCTTGCCGTTACAGCGGATTCCCGTCCCGGTCGCGATAGATGTCGCGACGGCCGACATGGTTGGCCGGGCCGACGAAGCCGTCCTGTTCCATCCGCTCGATCCACTTGGCGGCGGTGTTGTAGCCGACGCCCATCTGGCGCTGGATCCAGCTTGCCGAGGCCTTCTGGCTCTCGAAGACGATCTGGCAGACCTGGCGGTACTTGCGCTCCTCCGGGCTGTCGGAGGCGGCGTCGATGTCCTCGAAGCCGAAGCCGCCGTCCTCGGGCTCCTCGGTGACCGAATCGACGTAATCCGGGGCGCCCTGCGAGCGCCAGTAATCGGCCACCTTTTCGACCTCCTCGTCCGAGACGAACGGCCCGTGGACGCGCTTCACCGGGTCGGTGTTGGGCTTGTAGAGCATGTCACCCTTGCCCAGGAGCTGCTCGGCGCCCTGCTCGCCCAGGATCGTGCGGCTGTCGATCCGGCTGGTCACGGCGAAGGAGATGCGGGTCGGCAGGTTGGCCTTGATGACGCCGGTGATGACGTCGACCGAGGGGCGCTGCGTCGCCATGATCAGGTGGATGCCGGCCGCGCGGCTCTTCTGGCTGAGGCGCTGGATCAGCACCTCGATCTCCTTGCCGACCGTGACCATGAGGTCGGCCAGTTCGTCGACGATCACCACGATCTGCGGCAGCACCTGGTAGTCGAGCTGGTGCTCCTCGTAGAGTTCCTCGCCGGTCTCGGGATCGAAGCCGATCTGGATGCGGCGGCCGAGCGGCTTGCCCTTGGCGATCGCGGTGCGGACCTTGTCGTTGAAGCCGGAGACGTTGCGGACGGAAATCTCGCTCATCATCCGGTAGCGGCGCTCCATCTCCTCCACCGCCCATTTCAGCGCGCGCACGGCCTTGGCTGGCTCGGTGACGACGGGGGAGAGGAGGTGCGGGATGTCGTCGTAGGACTTCAGCTCCAGCACCTTGGGATCGACCAGGATCAGGCGGCACTGCTGCGGGGTCAGGCGGTAGAGCAGCGAGAGCAGGATGCAGTTGAGGCCGACCGACTTGCCCGAGCCGGTGGTGCCGGCGACGAGCAGGTGGGGCATGGTCGCAAGGTCCGCCACGATCGGCTCCCCGGCGATGTCCTTGCCCAGGATGATCGGCAGCAGGCCCTTGTGCCCGGCGAAGGCCTCGGAGCCGACCATTTCCTTGAACGAGACCATCTGGCGGTCGGCGTTGGGCAGCTCGATGCCCATCACCGTGCGGCCGGGGATCGAGGAGACGCGGGCCGAAATCGCGCTCATGTTGCGGGCGATGTCGTCGGCCAGGCCGATCACCCGGCTGGCCTTGATGCCGGGCGCGGGCTCCAGCTCGTACATGGTCACGACCGGGCCGGTGCGGACGGCCGTGATCTCACCCTTCACGTTGAAGTCGTCGAGCACGGTTTCGAGCAGGCGGGCGTTGCGCTCCAGCCCCAGCTTGTCGATCTTCTGCTGCGCATGCGGCGGCGGATCGGCCAGCAGGTCGAGCGGGGGCAGGGCGCATTCGTCGAACAGGTCGCCCTGGCGGGCCTGGCCGAGATTCTGGCCGATCTGGGCCGGGCGCGCGGGCCGCGTGGGATCGGTGATCTCGGGCGGCTTGCGCGGCGGGGCGAGCGGCTCGGGCACCTGCGGCGCGACGTCGCGCACGGCTTTCTCGCGGGCCGGCTTCTCATGCGCCGGCGCGAAGGGCAGCGAGGACGCGGGGCGCCGCGCGCGGCGCAGGGCCATCGGCAAGGTCAGCAGGCTGATCCAGTCGACCGCGAAGACCCGTCCGGTCAGGATCGCCCCGCCGACGAGGCAGGCGATGCCCGCCACCAGGATCGCCCAGAACTGGAGGAACTCGGGCAGGAGGTCCGCGCCCGCGCGAATCGCGCCCGCGCCGACCAGGCCGGCCAGGCCGCCCATCGAGGCGGGCAGGGTGCCCCCCGGAGAGGTGAACAGCAGGGCCAGCACCGTCGCGAGCAGGGTCATGGCGAACAGCAGCAGGCCCAGCGGCCGCCACCAGCGCTGGTGCAGCTCGGGCAACTCGCCATCCTCTTCCTCGACCAGGCGCCACAGCTTGCGGGCGAAGACGTAGAGCAGCGGCAGGAACAGCGCGCAGACCGGGCCGAAGGACAGCAGCGCGGCATCGGCCGCCCAGGCGCCCGGCGCGCCCATCCAGTTGTGCACGGCCCCGCCGGCCGCGGTCGAGCTGGACGGATCGGTCTGCTTGTAGCTGACGAGGGCGAGGGCGAGGAACACCATCGCCGCCACGAGGATCACGGCCCCGCCGATCTCCGCGCTCCGGCGCAAGGACCGGCGCAGCACGGCCCGCCAGGACGCGCGTCCGGGCGCACGCGAGGCGCCGCCGGCGACGCTGATTGCACGAGAAGCCATTACCAGTCCCCCAAGGTCGGCGCGCATAATGCGCCTAGCGGTGACTCCTCGTCAAGAATCCTTGGGAATCCGGCGGATATGCGTAGGCGGCGCCAAGCCGTCGATCGCCGCCCAGCGGT
>CAZFPW010000241.1:2668-4307 GCA_964520765.1 uncultured Novosphingobium sp.
CGGGCGATCCGCCGCAGCGCATCGAACCGGGCGCGGCGTTCCTCGGGCGGGAGATGGTAGTGCCGGAATATCAGGCCCGCGCCGCGCGGCATCCTGGCCAGGGCGGCCTCCAGCGCCGCATCGTTGCGCGCATCGCTGACGAGGAACAGGCGGGGCAGGGATGGGTGGCGCTTCGACACGGCATCGCTATAGCAGCGCGCCATGGATCGGCCAGATATCCTCCTCCAAGATGTGAACGCGCGCATTGCCGCCGCCGCCCGCCTGGCGCGGCGCGAGCCGGGCGAAGTCACCCTCGTCGCCGTCAGCAAGACCCACCCGGCCGAGGCGATCGTTCCGCTGATCGCCGCCGGGCAGCGCGTCTTCGGTGAAAACCGGGTGCAGGAGGCCGCGGCCAAGTGGCCGGCCCTGCGCGAAGGCCATCCGGGCGTGGAGCTTCACCTTGTCGGCCAGCTCCAGTCCAACAAGGCGGATGAAGCCGTCGTGCTGTTCGACTGCATTCATTCGCTGGACCGGCCCTCGCTGGTTGCGGCGCTGGCCAGGGCGATGGACAAGGCTGGGCGGCAGGTTCCCTGCTTCGTCCAGGTCAACATCGGCGCCGAGGAGCAGAAGGGCGGCTGCGCCATTGCCGAGCTGCCGGCCCTGCTAGCTGAGGCGCGTACCGCCGACCTGCCGATCGGCGGCCTGATGTGCGTGCCGCCCCTGGGAATCGAGCCCGCGCCGTTCTTCGCGCTGCTGGGCAAGCTGGCCGACGACAATGGCCTGACCGGGCTGAGCATGGGCATGAGCGACGACTTCGAAACCGCGATCATGCTCGGCGCGACCCATGTCCGGGTCGGCTCCGCGCTGTTCGGGGCGCGGGAGTGATGCTGGCCGCGCAGCGCGCCGATCTCGAACGGCTCGCCGCGATCGGCCGCCTGCGCTCGCTCGCGCCCGACAGCGGGATCGACTTCGCTTCGAACGACTATCTCGGTCTCGCCGCCTCGGGCCGGCTGGCCGATGCTGCGCGCGCCGCGCTCGACCGGGGGGTGGCCGTCGGCTCCGGCGGCTCGCGCCTGCTGCGCGGCAACCGCGCGGAGCATGAGGCGCTGGAGGCGGAGGCTGCGACCTTCTTCGGGGTGGAAGCCGCGCTGTTCTTCCCGACCGGCTACACCGCCAATTCGGCCCTGCTTTCCACCCTGCCGCAGCGGGGCGACCTCGTGCTGGCGGACGCGCTGGTCCACGCCTCGATGCACGAGGGCCTGCGCCTGACCCGCGCCGAGCATCGCCTGATGCCGCACGGCGATCTCGATGCCTATGAAGCGGCCCTGCGCGATTGGCGCGGCGGCCAGGCGTGGATCGCGGTCGAGGCGCTCTATTCGATGGACGGCGATTTCGCGCCCCTGGCCGCGCTGGCCGATCTCGCCGCGCGTTATGGCGCGATGCTGCTGGTGGACGAGGCCCATTCGACCGGCGTGTTCGGGCCGGAGGGGCGGGGCCTCGCCGCCATGCTGCCGTCGCGGGACAATGTCATCTCGCTGCACACCTGCGGCAAGGCGCTGGGCGCGGAAGGGGCCTTGCTTTGCGGCCCGGCGACCATGCGGGAGTTCCTCATCAACCGGGCGCGGGGCTTCATCTTCTCGACCGCGCCGTCGCCGCTGAC
>CAZFPW010000242.1:0-2134 GCA_964520765.1 uncultured Novosphingobium sp.
AATCGAACGGCATGATGTGCTCGACCCGCGAGCTGGAGCTGGGCGAGGATCATGAAGGGATCATCGAGTTGCCGGCCGATGCGCCGGTGGGCCTGGCCTTTGCCGATTATCACGGCGCCGATCCGGTCTTCGACGTGGCGATCACGCCGAACCGGCCCGACTGCATGGGGGTCTACGGCATTGCCCGCGATCTTGCCGCGGCGGGCCTGGGGACGTTGAAACCCATTGAAATCGCGCCGATTTCCACCACGTCGGAATGCCCGGTGGAGATCCGCACCGACGATCCCGATGGGTGCCCGGCCTTCTACGGCCGGACGATCAGGGGCGTGCGCAACGGGCAGTCGCCCGAGTGGATGCAGGCCCGGCTGAAGGCCGCGGGAATGCGGCCGATCTCGGCGCTGGTCGACGTGACGAACTACGTCATGCTGGCCTTCGGGCGGCCGGCCCATGCCTATGACCTGGCGAAGCTGTCGGGCGCGGTGGTCGCGCGGCGGGCTCGCGACGGGGAGGGCGTGACGGCGCTCAACGGCAAGCACTACCTGCTCGACCATGAGATGACCGTCATCGCGGACGATGGCCAAGTCCATGATATCGCAGGGATAATGGGCGGCGAGGATTCGGGTTGCAGCGAGACGACCAGCGACGTCCTGCTGGAGATCGCCTATTTCGATCCGCAGCGGATCGCCGCCACGGGGCGCAAGCTCAACCTCACTTCGGATGCGCGCAGCCGGTTCGAGCGCGGGGTGGACCCGCAGTTCCTCGACACCGGGATGGACCTGCTCACCGCCCTGATCCTGGAGATCTGCGGGGGCGAGGCCTCGGCCGTGGTCCGCGCGGGCACGCCGCCGCGGGGCAGCCAGTCGACGACCTACGATCCGTCCCTGGCGACCACCCTGGGCGGTGTGGCGATCTCCGAGCCGGAGCAGCGCCGCATCCTCGAATCGCTGGGCTTCGCCGTCGCGGAAGACTGGACGGTCACGGCCCCCGGCTGGCGTCCCGACATCGCCGGCGCGCCCGACATCGTGGAGGAGGTCGTCCGCATCCACGGCATCGACAAGGTCGAGAGCGTGCCGCTGCCGCGCGCGGACGGCATCGCCCGTCCCACCGCGACGCCGGCGCAGAAGCTGGAGCGCCGCCTGCGCCGCGCCGCCGCCGCGCGGGGGAGCCATGAGGCGATCACCTGGTCGTTCCTGCCCCAGGACGAGGCCAATCTGTTCGCGGATGGAAACGGGGGCCTCTGGGTTCTCGCCAATCCGATCAGCGAGGACATGAAGGCGATGCGCCCTTCGCTGCTGCCGGGGCTGCTCTCGGCCGCGCGGCGCAACCTCGATCGCGGGGCGGCGGGGCTGCGGCTGTTCGAGATCGGGCGGCGCTACCTGCGCGGGGACGGCGGGAAGAGCGATGAGCGGCTCTCGCTCGCCGTGGTCCTGGCCGGCGAGAAGACGCCGCGCGGCCACGCGACCGGCAAGGCGGTGAGCTTCGACGCCTTCGACGCTAAGGCCGAGGCGCTGGCCCTGCTGGCCGAGGCCGGCGCGCCGGTCGATTCGCTCCAGGTCATGGGCGAGGCGGGGGGCCAGTTCCACCCCGGCCAGTCGGCCACGCTGCGGCTTGGGCCGAAGACCGTGCTCGCCCGTTTCGGCATGTTGCACCCGGCGACGCTCAAGGCCTTCGACATCGAGGCCGCGGTCGCCGCGGTCGAGCTGTTCCTCGATGCGATTCCCGCCAGGCGCGGTGCGTCAGGCTTTGCCCGCACCGCCTATGCGCCGCCCGCGCTCCAGGCGGTGACGCGCGACTTCGCCTTCCTGGTCCCGGCCGAGCTGCCTGCGGGCGATCTCGTCCGGGCGATGCGCAACGCCGACAAGGCGAACATCGTCGCGGCGCGGCTGTTCGACGATTTCCGTGGGGCCGGCGTGCCCGATGGGCAGAAGTCGCTGGCCGTCGAGGTCACGCTCCAGCCGGGCGAGAAGAGCTATGGCGAGGCCGAGCTGAAGGAGATCGCGGATCGGGTGACCTCCGCGGCGGCGAAGTTCGGGGCGGTGTTGCGGGGATAATGCCTCGTCGTCCCGGACTTGATCCGGGACCGCTGGCCTCATCGACGGGACGTTCAGCCAGGCTCACAGCGGTCCCGGGTCAA
>CAZFPW010000242.1:2234-4263 GCA_964520765.1 uncultured Novosphingobium sp.
CCGAGCGGGGTAGGTGGAGGCGGAGGGAGAGTGCGTGCCGGCCGCTCAATAGCTCCGGCGGTCGAGCTGGTTCGAGGGCTGGCCCGGCCGCGAGGTGTCGGGTTCGTAGTCGCGCATCTCGCGTTCCATCTGCTGGAACTCGCCGGCGCGCTTCATCGCCTCGTTCTGGATCTTGGGCATCGTCGCGACGGCGGCGGCCATCATCTCGGTCTGGATCGCGCCCATGTCGAACTGGCGGCCCTCCAGCTTGGCGGCGATCTGCTCGGTCATCGCCTTGGTGTAGAGCTTCACCACGGCGGGGTTCTCGGCCATGCCCTTGGCCACGGTCGTGTTGCTCTTCGCCGGCTCGGCCGTGACGAGGACGCGGGTTTCGGCATCGCCCGCGGCCTCGATATTGGCGACGAGCGACATCAGGGCGCGGTTGTCCCGGCCGAAGATCGTCCAGCGCACGTCGTTGTCGCCGGTGGGCGTGACCATCGACCCGCCGGCCCCGCCGCCGAAGACCATCATCGGCGGGCGCAGCGACAGCAGCGTGCTGCGCACCTTGTCGGCGGCGAGCGGATAGGTCTTGCCCTGGTTGCAGCCCGCGAGCGCGGCGGTCAGCACGATGGCGGTTACGAACATGCGCATGGATCAGGCCCCCGATCGGCTCCCCGGATGCCTCTCCTTCGACGAAAAAGATTAAGGCCGCGTTGCCCGGGCGGCATGGACGGCGGGGGGCATCGGCGCTAACCGCGCGCACCATGTCCAATCGCCGCACCTTCGCCATCATCTCCCACCCCGACGCGGGCAAGACCACGCTGACCGAGAAGCTGCTGCTGCAAGGCGGCGCGATCCATCTGGCCGGGCAGGTCAAGGCGCGGGGGCAGGCGCGCCGGGCGCGGTCGGACTGGATGAAGATCGAGCAGCAGCGCGGCATCTCGGTCACCTCCAGCGTGATGACCTTCGAGCGGGCCAATCCCGACGGAACCATCATTACCTTCAACCTGCTCGACACGCCGGGGCACGAGGATTTCTCCGAGGATACCTACCGCACGCTGACGGCGGTGGACTCCGCGATCATGGTGATCGACGCCGCCAAGGGCATCGAGCCGCAGACCCGCAAGCTGTTCGAGGTCTGCCGGATGCGCTCGGTGCCGATCATCACCTTCGTCAACAAGGTGGACCGCGAGGGGCGCTCCCCCTTCGAGACGCTGGACGAGGTGGCCGACGCCCTGGCGCTCGACGTCGTGCCGATGTCCTGGCCGGTCGGCATGGGCGGGACTTTCGAAGGCGTGCTGGACTTCGCCAGCGGCGAGATCAGCCGGCCCGAGGGCGACAGCCGCGAGTTCCTGGGCAAACGGGAAAAGGCCGAGCTGCCGGCGGCCGTGGCGGAGGAGGCCGAGCTGGCCC
Source organism: uncultured Novosphingobium sp. (assembly GCA_964520765.1). Classification (GTDB taxonomy): domain Bacteria; phylum Pseudomonadota; class Alphaproteobacteria; order Sphingomonadales; family Sphingomonadaceae; genus Novosphingobium. The sequence continues at coordinate 3,627 of CAZFPW010000242.1, forward strand.
AGGTCGGCTATCCCGAGTTCGACCTGGCGGCCTATCGCCACGGCGACCTCACCCCGGTCTATTTCGGCTCGGCGCTCAAGAACTTCGGCGTGACCGAGCTGATCGAGGCGATCGCCCGCTACGCCCCGCCGCCGCGCCCCCAGCCGAGCGCCGCCGGAGAGATCAGCCCGGAGCGGGACGAGGTGACGGGCTTCGTCTTCAAGGTCCAGGCCAACATGGACCCGCAGCACCGCGACCGCATCGCCTTCATGCGGCTGGTCTCGGGCACCTTCCGCCGGGGCATGAAGCTGACCCCTTCGGCCCTGGGCAAGCCGATCGCGGTCCATTCCCCGATCCTGTTCTTCGCCCAGGACCGCGAGATCGCGGATTCGGCCGAGCCGGGCGACATCATCGGCATCCCCAACCACGGCACCCTGCGGGTGGGCGACACGCTGAGCGAGAAGAACGAGGTGCGCTTCACCGGCCTGCCGAACTTCGCGCCGGAGATCCTGCGCCGCGTGGTGCTGAAGGACCCGACCAAGACCAAGCAATTGCGCAAGGCGCTGGACGACCTCAGCGAGGAGGGCGTGATCCAGGTGTTCTATCCCGAGATCGGCGCGCAGTGGATCGTCGGCGTGGTCGGCCAGCTCCAGCTCGA
>CAZFPW010000243.1:0-2268 GCA_964520765.1 uncultured Novosphingobium sp.
GACGCGCTCGCCGTGGCGATCGCCCATGCCCACATGGTCCGCTAGGCCCCAATCCTGGTCTGGCCGCTAGCTCACATTCCCGTTCGCAGCATTACGTTCTGCAAGTCATGGTCCTTGCCCGCAGTCCTGTCGCAGCCGCCGGGGCGGATCAGCAGGCAGGCTTTCTGCTCGGTCCGCTCATGGCAGGTGATCACCTGGTATTCCGGGTTGAAGGGCAGGTCGCCGTCGGCGATCGTCGCATTGGCCGCCTCGACCGTTTCCGGCGGCAGCGAGGATAGCCCGTCGGCCATCTCCTGCGGGATGAGGTAGATCGGGATGTCGCGGCGCAGCAGGGCCTTGACGAGGTGGGCGGACTTGTCCTCGGAAACGGAGATGCCGCAGACCTCGGGATGGGTCACGCTGTCGAAGGCGGCCATCGAATAGGCCCCGCCCTTGAGCTTGAGCCGCTTGGTCGCTGCCTCGCCCAGCACGGTCTGGGACAGGCCGAACCAGCCGGCGCACAGCACGAGCAGGGTCAGCCACCCGGCCTTCCGCCCCGGCGAGCGGCGGGCCATCAGCCATTCGGCCACGTTCACCGATCCGACCGCACCCAGGACCAGGATCAGGAACACCGACAGCCAGACGAAGCGGTACTCCTTGTGGCCGACCAGCGTATGCATCGCGATGTTGACCGCCAGCGCCAAGATCAGCGGCCAGTAGCGCCGCCCCGCCAGCAGCGCGCAGGCGACGATTCCCGGAGCGGCCAGGCCGAGCGCCAGATAGATCATCCGGGGATAGTAGAGCGGGCCTTCCTCGCCGAATTCGGCCGCGCGGCCTTCGCCGATGTTCATCCGCAGGTTCTCGAAGATCCAGGCCATCGGCACCTGGCCGTTGGCCAGATCGCTGACCGCCCCGAGCGCCAGGGCCGCGAGACCGCCGATCGCCAGCCCGCGCCAGGTCCGCCAGTCGAGCCGCGCCGTGGCCAGCACCAGCACCCCGACGAAGGGCGCGTACTGGAAGCGCAGCAGGACCCCCAGGGCCAGCAGAAAGCCGGCCAGCCACAATCGTCGCTGCCGCTCCGGCGTGCCGAGCAGCAGCAAGGCCGCGCCGCAGGAGATCACCGCCGTCGCCGCGCTTTCGGAGAGGAGCAGGACCGAGAACTGGACGCTGTCGTACCATACCGCGGCGACGAACAGCGCGACCAGTGCGTGGCCTTGCGATCGCGCCGCGCCGATGCCCCAGGCTCCGGCCAGCGCCAGCAGGCACAGCACCGCGAAGCTCAGCCGGGCGAGGTGGATCGGCAGGATGCCGTCTGGCGCGATCACGTTGCCGAGCCACATGGGCAGGGCCAGGAACTGCGGGATCAGGGCGTTGCGGATGCCGTACCGGCTCTCCCACGGGACGATGCCGTATCCCGAGACCAGGCGGTTCGCCTGTTCGAGATACTGGTAGAACTCGTCGGGGTGATGCTGGTCCCACGGATTGTAGGCGAACAGCCGCAGCGCCACGGCCAGCGCCACGATTGCCATGACCGCGGCGATCTGGCTCCAGCCGCCCGCGGGCCTCCTTGTTATCATTCGGCTTCCCCGAATTGCGACCTGTGGTTCCCGCCGCCCGTCTTAAGCGCTTTCCGCCTAACGGGAATCGCTTTCTCGCACCTGAACGGAGAAAGTGCGCAACGCCCTCTGGCGCTCGGGCCGAGGGCGTGGCATGGGAACAAACCATGATCGCCAAGCTGACCGGCACGCTCGACGACTTCGGCCCCGACTGGGCGGTGATCGACGTGGCCGGCGTGGGCTATCTGGTCCATTGCTCGGCCAAGACCCTGTCGGCGCTGGGCGTGCGGGGCGATGTGGCGACAGTGTTCACCGACCTCCAGGTCAGCGAGAACGACATGCGCCTGATCGGCTTCGCCAGCGCGGGCGAGCGCGAATGGTTCCGGCTGCTGACCGGCGTGCAGGGCGTCGGCAGCAAGATGGCCCTGGCCGTGCTGTCGGCCCTGGCGGTGGAAGACCTCCAGCGCGCCTGCGCGAGCGGCGACGCGGCCTCGGTGGCGCGGGCGCAGGGGGTGGGGCCGAAGCTGGCCGGGCGCATCGTCAACGAGTTGAAGGACAAGGCGGGCGGATTGCCCTCCGCGGTTCCCGCGGGCGCGGCCCCGGTGGCGGCAGGCTCGGTCAGCGCGGACGCGGTTTCGGCCTTGCAGAACCTGGGCTTCAAGCCGCAGGTGGCGACTGCGGCGGTGGCGCAGGCGGTGAACGAACTGGGTGATGGGGCGGTACTGAACGACCT
>CAZFPW010000243.1:2368-4262 GCA_964520765.1 uncultured Novosphingobium sp.
TTCATCGAATCGGCCCGGTCGCGGCGCGAGGCGATGGATCATGTGTTGTTCTTCGGGCCTCCGGGGCTCGGCAAGACGACGCTGGCGCAGATCGTCGCGCGGGAGCTTGGCGTGGGCTTCCGCGCCACCTCGGGTCCGGTCATCGCCAAGGCAGGCGACCTTGCGGCGCTGCTGACCAACCTTGAGGAAGGCGACGTCCTGTTCATCGACGAGATCCACCGGCTCAACCCGGTGGTCGAGGAGGTGCTCTATCCGGCGATGGAGGATCGCGAGCTTGACCTGATCATCGGCGAGGGGCCTTCGGCGCGTTCGGTGCGGGTGCCGTTGCCCAATTTCACCCTGGTCGGGGCGACGACCCGGCAGGGCTTGCTGACCACCCCGCTGCGCGATCGGTTCGGCATTCCAGTGCGGTTGAATTTCTATACGGTTCAAGAACTTGAGCACGTGGTCACGCGCGGGGCGAATCTGCTGGGCATGGCCATTGAACCAGCCGGGGCGCGGGAGATCGCGCGGCGCGCGCGGGGAACGCCGCGGGTCGCCGGGCGGCTGATGCGGCGGGTGCGCGACTTCGCCCATGTGGCGGGAGTCGACGTGGTGAGCCGCGACCTGGCCGATCAATCGCTGACTCGGCTGGAGGTCGATTCGCTCGGCCTCGACGCGCAGGACCGGCGCTATCTCCACATGATCGCCGACATCTACAAGGGCGGCCCGGTCGGCGTGGAAACCCTGGCCGCCGGCCTGTCCGAGCCGCGCGATACGATCGAGGAGGTGATCGAGCCCTACCTCATCCAGCTCGGCCTCGTCGCGCGCACGGCGCGCGGGCGCTGCCTCAACGATCGCGGGTGGAAGCATCTCGGCCTCGCGCCGCCGTCCGGCAGCCAGACCGGCTTGTTCGACTCCGGCGGGGTTGATGAAGGCGAATAGTAAAGAGTTCGGTAGGAACTGAGCGCGGTTCGGTTCCATTCCGGGACAGGTCTCCGCTTCGCCGCCGAAATTCGCAAAAATTCAGCATTTGTGCCGTTCCAATCACGGTTAACGGGATTGTGGGAGCCCCCGTACTCTGCGTTTGTCGGGGAACAGAGCCGCGTGCCGTCCGGAACAGCCGGCAGCACGGGCCAGGGGAAACAAAGAAGGCAAAGCCTATGTCGGTTCGGATGGCCCTTGCGAAATTGTCCGCCCTCGCGGTGGGCGGTGCGCTCGTCGGCGGTGGCGCGGTGCATGTCGCCGAAGCTCCCGCGACCTCGCGGCCCCAATACGTCAAGCAGGCCAAGGTGGCGAAGCCGAAGCCCAAGGCGCGCCGGCACGTAGCCCGCCGCGCCGCCCCGGCGACGCGCACGGTGAAGCGTATCCGCCGGGTGGTCACCAAGCCGGCCTGCTGCGAGCAGGAACTGGCCTATGTGCCGATGCCCGCGCCCTACATGCCGCCCCCGCCGATGCCGACGGGTAGCAGCGGCGGCGGTGGCGTCACCGTGATCGGCGGCAGCGGCGGTTTCGGCGGCGGGTTCGGGGGAGGCTTCTTCGGCGGCTTCTTCGGCGGAAGCTCGTCGGGCGGCAGCATCGTCATCACCTCGACCAGCACCGGCGGCTCGACCTCGACCTCCTCGGGTGGCAGCTCCACCTCGGGCGGCTCGACCTCCACCTCCGGCGGTTCCACCTCCACGTCGTCGGGCGGCAGCTCGACCTCGACCTCGGGTGGTTCGACCTCCACCTCGACCTCCAGCGGCGGCTCATCGTCGTCGTCCTCGTCGAGTTCCTCGTCCAGCTCTTCCTCGTCGAGTTCTTCCAGCTCCTCGGGCAGCTCGGGCGGTTCGGGTTCGAACGGCGGCCACCACCACTGCGGCAAGAAGGGCTGCGGCCACGGTTCGGGCGGATCGTCGGGTTCGAGCGGGTCCTC
>CAZFPW010000244.1:0-4246 GCA_964520765.1 uncultured Novosphingobium sp.
GTCGACGCGCAGTTCTTCTTTCCCGACGGTCCGGCGGCGGCGCGGATCGCCACGGCGCTCGGCCTGCCGCTGACCGTCAAGGCACGCGGGGCGGACATCCATCATTGGGGCACCCAGCCCGGATCGGGGCCGCAGGTGCTGGCGGCCGCCCGGCAGGCCGCCGGCATGCTCGCCGTGTCCGAGGCGCTGAAGGGCGACATGGCCGCGCTCGGCATGCCGGGGGACCGGATCACGGTGCATTACACCGGCCTGGACCACGCGCGGTTCCGGCCAATGGCGCGGAGCGCGGCGCGGGCTGAGGTCGCCGATCTCGGCATTCCCGTCGACGGGCCCCTCCTGGCCGCGACCGGCGCGCTGATCGCGCGCAAGGGCCAGCGGCTGGTGATCGAGGCAATGGCGCGGATCGGCCGTGCCGACCTGCGCCTGGCGCTCGCCGGCAAGGGCGCCGACGAGGCGGACCTGCGCGGCCTGGCGCAGGCGCTGGGCCTGGCCGACCGGGTGCATTTCCTGGGGCAGGTCGGGCACGACCGCCTCCCCGCTCTGCTCGCCGCCGCCGATGCGATGGTCCTGCCGTCGGCCAGCGAAGGCCTCGCCAACGCCTGGATCGAGGCGCTCGCCTGCGGGACGCCACTGGTCATCCCGCCGATCGGCGGCGCGCACGAGGTGGTGCGCGATGGCAGCGCCGGGCGGATCGCGGAGCGCGATCCTGCGGCGATCGCGGCGGCGCTGGCCGATCTCCTGGCCGATCCGCCGGCCCAGGCCGCGGTGGCAGCCAATGCGGCGCGCTTCACCTGGGAGGCGAACGCGGCGGCGCTGGTGGAGTTCTGGCGGGGAGTGGCGGCTTCATAGCTCCTCCCCGTTTCCGCGCAGCGGGAAGGGGGAGGGGGCGGGCCGCGGGCCTGAGGGGGGGGGAACGGGCACAGCCTACCCCTCCACCACGGCGGCTGCGCCGCCGCGGTCCCCCTCCCCATTCGCTTTGCGAACAGGGAGGATCTAAAAGCTATCCCCGCTCGCGCGCCAAGCGTTCCTGGCGGTCCACTTCGGTCTCCGTGGGCACGAAGCTGTTGCCCGTCACCTTCAGCCAGATGAGAATCGGCGCCGACATGAAGATCGAGCTGTAGGTGCCGATGAAGATGCCCAGGGTAATCGCCGCGGTGAAGCCGAAGATCACGTCGGGCCCGAACACCAGCAGCGCGACCAGGGTGATGAGCATCGCCACCGAGGTCGCGATGGTCCGCGCCAGGGTCTCGTTCACCGACAGGTCGAGCAGCTCGGGCAGCGGCATGCGCCGGTATTTCTTCAGGTTCTCGCGGATGCGGTCGTAGACCACGATCTTGTCGTTCAGCGAATAGCCGATCAGCGTCAGAAGCGCGGCGACGATGTTGAGGTCGAACTCCATCTGGGTCAGCGCGAACATCCCCACGGTCAGGAGCACGTCCTGCACCAGCGCGAACATCGCGCCGACGCCGAACTGCCATTCGAACCGGAACCAGATGTAGATCGAGATGCCGATCATCGCCAGGCCGAGCGCGAGCATGCCGGTCGTGAACAGCTCGTCCGAAACCTTGCCGGAGACCGAATCGACGCCGTCGATCCGCGCGTCGGGATAGTGCTGCTTGATCGCGCCGGTGATGGTCTTGGCCATCGCGTCGGCCAGTTCCGGCTTGCTTTCCGAGCCCTCCGGCAGCTTCATGCGGATCGAGACCTCGTTCGGCTTGCCGAAGGTCTGGATGATCGGCTCGCCGAAGCCCAGGCGGCCGATATTGTCGCGCAGGCCCGCCACGGGCGCGCTCTCGGTCTGGGTGAAGGTCACGCGGATCATCTGGCCGCCGATGAAATCGACGCCCAGGTTCAGGCCAACGGTGAACACCAGCACCAGCGAGGCGATCATCGCCAGGATGTTGGTGATGAAGAACGGCCACTGCCAGCGCAGGAACCGGATATTGGTGTTGTCGGGGACGAGCTTAAGCAACCTCATGACCCGGTCCTCCTAAATCGTGATGTCGGCGGGGCGGGTGCGGCGCAGCCAGTTCGCCACCCACATCCGGGTCAAGGTGACGGCGGTGAACACCGAGGTGACGATGCCGATCATCAGCACGACGGCAAAGCCGCGGATCGGCCCCGAGCCGAACAGGAACATCAGCACGGCCGCGATGGCGTTGGTGATGTTCGCATCGAAGATCGCGCGGCTGGCTTCCTTGTAGCCCAGCTCCACGGCCTGCATGACGCGCCGGCCCTTGGCCCGCTCCTCGCGGATGCGCTCGTTGATGAGCACGTTGGCGTCCACTGCGGCGCCGATCGTCAACACGAAGCCGGCGATGCCGGGCAGGGTCAGGGTGGCGTTGATCCCCGCCATGATGCCCAGGATCATCACCACGTTGATGATCAGCGCGCAGCAAGCGTAGATGCCGAAGCGGCCATAGGTGGCGATGATGAAGGCCATCAGCGCGACGGTGCCGATCATCATCGCGATCAGGCCCTTCTCGATCGAGTCCGCGCCGAGATCGGGGCCGACCGAGCGTTCCTCGATCACCTTGAGGTCGACCGGCAGCGCGCCCGAACGCAGCGAGATGGCGAGCGCGTTGGCCGACTGCGCGGTGAAGCTGCCCGAGATCTGCGCCTGGCCGCCCAGGATCGGCTCGTTGATCGTCGGCGCGGAGAGCACCTTGCCGTCAAGGATGATGGCGAAGGGCTTGCCCACGTTCTCGCTGGTCAGCTTGGCGAACTTCTCCCCGCCCTGCTGGTCGAAGGTGATCGAGACGATGTTCTCGTTGGTCTGCTGGTTGTTGCCGGCCTGGGCGTTGGTCAGGCTGTCGCCCCGGATGCCGCCGAGCCGCTTGACCGCGATCGAGGCACCGGGCTGATCGGCATAGGGCACGATCTGGCTGCCCGGAGGGGCGATGCCCTGGGCGATGTCGCTCGGCAAGGCCGTCTGGTCGACCAGCTTGAACTCGAGCTTGGCGGTCTGGCCGAGCAGCTTCTTCAGCTCCTCGGGATCGCTGAGGCCCGGCACCTGCACGACGATGCGCTGGGCGCCCTGGCGGATGATCGTCGGCTCGCGCGTGCCGAGCGCGTCGATGCGCTTGCGCACCACCTCGGTCGCGGTCTCCATCGCGTTGGAGACGGCCAGGTCGATGCCTTCCTTGGTCGGCGTCAGGACGAAGCGGGTGCCGTCGACGACCTGGATGTCCCAGTCACGCTGGCCGGTCAGGCCCGCGCCGGTGGTCAGCGGCAGGATCAGCTCGCGCATGGCGTCGACCTGGCCCGGGTCCTCGACCATGAAGGTCAGCGCGCCGTCGCGGGCCGAGATGTCGCCGATGCGGATCGGGGTCTTGGCCTGGCGCAGCTTGGCGCGGACGTTCTCCTCCATGCCTTCCAGCCGCTGGCGCACGACCTGCCCGGCGCTCGCCTCCAGCAGGATGTGGCTGCCGCCGGCAAGGTCGAGGCCGAGGTTGACCATCGGCCGCGGGAGGGCGGAAGGCCACTGGACGCTGGACATCGACAGGATCGACGGCAGCGCCAAGATGCAGCAGGCCAGGGTGATGAACCAGTACCAGGCCTGCTTCCAGCGGGGAAAGTCGAGCATCGCGGCGGTCAGTCGTTCGCCGGAGCCGAGCCGGTCGGCGGGACGATGTCGGAAATCGTCGACTTCAGCGCCTTGACCTTGACGTTGGGGCCGAGCTCGATCTCGGCATAGTGGTCATCCACCTTGAGCACCTTGCCGAGCAGGCCGCCGGCGGTGAGCACCTGATCGCCCTTCTTGATCGAGGCGATCTTGGCCTTGTGCTCCTTCTGCTGGCGCATCTGCGGGCGCAGGATCAGGAACCAGAAGATCACGCCCACCGCGATGAACGGCAGGAACTGGACCCAGGCGGGCGGAGCCCCGGCGGCGCCGGCAGCGGCGGCGGAAAGGAGATCGAGGGAGGTCATGCTCATCCGTTGTGGTGCTCTTATCCGAGTGCGAACCTGACGGGCGGATGAAGGGTCTTTCCGCCGAGACGCGGGCGACTAGCAGCTATGATCGGGGATGGCAACGAAGGCCCGGAGGGTCCCCGCAGGAAGCCCCCTGCCCCGCCCGCGACGCAACTCGCACCTGACCGCTTGCCATCCCGCCAAGTGCTGCGTATAGGGCGCGCCTTCCGGTCGGGACGTAGCGCAGCCTGGTAGCGCATCACACTGGGGGTGTGGGGGTCGGAGGTTCGAATCCTCTCGTCCCGACCAAACTTTTCCACTCCCCTCGCAGCTT
>CAZFPW010000245.1:0-4222 GCA_964520765.1 uncultured Novosphingobium sp.
CGGCCGCGACCGGGCGCCCGTTCCGCCAGGCGCTGGTCCGGCTGCTGCGGCCCGGGATCGCCGTGCCGGCGGTGACGCTGCTCGTCTCGGCGGTGGAGCTGGCCGTCGCGGACCGCAAGTACGGCCTGTTCACCGGCGGCTTCGGCCAGCCCAACGCGGTCGACGCCCTGCCCGAGCTGCTGCTGTTCGGCGCGGGCTATGCCGTGGCGCAGCTCGCCCTCGCCCTCGCCGCCTATGCGCTCTGCGCCTGGCGCACCCGCCGCCTGGCGGCCTGGACCGCCTCGTTCCATTTCGCCTTCCTGTTCGGGGGCGTGAACCTCGGCGCGCTGATCGCCACCTATCAGCTCCATTCCTACTTCAGCGACGCAGTCGACTATGCGCTGCTCAAGCAGCTCGGCGGGGGCAGCTTCAAGGACGCGATCCTGTTCGGCAAGAACGAGATCATGGCGGGCCTGGTGGGGGCCTTCGCCTTCGGCCTGGCCTGGTGGGCCCTGTGGCGGCTAGCGCGCCGCCTGCTGGGTGCCGAGGGCAGCCCGGCGCGGCGCCCTGGTCGCCTACTGGCTGCCGGAATCTGGCTCGTCTGGCTGGTCCTCCTCGCCGTGATTCCCCGCACCGGCAGCGACGCGGCGCTGGGCCTGGAGCGTATGCTGGGCTGGGGTTCGGCCGGCCGCCTGGCCGCCCTGGCGACCGACTTCGACCGTGACGGCTATGGCCTTTTCGGCCTGCGTATCGACGCGCATCCCTTTGATTCAAAACGCCATCCCCTGGCGCTGGACGTGCCCGGAAACGGCATCGACGAGGACGGCTACGGGGGCGACCTCGCCCTCGTCCCGGTGCCCGCCCCCCGACCGTTCACCCTGGTTCCGGCCCATGGCCCCAACGTCGTCATCGTCGTGATGGAAAGCACCCGCGGCGACGTCCTCGGCAAGCGCATCGACGGCCGCCCGGTCGCCCCGAATCTTGAGGAAATCGCGGCTTCCGGGGCCGGAATCGCGCCGGCCTACAGCCATGTCGGCTTCACCACGGCCTCGCTCAAGGCGATCTTCTCCGGCAAGCTCGCCCCTCGCGCCGGCGACCCGAGCCTGTTCGCGGAGCTGAAGCGGAGCGGCTACGGAATCGCGGTTTTCTCCGGCCAACCTGAGGATTTCGGCGATATTTCAGCGACCGTCGCCATGCGGCAGAACGCGGATATCTTCGTCGACGCGGAAAAACTGAAGGACAAACGCGCCTCCGCCTTCGCCGCGCAGGGGTCGTTGCTGGTCGATGAGGGGGTGTTGCTGGAGGAGTTCGACCGGGCCCTGGGCAAGCCCGAAAACTGGGCCCGGCCGCAGCTTATCTATTTGAATTTCCAGTCTCCGCACTTCCCCTACGATCATCCCGGAGTGGAGCATCGCTTCGCCCATCCGCCGCTGCCGCGCGCGGCGATCTCGGCGCAGCGGCAAGCGGAGGTGGAGCGGACCTACTGGAACGCGGTGGCCCATGCCGACGAAGCGCTGGGGCGACTGGTCGCCAGGCTCAAGGCCTTGAACCAATGGGATAATACCATCCTCCTCGTCACCGGGGACCACGGCGAATCGCTGTTCGAGGACGGCTTCCTCGGCCACGGGCACATCATCAACCAGCGCCAGTTCGCGACCTTCCTGGTGGTCAATCGCCCGCTGCCGGATGTCAGCCAGCCGGCGACCATCAGCGACTATCGCGGCCTGCTGCTCGACCTGCTGACCGGCCGCGCGCCGCATCGCGACCCCCTGCCCCCCTTCATGCACATCGGCGAGCTGGACCGCCCCTCCACCATCGGCATGGCGGGGACCGGGTTCGGCATCGTCTCGCTCCGCCTCGACCGCGGCGAGACCTGCTTCGAGCGCCCGGCCCATTGCCGCCGCTACGCCAGCCTGACCGGCGCGGAGAAGCGGGCCGCCGACGCCCTCGTCGCCCGCTGGGGCTCGGAGCGCTGGGCCGCGCGGAAACGCTGATCGACCTTCCGTTTTCGCGCCCACTGCCTACATAGCCCGGCAATGCCGCCCGATACCCCCACCGATCCCAATGCCCGCCACGACGGCTGGAACACGCTGCGGCGGTTCCTCCCCTACCTCTGGCCCAGGGACAACGCCGCGCTGCGCTGGCGGATCGTCGCGGCGATCCTGCTGATCCTGGCGGCCAAGGCGACCACGCTCGCCCTGCCCTATGCCTACAAGCGCGCGGTCGACCTGATGACGCTGGAGGGCAACGCCGCCGTCACGCTCGCCCTGGCCTTCGTCCTCGCCTATGCGCTGGGGCGCTTCGCCGGGGTGCTGTTCGACAACCTGCGCAACATCGTGTTCGAGCGGGTCGGCCAGGACGCCACCCGCGCCCTGGCGGAGGACGTCTTCGCCCGGCTCCACCGCCTGTCCCTGCGCTTCCACCTCGCCCGCCGCACCGGCGAGGTGACCAAGGTGATCGAGCGCGGGACCAAGAGCATCGACGTGATGCTCTATTTCATGCTGTTCAACATCGCCCCCACGGCGATCGAGCTGATCGCGGTCGCGGTGATCTTCTACCTGAACTTCGGCTGGGGCCTGGTCGTGACCACCGCCATTGCGGTTGGCGCCTATGCCGCCGTCACCCGCTGGATCACCGAATGGCGCAACGCCCTGCGCGAGAAGATGAACCGGCTCGACACCCAGGCGATGGCCCGCGCGGTCGATTCGCTGCTGAACTACGAGACGGTCAAATACTTCAGCGCCGAGGAGCGCGAGCAGGCCCGCTACGCGAGCGCGACCCGTGCCTATGCCGAGGCCGCGGTGAAGAGCGAGAACAGCCTGGGCGGGCTCAACATCGCCCAGGCCCTGATCGTCAATCTGCTGATGGGCGGCGCGATGGGCTATACCGTGTGGGAATGGTCGCGCGGGCGGATGACCGTGGGCGACCTGGTCTTCGTCAACACCTACCTCACCCAGCTCTTCCGCCCGCTCGACATGCTCGGCATGGTCTATCGCACGATTCGCCAGGGCCTGATCGACATGGCCGAGATGTTCCGCCTGATGGACACCGAGGTCGAGGTGCAGGACGCGCCGGGCGCCCCCGCCCTGATCGTCAAGCGCCCCACCCTGGTCTTCGACGAGGTGGTGTTCGGCTACGAAAAGGACCGCACGATCCTGCAAGGCCTGAGCTTCGAGGTGCCGGCCGGCCACCAGGTCGCCGTGGTCGGCCCCTCCGGCGCGGGCAAGAGCACCATCGCCCGGCTGATCTTCCGCTTCTACGATCCGTGGTCGGGGCGCATCCTGATCGACGGGCAGGACATCCGCGAGGTCACCCAGGCAAGCCTGCGCGGCACGGTGGGGATCGTCCCCCAGGATTCGGTGCTGTTCAACGACACCATCGGCTACAACATCGGCTATGGCCGCAACGGTGCCGACCAGGCCGAGATCGAGGCGGCCGCGCGCGGCGCGGCGCTGATGCCGCTGATCGAGCGCCTGCCCAAGGGCTTCGCCACCGAAGTGGGCGAGCGCGGCCTCAAGCTGTCGGGCGGGGAAAAGCAGCGCGTCGCCATCGCCCGCACCCTGGTCAAGAACCCGCCGATCCTGCTGCTGGACGAGGCGACCAGCGCGCTGGACACCCGCACCGAGCAGGACATCCTGGCCACGCTCCACGCGGTCTCGACCGGCCGCACCAGCCTGTCCATCGCCCACCGCCTTTCGACCATTGCCGAGGCGGACAATATCCTGGTCCTCAACGAAGGCCGCCTGGCCGAAAGCGGCACGCACCTCGACCTGCTGAAGCGCGACGGGCTCTATGCCGAGATGTGGGCGCGCCAGGCCGCCGAGGGCGAGGCCACCGTCGAGGCCGCCGAATAGGTGCGGATCGCGCTGGCCTATAACCCGCGCATGTCGGCCCGCCGCCTGGGCCGCGTCGCCGCCCTGGCCCGCGCGCTCGACGCGCGGGGGCACGCGGTCAGCCACCACGACAGCCTCCGGTTCGACTGCCGCCGCGACGCCCCCGAGGCCGAGCTGCTCTGCGTGGGCGGCGGCGACGGGACCGTGCGGATGGTCGTCGGCGGGCAGAGCGACCTTGCCGCCCTGCCGCCGATCGCGGTCTTTCCGGTCGGCACGATCAACCTCGTCGCGCGGGAGCTGGGCTATCCGCGCGTCCCTGCCGACTTCATTCATCGGATCGAGGAAGAGCGGGAAATCTCCTCCCCCCTGGCCCGGCTCAACGGCGAGCCGTTCATCGCCTGCCTGTCGAT
>CAZFPW010000246.1:0-4220 GCA_964520765.1 uncultured Novosphingobium sp.
GTGCGGAAGAAGGTATCGACCACCGCGTCCATGTGCAGCCGCAGCTTGGCCTCGGGCTCTATGTCCTTGGCCAGCAGGGTGTCCACGGCGCGCAGGATATAGGCCATGTCGCGCTCGAGCAGGGCCTTCAGCAGCCCCGCCTTGTTGCCGAAATAGTACTTCACCAGCGCCGAGTTCAGCCCCGAGCGGCACGACAGCTCGGACAGCGAGACATCGACGATGTCCCCCTCGCGCATGATCTCGCTCGCGGTGTCGAGCAATTGCTCGCGCGCGCCCGGCGGGGCCGTGAGTTCGAGCGTGGTCATGGCGAGAGGGGCGTCGCAGCCTTCCTTACTTGGGACCCATGCGGATCGCGCCGTCCATGCGGACATATTCGGCGTTGATATAGTCGTGCTCGATCAGGAACAGGGCGAGCTTGCCGTATTCCTCCGGCCGGCCGAGGCGCTTGGGGAAGGGCACGGCGGCGGCCAGGGCGACCTGGGCCGGCTCTGGCAGCGACTTCATCATCGGGGTCTCGAAGATGCCGGGCAGGATCGTGTTGACCCGCACGCCCTCGTTCATCAGGTCGCGCGCGATCGGCAGGGTCATGCCGAGCACGCCGGCCTTGGAGGCGGTATAGGCGGCCTGGCCGATCTGCCCGTCCTGCGCCGCGACCGAGGCGGTGTTGACGATCGCGCCGCGCTGGCCGTCGGCGTCGAGCGGGTCGAGCGTCAGCATGCCCTCGGCCGACTTGGCGATGCAGCGGAAGGTGCCGACCAGGTTGATCGCGATCACCTTTTCGAACTCGGCCATCGGATAGCCCTTCACCGCCTTGGTCTCACGGTCGCGGCCCACGGTCTTGATGGCCGTGGCGATGCCGGCGCAGTTGACCAGCACGCGCTCCTGCCCGTGGGCGGCGCGGGCCTTGGCGAAGCCGGCCTCGACGCTTTCGTCCGAGGTCACGTTGACGTTGCAGAACAGCCCGCCGATCTCAGCCGCGACGGCCTCGCCGCGCTCTGCGTTCATGTCGAAGATGGCGACCTTCACGCCCTTGGCGGCCAGCGCCCGCGCGGTCGCCTCACCCAGGCCGGAGGCGCCGCCGGTGACGACCGCGGCAATCGAGCTGTCGAGTTTCATGCTAGTCAAATCCTCTGTTGCGCCCTGCCCGGAAGCCCGTCTTCCGGCGGCGATTTAATCAGTCGGTTAAAGCCGGGGCGAAGGCTGGTCAATCGGGAGTTGCGCCGATCGTGCCGCTCCGGGCCCGGACGCGATCCCGCGCCCTGCCGCCGACCCGATACTTTCGTGGCATTCTACCTATCCAGATGCCAAGAAATATTAACCAACAGAATTACTTCCCCGTTGGAACCCATGGAAAATAAAGGTGTTTTCCGATTATAGGCCAGAATTGGAGCAGAACGGTGCAACCCTCGACCGATGCCGATTTCGACGATTTCTCGCCGCGAACCGAAGAGCTTTTCCCCGACCGCCGCAGCGACATCCGCTTCGTCACCGTCTCTCGCCCGATCATGGTGGAGCATGACGGCGAGCAAAGCCTGGGACGCTGCCGCGACATCTCGGACAACGGCGCGAAGCTGGAGCTTCACCAGGCGCTGGAACGCGACAGCCGGGTGACGATCGCCTTTTCCCCCGCCGACATCGTGAAGGCCCGCGTCGTCTGGATCGACGGCCCCGTCCACGGGGTGATCTTCGACGAGCCGATCGACTGCCTGCGCATCCTGCGCCAGCGGGCCTGGTCGAACGGATCGCTCCAGCCGCGCCCGGCGCGGCGGCGGCCGGCCCGGATCGTCCGCTCGGGCGGGGCGAACCACGGCATGGGGGTCGCCCGCGTCGGCACCTTCGAGCCCGGCCTGCGGGTCCGCGTGATCCTGGCCGGCGGACGCGAGTGCGACGGCCTGATCCGCTGGAGCCGCGACAGCGCCGCCGCCGGGGTGATGCTGTTCGATCCGTTCAGCGAGGAAGGCGGCCCGGTGAAGCGGCTGTCGTACGGGGCCTAGGGACCGAAGGGAAACCCAAGCCCGCTCAGCCTGAGCTTGTCGAAGGCCACGCGCGCACGCGTGCCCTGGAACTATTCAGTCATGCTGAACTTGTTTCAGCATCCATCGTGCGTTCCCGTACCCATCACTCGACTGCCACCCAAGGGGGCGAACGCTGCATCATGGACCCTGAAACGAGTTCAGGGTGACGATGAGGGAACGGATGGCTTCCCTATGCCACGGCCTTTATAGATCGAGCATGGATCAAGATCGTGAGCAGGTCACAAAAGACCAATGGCAAACTGCGCTGTATGAGGCAGCGTATCGCTTCTCCGTCGCCGTAAAGGAGCTTCACGAGACAAACCCTTGGCCGGAAAAACGGGGCTTTGGGTCAAGCGATGAACCTCGTCGCGACGGGGCTATGGGATCGCTGCTTCAGCGTAACCGAGATCACATCGGCTTTGTCAGACGCTGCCGCCGACCTGCTACACTACGCTGCCAGAAATGAGGTTCGACCGTAGGTTTAAGAAGTCACGATCTAGTAAAGTTGGATGGAATCCAGACCCTTTTGAATCCTGACGGCACCGGCCTCGCATGGCCTTCGACAAGCTCAGGCTGAGCGGGGGTGGATAGCGGGGAGAGAAGGAGAGATCGCTCTCCACCACCCCTAAGCCCGCATCAGCCCGCCGCCGTCCACGCTGATGACCTGCCCGGTCACGAAGGCCCCGTCGTCCGACATCAGCAGCGCGCCCATCGCGGCGATGTCCTCCGGCGTGCCGAAGGTCTTGACCAGGTTGGTCTGCCGGAGCGTGTCCTTGACCTCCTCCGACAGCACCTCGTGGAAGCGGCCGTGGGCGATCACGCCGGGCGCGATGGCGTTGGCGCGGATGCCCTGGGGGCCGAAGCGCCGGGCGACGTGGCGGACCAGGGCGTGGACCGCCGACTTGCTCATCGCATAGGCGCAGCGCACCGGCTCGCCCTGATAGGCCCCGCCGGTGGTGGTATAGACCATCGCCCCGCCGCCCCGCGCCAGCATCGCCGGCACGGCATGGCGCGTGCAGAGCACGAAGCCGCGGGCGTTGACGTGCATGACCTCGTCATAGACCTCCATCGGCAGGCCGAGGATGTCCTCCCCGCTCTCGCCGTCCTTGAACGAGGCATAGTTGGCGTGGAACCCGTCGAGCCCGCCGTAGGACGATACCGCAAGGTCGACCAGGGCCTTGATCGAGGCATCGTCCCCGCCGTCGAGATGGGTGCCGGTCGCCCGGCCCCCGCTCGCCGCGATCTCCGCCGCCAGGGCCCGCGCCCCGTCGGCGTCGAGATCGCCGATCACCACCGCCGCGCCTTCGGCGGCGTAGCGCCGGGCGAGCCCGCTGCCGATCCCGCCCGCGCCGGCGACCACGATCACCCTGTTCTGCAACCTGCCTGCCATCGCGTCCGCTCCGTTCCATCGGCCCTTGCTGGCCGTTTCGCCGGCAAGTTTGGCCGCCCGGCGGGCGAAGGCCAAGCGGGGAAGTGCTAGGCTCGGCGCGATAACGATGGAGCGATGCCCCCCAATGTCCGACACCACGCCCGACGCCACGCAGCACGACCGCACGGTAGTCGACCAGCATAACCGCCAGGCCGAGGGCTATGCCCGGCTCGCGGACAGCCTGGGCCGGGGCGATCGCAGCGCCGCCCTGCGCGCCAGGATCGGCGCGGGGGCGGACGACGCGGTGCTCGACGTGGCCTGCGGGCCGGGCCGCCTCACGCTCGACCTCGCGCCGCACGTGCGCCGGATCACCGGGATCGACCTGACGCCCGGAATGCTCGCCCAGGCCCAGGCGGCGCTAGGCGAGAGCGGCGCGGGCAACGTGGCCTTCATCCAGGGAGACGCGGCGGCCCTGCCCTTTGCCGACGGCGCGTTCTCCATCGTGATCTCCAGCGCCGCCTTCCACCATTTCGCCGCGCCGGGGCGGGTCCTGGCGGAGATGGTCCGCGTCTGCCGGCCCGGCGGCCGCGTGGTGGTCAGCGACGTGACGCCGGATGCGGACAAGACGGAGGAATACGATCGGATGGAGCGCCTGCGCGATCCCTCGCACGGCCATGCCCACAGCGTGGCGGAGCTGGCCGCGCTGGGCCGCGACGCGGGGCTGGGCGCGCCCCAGGTGCACACCGGCCTCAGCGGACCGATGCCCTATGCCGCCGTGCTGGCGACCTCGTTCCCGGAGGCGCTGACGCGCGAGGACTTGCTGGAAACGATGCGGC
>CAZFPW010000247.1:0-4195 GCA_964520765.1 uncultured Novosphingobium sp.
TCGCCGTCCCCGGTCACGTCGCCCGCGCGCAGGTTGGTGGTGACGAACTCTCCGGTCGTGACGCGCTCGATCCAGCCGGCCTGATCGGCCAGCTCGGTCGCCGCGCCGATGGCCTGGACCGTCGCCATGGCCGGGATCAGCGGCGCGGTGCCGAGCGCCTTGCCCATCTCGTAGTGGATCGCCGCCGCGCTATCGCGGCCGAGGCCGAGGCCGCCGGCCTCTTCCGACAGCGAGAGCATCAGCCAGCCCATCTCGGTGACGAGCTTCCAGCTTTCGTCGCGGTCGGGCTTCAGCGCGTCGGCGGGGAAGGCCTTCTGCGCGGCGTCGTGCAGTTCCTGGCGTTCGATCACAGCACCCACCCCTTCGGTTCCTTCGGCATCCCGAGCATCCGCTCGGCCACGATCTTGCGCTGGATTTCCTCGCTGCCCCCGGCGATGGTCCAGGCGTAGGAGTTCATGTAGTCGGCCATCCAGTTGCCGGTGTTGAGATCGCCGAAGGTGATCGGGTGGCGATATTGCTCCTCCAGCCCGCCGACCTTGAGGCCGAACAGCGAATAGGCCCTGAGCGCCCGCGAATAACTGTTCTTGACGATCGAGGCGTCGCCCACGCCTTCCAGCCCCTTCATCCGGTTGTCGAGGAACTGGTCGGCGATGGCGCAGACCACGTCGACCTGCGTGACGAGCTGGCCGAAGTCGCGCAGGACACCGGCGTCCTCCTCCTTGCCGTTCTTGCGGATCAGCTCGGCCGCGCGCCACAGCGCGCCGCGCATGCGATAGGACAGCTCCATCAGCGTCAGCCCGCGCTCGGAGGCGAGAGTGGCGTTGGCCACGGCCCAGCCGGCGTTCTCCTCGCCCACGCGGGCGCTGACCGGGATTTCCACGTTGTCGAGGAAGATTTCGGCGAATTCCTCGTCGTCCTGAATCTGGTGGATCGGACGGACGGTGACGCCCGGCGACTTCATGTCCATCAGTAGGTAGGTGATGCCGGCCTGCTTCGGGCCGTCGCTGTTGGTGCGGACCAGCAGCAGGCACATGTCGGCGTACTGGGCCATGGTTGACCAGATCTTCTGGCCGTTGACGACATAGACGTCGCCCTTCCGCTCCGCCTTGCATTTCAGCGAGGCGAGGTCGGACCCGGCGTTCGGCTCGGAGAAGCCCTGGCACCAGGTCTCGCCCTCCAGGATGCGCGGCAGGTAATAATCCTGCTGCTCCTGCGTGCCGCATTCGTGCAGCGTGGCGAAGGCGTGGTAGGTGGAGGCGAAGGACATCAGTAGCCGCGGGCAATCGGCCCGGGCGATCTCCTCGTAGATCACCTTCTGCTCGGCCAGGGAGCGCCCGCCGCCCGGCCACTTCGCCGGCCAGTGCGGGATCGCGTAGCCGCCTTCGACCAGCTTGCGGAACCAGTCGCGCTGGGTCTTGACGAAATCGTCCTGGGTGCGGCTCAGCGCGCGCCAGTCCCTGGGCTTGTTGGCGTCGAGCCACGCGCGCACCTGCGCGCGAAGCTGTTCGAGGTCGGTCTGTTCGCTCACGGTCGTCCTGGCGGTTATGGTCTCACCGGACGCTGTCAGAACTTTCGGCGCTCAGGTCAAGCCGGGAGGGGCTTAAACCGCCACCTCGATAGTGTCGCCCACCACGCGGACCTCGAAGGTCTGGATCGGCTGGGTCGCGGGGGGATTGAGCGCCGCGCCGGTTTCCAGGTCGAACCGCGCGCCGTGGACCGGGCAGGCGATCCAGCCGGCGCGCATCCGCCCGCAGTCGAGCGTCTCCTGCGCGTGGGAGCATTCGTTGCGCACGGCAAAGACCCGGTCCGCCGTGTGGCACAGCAGGATCGCCACGCCGTTCACGGTCACGATCTTCTTCGACCCGGAGGGAACCTCCTCCAGCGTCGCCACGGCCGTGAAATTCTTGTCGCTCATGCTCGGTCCACCCAGATGTCCGGCGCGCTCTGGCGGCCTGGGACGCGACGCGCAATCGTCGCTTGCGGGGAAAATCGCAAGAGAGCAAGTTGCTCTGCCGCGCCGGTCATTTGAGGCGAGGGCGCCACGCCGGTAAGTCGGGAGCGACCGTTTTAAGGCCGGGCTTCCGGCAAGGGAGAGGCTCGGGTGGACAGCAGCGAGACATATGACGTCGTAGTGGTCGGCTCCGGCGCGGCGGGCGCGATGGCCGCCTTGCGCGCGGCGGACCAGGGCCTGAAGGTGCTGATCGTCGAGAAGGCGCACAAGTTCGGCGGCACTTCCGCGACCTCGGGCGGGGTGATGTGGATTCCCAACCATCAGCTCGAAGGGGACATCGGCGACACGCGCGAGGCGACGCTGCAATACCTCGACAGCCTGATCGGCAAGCCCGTCGACCGCAAGCGGCTGGAGGCCTATGTCGACGAGGCGCCCCAGATGGCGCGCTATCTCAAGGGGCTCGGCGTCCAGCTCGTCGGCGCGCCCTGGCCGGACTACTATCCCGACAAGCCCGGTGCCCGCGCCGACCGCTCGGTGATCTGCCTGACCTTCGACGGGCGCGAACTGGGCGATGACCGCTATTCGCTGATGCGCGAGCAGTTCAACCGCTTCAAGCTGTTCGGCCGCTACGCCATGGACCTGACCGAGACCTTCTCGCTGATGATGCAGCAGAAGGGCTGGCGGGGCGTCGCCGCCAAGGTGATCGGGCGCTACTGGATGGACCGCTCGACCCGCAAGGTCTCCCACCGCGACCGCCGCTTCACGCAAGGGGCGGCGCTGATGGGCGCGGTCTATGACCAGGTGTTCCGGCGCGGGGTGGAGCTGCGGCTGGAAACCCGGCTCGAAGGCCTCGTCACGGATGGCGGCAAGGTCACGGGCGTCGAGGTCAGCAACTTCGGCCGCAAGTATGCGATCAACGCGCGCCACGGCGTGGTCCTGGCGGCAGGCGGGTTCGAATGGAACCAGGAGCTGCGCGACCGCTTCTATCCGATCCCCGGCCTGACCCGCCATTCCTCCACCCCGGAGGACGGCAACCGCGGTGAGGCGCTGCTGGCCGCCGAGAAGGTCGGCGCCGTGACCGAACATACCGAGCAGGGCTGGTGGATTCCGACCATGACCCTGCCGATGCCCGGCGCCTCCAACTTCCACGAGATCCATCAGGCCGCCTTCGATGTCGGCCGCCCGTGGAGCGTGGTGGTCAATCGCAACGGCGTGCGCTTCGTCGACGAGGCCTGCGGCTACGACCAGTTCGGCCAGGCCATGGTCAACGATCACCTCAAGACCGGGGCGAACATGCCCTGCTGGCTGATCTTCGACGCCAAGTTCCGCGCCAAGTTCAGCGCCGGGGGCCTGATGCCCACGGTCCACACGCCGGAGCGCAAGGTGCCGGAGGACTGGTGGGATCACTACGTCTTCCGCGCCAACACGCTTCCCGAACTGGCCGCCAAGATCAAGCTGCCGCAGGACGCGCTGCTGGAGACGGTGCGCAAGATGAACGACTATGCCAAGACCGGCGTCGATCCCGAGTTCGGCCGCGGCATGAACATCTACGACCAGTTCTTCGGCGATCCGACCGTTACCCCGAACCCCAACCTCGGCCCGATCGACAAGGCGCCGTTCTATGCCGTGCCGATCAACAACGGCGATCTCGGCACCAAGGGCGGCCTCAAGTGCGACGACCGGGCGCGGGTGCTAGACGGGGCGGGCCAGCCGATCCCCGGCCTCTACGCCGCGGGCAACAATTCCGGCACGCCGTTCGGTGACGTCTATCCGGGCGCCGGGGCGACGATCGGCCCGGCCATGGCCTTCGGCTATATCGCGGCCAACGACATTGCCGAGCGATCGGGCAATCAGCGGGCTGGAAACTGAAATCCTTCCCGGAACCGGGGACCAAGGGAGAATGCAAGTGAGCCAAGGCAAAGTCGCGATCGTCACCGGCGCGGGCGGCGGGATCGGAGAGGGGATCGCCCGGCGGCTGGGCGCGGACGGCGTGCGTGTCGTCGGCGTCGGGCGCAACGCGGCCAAGATCGAGGCGGCGC
The DNA here is from genome assembly GCA_964520765.1 of uncultured Novosphingobium sp. Taxonomy (GTDB): domain Bacteria; phylum Pseudomonadota; class Alphaproteobacteria; order Sphingomonadales; family Sphingomonadaceae; genus Novosphingobium. The sequence goes on from CAZFPW010000247.1 coordinate 3,991, forward strand.
GGGAGCGCATCGGCGGGGACTTCTCGCCCTTCGCGGCCGACATCACCGCGTCCGACGGCCCCAAGGGAATCGTCGACCACGCGCTGGCGACCTTCGGCCGGATCGACGTGCTGGTGAACAACGCCGGCTCGTTCAACTTCGGCCCGGTCGGAGAGACCACCGACGACATGCTGGACGAGGTGCTGGCCGTATCCCTGCGCGCGCC